>JAZODV010000160.1:0-9115 GCA_045597185.1 Eubacteriales bacterium
GAAGGCGCAAAGAAAAAAGCTTGGCAAAAAAGAACACGCCGTGGGGGAGTTTCGCCTCTGCGGAGGCGACCAGCGCACGCGCGCTGGAGCAGCGGTCGCTTTTTGAAAAAAGCGACGCAAAAACCTTCAAACGCTTCGCGCCTAACAGTTCAATAAATCAAATTTTGAAAGACAAAACAAAATCCGTGAGCGATCCTCATATAAAACTACACATAACAGAGAGAAAAACAATGAACAGACCAACTAAAGATGTAAATATAGTAAAAAATCTTACCGACGTTTTTGCCTTTATCGCGGCTGTGCTTGCCTTTGCGGCTGTGCTTGTCGCTAAAAAGCAATTTGAGCCCGACGAGAAAAAGGAGCTACTTCACTTCCTTGACGTTCCCGAAACAAAGGAAGCCTTAAAAATAGGCGTCATCTTTCTTATTTCGGGGCTTTTCTGTGTATTTACAAGACCCTTTCCTACTCTTTGCTGCCCGGTTTCTCTTGTTCCGTTCATAGTTGTTTTAGAAGCTTTTAAGCTCGATCTGCTCGCTTTTGACAAGCGACCTACGATCTACATTATACTCGGCGCGGTGCATTTTATCGGAAGTCTTATTTATCTCGCCCAATGGTTTACCGAAAAACCGAGACAGTGCGTCAAAAATTCAATGATATGCGCTATCTCTGGACTTATCGGTACGTCTGCGGCTTTGGCGATGTTTATTTATGATAAAGCACGAGGCTTTACCGGCTTTGCTCTTTACGTCGAGCCTGTGTGGAAAACACTCATCGTATTTTCAACGCTTTCGGGACTTCTTGGCGTTCTGTGGTTCGTCCTGTCGGACAAGCGTCGTATCGGTCCTATTTGGTGGTCGGCGGCGGCATCGGTCGCTTCTCCGCTTCTCGGTATCGTAAAAATATTTTTTGCTTAATTTACGGAGATATTTTATATGCCAATAGTTTTAGTGCTTTGCACATGTCTTTTTTCTCTGCTTGCGGCTGTCATTTCATCGTGGCGGCACTTTGATTTCAAAAAAATACTCACCTCGAAGCGATTTTACACGCTGATTGCCGTAAATATGTTGCTGTCCGTGCTTATTTTCTCGGCAATATACTCCGACTTTTTCGCGCTTTTTTCTGTCATTACACTAAAAAGCTTCTTTGTATATCTGTCGGTATCGGCGGTAGTTACGGCGGTCGTTGCTCTGATTTATTTTCATAAAAAGCTCGACGGTCACAGAAAAACGGCTCTTGGTCTTATAATCTGTCTTGTTCTTACGCTATTTTGCGAAATTTTTGTCTACAATTCAAGATCGATAGAAAGCGCGGAATACAGGCGCATCTCGGTGCTTGCAGGCGGTGAGATAGACGGCGCGGATAAGACTAAAGACGGCTCGTATAGGCTCATACGCATTGGGGGTAATCTCATCTTTGAGCTTAAAGGCTTTGGCAGTGAGATACACAATATATACGTCGACGCCACGGGATATGACAAAGAGGGCGTACCGCTTGACCTCACACTCAAAATAGAAGCTACCGACAAGGCAAACGCGCTATATATCACGTCAATGCCAAAGAGAACGCTGTTTTACGGAGTTCCCGAAACATCCTATATTCCCATGCAGCTCCGCGGAGTCACCGAGGATCTAAAAATAACACTTACGGCGACCGACTGTAAAAGCATAGTCATAAACGATATTTCAGTGAATACGCCCAAGCCGGTTTCGTTTGACGGAACGAGAATGACGCTGACGCTCGCCATACTGCTTGCCGTCTATCTGCTCCGTCCGTCAAGCCCGGTATATAAAATAAAGCTTGGACGCTCGTGGGGACAAACGGCGTTCACTGCGACAGTCATTATCGCTGAGCTCATCCTTGTTTTCGGTCTTATTGCCTCGACCGATCACTTTACAAAGCTGATCTCTGCCCACCACGGACAGTATCAACAGCTCGCAAAATCCTTTCTTAACGGTCATCTTTATCTTGAGACCGAGGTACCCGACTTCCTGCTCGAAATGGAAAACCCATACGACTACGCGCTTCGAACAGCGCAAAAGAAGTATTATTATTGGGATGCCGCGCTTTACGGAAATCACTATTACGTCTATTTCGGTGTGGTTCCCTGCCTACTTTTGTACCTTCCCTTCCACATTCTTACGGGAAAAGATCTGCCTAACGACATAGCGATATTTATTTTCGCGATACTCTTCGTGATAGGTTGCTTCTGTCTTGTCCGTCAGATCATAAAACGCTATTTCCCCGATAAAAACATTTCCTATATTGTATATATACTACTATCACTTCTGCTTGTAAACACAAGCGGTCTGCTATATATCGCATCCTACGCTGATATGTATTCCGTCCCTATTATGGCGGCGCTTGCCTTCACTGTAACAGGACTTTCGCTCTGGCTCTCGGCGCTGTCAAATAAGCGCTTGAGAGTATTAAAGCTCGCTCTCGGCTCACTTTGTATGGCGCTTGTCGCGGGATGCAGACCGAATTTGCTTCTGTTTTCGTTCCTGTTTTTCCCATTCTTCCTTGGCGAGATAATAAAGGCATTCAAGGAAAAGCGGGCATTTTCAAGGACTTCTATCGTCAACGCTGTCGCGTTTGCCCTCCCCTATATCATCGTTGCGGCAGGTCTTATGTGGTATAATTACGCGCGTTTTGAGTCTCCCTTTGACTTCGGCGCAAACTACAATCTTACGACAAACGACATGACCTCGCGCGGATTTGTCTGGGAACGTATGGGCGTTGCCGCCTTTATGTATCTTTTCCAGCTTCCGAAGCTGATCTCGACCTTCCCATTCATCAGAAACTGCGATTTCGACTCAACCTATATGGGAGTCACGATACGCGAAACTATGTACGGCGGTATTTTTGCTTATTCTCCCTTCCTCTGGTCGCTTTTCCTTATACCGAGGCTCAAAGAAACGCTAAAAAAATATAAATTGCTTATCCCTGCCGTAATGCTTTTCGCGTTCGGTGTCATAACACCTTTGCTTGACGCGCAGTTCGCGGGAATACTTCAACGCTATTTTGCCGACTTCTCACTTATGCTCTGTCTTGGAGCGTTGTTCGTCTTCCTTCCGGTGTTCGTAAATGCCGACACTGACAAAAAGCAACGCGACCTCAGAACTGTCCTGCTTATATGTATCGCCGTTGCATTTTCGTATCAGACGCTTCTTGTACTTCGAAATGCGAAGATCGGTGAATATATTTCGTATTTATTCTGGTATTAATTTAAAGAAAGGAAATAAAAATGTACTGTACAGACAAAAAAATTGCCGTACTCCTTCCCTGCTACAACGAGGAAGCAACGATCGAGAAGGTCATACGAGACTTCAAAGCCGAGCTTCCTGATGCCGTAATATACGTTTATAATAATAATTCGACAGACCGTACCTATGAAATAGCCTCGTCTGTCGAAGGTACTGTTGTCAGAAATGAGTACCGTCAGGGTAAAGGAAACGTTATCCGCAGCATGTTCCGTCAGATAGACGCCGATTGCTACATTATGGCAGACGGTGACGATACCTACCCTGCAGAGCACGCAGGCGATATGGTTCGTCTTGTGCTTGAAGAATCGGTCGATATGGTTATAGGAGACCGCCTTTCGTCCACATACTTTACAGAAAACAAGCGTGCGTTCCACAATTTTGGGAATAAGCTCGTACGTTCTCTCATAAATAGACTGTTTTCGGGAGATATAAAGGACATTATGACCGGTTATCGCGCATTTAGTTACGATTTCGTGAAGATGATGCCGATAGCCAGCGACGGCTTTGAGGTAGAGACCGAAATGACCATCAACGCACTTGATAAAAAATTCAATATACGTGAGATACCGATACAGTACCGAGACAGACCCGAAGGAAGTGTGTCAAAGCTCAATACCTTCAAGGACGGCTTTAAAGTGCTGAAAACCATAGGAAAAATGTTTCGCGACTATAAGCCGATGGCGTTTTTTGGCATCTGCTCTGCATTGCTTATGGCAGGCGGAGTCGGTATGTTTATTCCCGTGCTTATAGAATATATAAACACCTCATACGTCGCAAAGGTGCCTACATTGATAGTTTCGACCGTTCTTGCGCTTGCGTCGATAATCTTCTTTGCGATCGGTCTTATACTCGATATAATTATAAGAAAGCACCGCCAGAACGCACTGATACAACTTAACTGTCTTTCATCCAAAAGACCTCATTGAGAGCCAAGCAAAACATGGAAAATATTACCATTTCTGAATTTAAGACATTGATGTATTCGGTTTTTACCGATTTCGGCGGAATACAGCTCACCGATGAACAGTTGGAAAAATTCTATATATTTGCCTTCCATTTACTCGAAGAGAACGAAAAGTACAATCTTACGGCTATCAGAAGCTTTGAAGGGGTTGTAAAGAAGCATTTTTACGATTCTGTCATCGCAGCGTCGGTAATTCCCAAGAATTACAGTGTTATTGACGTAGGCACAGGAGCCGGATTCCCTTCCCTGCCGATTGCCATAATGCGCCCCGACCTTAAGATAACCTCGCTTGACAGTACTGAAAAAAAAGTGAATTTTGTCAAAAAGACCGCTAAAATGCTCGAACTTAATAATATTAACACCATTTTTGGACGCGCTGAGGAGCTTTCCGCAAAGAATTCACCTTACCGCGATAGCTTTAGCTGTTCAATTGGACGCTCTGTTGCAGCTCTTCCAATACTCTGTGAGCTTTGTCTTCCGTTTGTTAAGCCTAACGGCATTTTCGTTGCAATGAAATCGGCATCCGCCGAGCACGAAATAGAAGAATCAAAAAACGCACTTCGAATTCTCGGCGCGGAATCCGAAGTTGAAATCAAAACGCTATATACCGATCCTGAAACTTCTGACGTCCGCACGCTTTTTGTTATTCGTAAGACTTCACGCACTCCCGAAAAATATCCGCGCGCTTACGGCAGAATAAAAAGCAAACCGCTTTAAGCAAACAACAATATTAAAATGTACAGACCGCCTTTTTCGGCGGTCTGTTTGTTTCACGTGAAACAATTATGAAGCCTACAAGCATTTACGCCAAATACTGCTTATACAAGCAGATCGATAAAGCACCATTTCCGCAAAGCAAACAAAACGCTTTGATTCTTTCCCGCCTTTCGGATTTGCTTTTTTGTCTTCGTCTTTTGCCGTTTCATAGATTTGACTTTTCGCTGCAAGTGTTTCACGTGAAACAATCCAACCCACAGTGCAAACGTTTCACGTGAAACAAAAAACACTTCAAGCTTGAGTTTGTTTCACGTGAAACAAAAAACTTTAAAAATATTGTAATTTTGTATTGAAATATTGATGAATATATGGTATAATCGTACTATGATCGGCGTAGAGTATGAAACGCCGCAAAACAACGTCAAAAACGGCGTAAATTACATAAAATCGGAATAAATTTACCGATATTGAGAAAATATTAAGAAGAAAGGTAGATAAAAATGGCGAAAATTATAGCGTTTGCCAATCAAAAAGGTGGCGTTGGAAAGACCACGTCTGCGGTCAACGTCGCGGCGTCGCTTGGGGTTATCGGCTTTCGCACACTTCTCATCGACCTCGACCCTCAGGGCAACACTACGAGTGGCGTCGGCGTCGCAAAAAGAGGCCTAACAAAGACCACTCGCGAGGTTCTTGTCGGAGAAGCAACTATAAAAGATGCGATAATCGAGACTCCCTATACGAATCTTTCGGTCATTCCGGCGAATGTATCGCTTTCAAGCGCGGAATTTGACCTTTTTGACTTCTCTGATAATGAATTCAGACTAAAAAATGCGCTTGCGGAGGTAATGGGAGACTACGATTATATAATTATTGACTGTCCTCCGTCGCTTGGCATGCTGACTATCAACGCACTCTCGGCTTGTGATGGCGTTGTCGTTCCTATGCAGTGCGAATTTTATGCGCTTGAAGGACTTTCACAGCTCCTTATTTCGATAAAACGTATAAATAAGATGTATAACAGCAAGCTTTCGGTCTGTGGAATACTCGTTACTATGTATAATCCTCGTCTGCTTTTGTCGGTTCAGGTCATGACCGAGCTAAAAAAGCATTATGCGGACAAGCTCTTTTCAACTGCTGTATCGAGAAGCGTAAAGCTTTCCGAGGCTCCCGGCTTTGGAAAACCCGTTTATTATCACGATAAGCGCAACAAAGCCACGCTCGAGTACATTTCGATAGCCAAAGAGCTCAGCGAAAGACTCTGATTATAATAAATATGAACGGAATTAACAAAAAATCGCCCGCAAAAACGCCGGCGAAGAAGAAAGAAACAGGTCTTGGCAGGGGCCTTGACTCCTTACTTGAGGACAATTCGCCCTCTTTCGGTTCAAAGCCGAAGGTAATCGTACGCAACGATGCCGAGGAGACCCGAGCGAAACGCGAATCGGGTGACAGTTTATACAGAAAGGACGGAGCAATATCTTATGTCAAAGCGCCAAAGCGGTCTGGGTCGTGATTTTTTTGCGATACTTGACGATAATATGCCCGAAGAAAAAAAGGGAGACGTTGAAAAATTAAGAATAGGTGACGTCGAGCCGAGACGTGACCAACCGAGAAAGACCTTTGAACACGAAGCGTTGCAGGCTCTTGCCGACTCTATTGCAGAGCACGGTGTTCTGCAGCCTATACTTGTTCGTGAAAACAATCTTATGTCGGGTATTTATGAGATAATTGCAGGCGAGCGACGTTGGAGAGCTGCTAAAATGGCAGGTCTTGACGAAATTCCTGCGATAATACTTGACGGAGACGACCTGAAGATCGCTCAGGTAGCTCTTATCGAGAATATTCAGCGTGAGGATCTGAACCCTATTGAAGAGGCTATGGCTTATGAGGCTCTTATAGAAAAATTCGGATTAAAGCAGGAAGAGGTCGCAAAGCAGGTAGGTAAGAGCCGTTCTGCTGTTGCAAACGTACTTCGACTGCTTGATCTTCCCGACGAGGTCACCGAAATGCTAAAAAGCGGAGAGATATCCGCAGGTCACGCACGTGCACTTCTCGGATTAAACGATGAAAACGCTGTTGTGCCGCTTGCAGTAAAGATCACTGAACGCGATCTTTCGGTACGTGAGGTCGAGGCTCTTGTCAAAAAGCTTAACGCATCGGCAGAGGAGAAGCCAATGGTCGAACTTGACAGCTCGCTCGGTCAGATAAAGCTCTATATGAAGGAGCTTGAGGACCGTTCCCGTTCGGCTCTCGGACGTAACGTTAAGATACACTACACCTCAAAGAAGAAGTCCATCGAGATCTGTTACGAGACAAATGATGATCTCGAAGAGCTGCTCAAATCGCTTTGCGGCGATGAGTTCTTCAAAAATATATAATTTAGAAACAAACCAGAAACAAATCAGCAACAGAAAGGCAATAATTATGTTAGATATCAAATATATAAAGGAAAATCCCGAGGAAGTTATTGAAAGACTTGCAGTAAAGGGAAAGGAAGCGAGGGCGGAGATCGAGGCGATTCTCAGACTCGACGCGGAGAGACGTGCGGTCATTTCCGAGACCGAGGCAATGAAGGCGGAGCAGAACAAGACCTCGAAGCTCATTCCTCAGTACAAAAAAGAGGGAAAGGACACGACAGAGATCTTTGCTCAGATGAAAAAGCTGTCCGAGACCGCCAAGGCAAACGACGAAAAGCTCAAGTCAATAGAGACCGAGCTTGAGGGTATAATGCTTTGTTTGCCTAATCTTCCCGACCGCGATCTTAAGCCGGGTGGTAAGGAGAACAACGAACCTCTCCGTTACTTCGGTGAGCCTCACAAATTCGATTTTGAGCCAAAGAACCACGTTGACCTTTGCACCGACCTCGGACTTATCGATTACGACCGAGGCACAAAGCTGTCAGGCTCTGGCTTCTGGATATACCGAGGACTCGGCTCGCGTCTTGAGTGGGCTCTTCTTAACTATTTCATTGACACACACCTTGCCGACGGCTATGAGCTGATACTTCCGCCTCACATGCTCGAATATGAGTGCGGCGTAACGGCAGGACAGTTCCCGAAGTTTGCCGATGAGGTCTATAAGATAGAGAACCCGACCGACAATCGCGTAAGATATATGCTTCCGACGGCGGAGGCGGCTCTTGCATCACTTTACAGAAACGAGATACTGACCGAGGCTGACCTGCCCAAGAAACTCGTAAGCTACACGCCCTGCTTCAGACGTGAAGCAGGCTCATACCGTTCTGACGAGCGCGGAATGGTAAGAGGACACCAGTTCAACAAGGTCGAAATGTTCCAGTACACGACGCCCGAAGGCTCGGATGCCGCATTTGACGAGCTTGTTACAAAAGCAGAAAATCTCGTTAAGGGACTCGGGTTCCACTTTAGAACGGTAAAGCTTGCCGCAGAGGACTGCTCCGCATCTATGGCTCGTACCTACGACATCGAGATACAGATACCGTCTATGAACGGATACAAAGAGGTAAGCTCGGTATCGAACGCACGTGATTATCAGGCTCGCCGCGGAATGATACGTTACAGACGCGCCGACGGTAAGATTGATTACGTTCACACGCTAAACGGCTCGGGTCTTGCGACGTCGAGAATACTTCCCGCACTCGTCGAGCAGAACCAAAACGCAGACGGAAGCGTAAACGTACCCGACGTTCTCAAGAAGTACATCGGAATGGACGTTATCCGCAAAGAAGATAAATAAATCTGCGGCGTATCCGAACGGTAAATTGGGATTTATAGGTGAGTTGCGTTTTTTGTGCGGGGTTTCACCCCACACCCCACTTAAGAAACTTTTTGAAAAAAGTTTCTTAAGAATCTTCAAAAACTTTCAAAAATATTTGGTATATCTGATGTGTTTATATATCTTTCACCGACCGCTCGGGCGCGATCGGTGAAGGACAGTATGGTGCTTATCACGTAGTGCGCGCATTCACCTTAAAGCAACATCTTCAACCGACGCGCACTCCTTGTCGCTGCCGCAGTCGCGGCTCGTGTGTTGCCATTCGGACACACTCACGACGCGACATAATAGCAATATTATCTGTTCAAAAATTTTAAAATTTACATTATTTTTTCGTGTCGCGCAGTGAGAACGCCGCGCACGCGTGCGTTTGAGCCCGCGACTGCGTGAGCGAGAAGGCAGGGCGCCGCAACTTTAT
>JAZODV010000161.1:0-26363 GCA_045597185.1 Eubacteriales bacterium
ATACTTGATGAAAACGGAAAAGCCGCAGGCGCTGTTCTTATGAATATGGAAACTAAGGAGCTGCTCGTAGCAAAGGCAAAGACTGTCGTTATCGCAACAGGCGGAGCGGGAAGAATGCACTATCAGGGCTTCCCGACCTCAAACCACTACGGTGCAACCGCTGACGGTCTTGTTCTCGGTTACAGAGCGGGCGCAAAGCTGCTTTACGCAGAAACACTTCAGTACCATCCCACAGGCGCGGCATATCCCGAACAGATATTCGGCGCACTCGTTACCGAAAAGGTACGTTCACTCGGAGCAAAGCTCGTAAACGTAAACGGCGAGGTGTTTATGCATCCGCTGGAAACCCGTGACGTAACGGCGGCATCTGTAATACGTGAGTGCAGCGAAAGAGGAAACGGAATCGACACAGGCAACGGTCAGGCAGTATGGCTCGATACTCCCATGATCGAAAAGATCGGCGGAGAGGGAACAATAGAGAAGAGAATTCCCGCTATGATGAGAATGTTCGGTCAGTACGGTATCGATATCCGCAAAGAGCCCATACTCATTTACCCCACGCTTCACTACCAGAACGGCGGACTTGACATCACTCCCGACGGAATGACAACTAACGTTGAAAATCTCTTCGTCGCAGGCGAGGCGGTCGGCGGAATCCACGGTAAGAACCGTCTTATGGGTAATTCGCTCCTCGATATCATCGTTTTCGGACGCAATGCGGGTATAAACGCGGCTGCAAAGGCAAAGAATACCGAAATAGGTACACTCACTCTTGACCACGTTGCAAAATTTGAGAAAGAAATAGAGAAAGCCGGAATCGAAACAGATAAGGTCTCTCCGAAGCTTCTTCCCGACTATACAAGAAAGAGATAAGAAAAGAGGCGGATCTAAATGAGTTTTTTTGGCGGAGTTATTTCCATAAGTAATATATCCACACTGCTTTTCGTAGTATTTTCGGTACTTTTTCTCGGATATGCGCTTGGCAGAATAACGATAAAGGGAATATCACTCGGTGACGCGGGCGTGTTTATTGTCGCTCTCATCGTCGGCGCACTCCTTTTCAGTGTAAACGATTTTGGGCAGCTTGTTTTTGACTGGTCGGCAAAGCCGTACGATTTTTCAAGCGGACTTTCGATCATAGAAAGTCTCGGTCTTGTTCTGTTCGTAACCTCTGTCGGATATATCGCAGGACCTAAGTTCTTTGGAAATTTCAAGCGAAATTTCAAATCTTACGTGCTTCTCGGACTTATAATAATACTCGCAGGCGGTCTTGCCGCTGTCGGTTGTATCTATATGGGCGACCTTATCGGATACGGCTCGAGCATTGAAAACAGAGAAGGCTTTGTTGCAATGATAGTAGGTCTGCTTTCGGGCTCGCTTACCTCAACGCCCGCGTTCTCGGCGGCAAAGGCGACTGTAGCTACCAAATATATGGGACTCGTCTCGGTTGGTCACGGTATCGCGTATATCTTTGGAGTTATCGGAGTGGTTCTCTTCGTTCAGATCATACCGAAGCTGACAAAGGCTGATATGGAAGCGGAGAGAGCGAAGCTCGTCATCAAGACCGAAGAGAGCAAAAAGGGACCCATCGGCAAGCTTTTTGAGCTTGACCACATGGGCATCGCGGCTTTCTCACTCGCGGCTGTACTCGGTACGATAATCGGACAGATAAAGATACCGCTCTCGGGAGAGGGACTTAGCGGAACCTGCTTCTCGCTTACAACAACGGGTGGATGCCTGCTCACAAGCCTTATACTCGGACATTTCGGACGAGTAGGTAAGATCAGCATTATGCCGTCACAGAGTACACTTAAGCTGTTCAGAGAGCTTGGACTCGTACTTTTCCTCGTCGGCGCGGGAATCCCCGGAGGTGCGGAATTCGTCGCAAACTTTGATCCGATGTATTTCGTATACGGTATTATAATGACGATGGTACCGCTTGTTGTCGGATATTTGTTCGCAAAATACGTGCTGAAGCTCAGTCTGCTCAACAATCTCGGCTCGATCACGGGCGGAATGACAAGCACACCGGCACTCGGAACACTTATCTCCACAGCGGGAACGGAGGACGTAGCGGCATCATACGCGGCAACGTATCCTATAGCACTTATCGCGGTGGTATTGGTATCACAGTTCCTTGTAATTTTATTTTAATTAAAAAATGGAGCAGAATTTATTCTGCTCCATTTTTTATAGATAACGTTGATAGAGACAGTTATTATTTGATAACAAATTATGTTATTACAGAATTGACATTAGCGCTTTATAAAAAAATATTTGCTAAAACATTGAAACATGTCGAAATTTGTGGTACAATGAAAAATAGTGATCATTATCAATTTTTTGTTAAATAGCGAAAGACAGGAGGTTTTTATATGTTGCAGATAATTTTGAACATTGTTGATGATGACGAACGCTCATTTGTGGAAGAACTATACAATAGGTACGAAAAACGCCTTTATTCAATCTCAATGAAATATCTGAAAAACCACCACGATGCACAAGATTGCGTACATGAAGTTATCAGGATTGTAATCGAGAACGTTGAGAAATTCAAAACGGCACATGATTCCGGAAATATTGACAGATTTATCGGAATAGTATGCCGCAATTATGTATTAAATATGTTGCGTGTAAAAAAACGCAAGAACGAGTATGAGTGTTCTCTTTTGAAATACAATTATGAGGAGGGTGAATACGAGGAAATTGATATTCCCGACTATTCTTCCAGCGTTGATAAAATTTATATCAGCGAAGAAAATTGCGAACGGATTTATAAACTTATAAACAAGCTTGATTTTAAATACCGTGACGTTGTTTTACTCAAAAGCATGGGCTTTGACAATAAAAAAATAGCTGAAATACTGAATATTTCCGAAGAGCTTGTAAGAAAGAGATATTCGCGTGCTAAAAAACAACTTTGGGAGATGGGAGGTAAGGATCTGTATGCAGAATAATTCGGATAAGTTTGACCATTTGATCGCATTGGCGGCAACAAGGTGTATAGATGAAGAGGTAAAGGCATTCAATGAAACAGACGTTTCAGACGTTAACTTTGATGCCGCGTATTACCGCAAGAAAAAACATATAATAAACAAATACAAGCGAAGAGAAAACGCGCGGTTTGCAAAGACCGTATCGGTAAGGGTAGCGGCGGCGATACTCATAATACTCACGCTCGCAGGCGTTCTCATCGGATGTGTTCCGAAATGGAGAGAAGCGATATATAAGGCGATCGTCGAGTGGTATGACGAGTACTTTGCCGTTGGTTACGAGGATCCGAAGGGATCGGAAGGGGAAACAAGATATTCCGGCGCATTGGAAACCGAACCCCAAGAAGTAATGGCTGTACCGACGTATATAGAAGAAGTTCGCAAACCAACTAATCTTCCGGAAGGTGTTTGGGAGGATGTGATAGCACAAACAAGTTCTGGAATTACTATTGACTATTATTTGAAGGAGGAATATCTCTTTTCATTCACACAGCGCTTATTGGTGCAAAATGAGATTCATATTGATAACGAAGAAGTAAATGTTACGCAGATCAATATCAACGGTAATGATGCCTCGGTTGTGGATCATGTAAACAAAAAGGAAATACACATATTATGGAACGACGGAGAGTATCTATACCACATATTATCTACGGAATGTGACCTTGAAACTCTTATCGAATACGCTGAAAGTGTAAAATAAATAAATAAAAAAAACAAAAAAATCCCGAAAATTTTGTCACGTTTTCGGGATTTTTTTGTTATGAATAGTGGACCCGCCGATGTCTATGCGACATTGGAGGAGAAATGAAACGAAAAAATTTAATAAAAGCAATGATCTCGCTTTCTTTTGCAATAATAATGGCATTTTCTGTTTCGGTTCCCGCATTCGCGGCGATAAAGCCCGAGGAAACGGTATCGCCGATGTGGACAAGCATTTCTGATATGTCTGTTGATATCTCGTTTGTTGGAACGGCAGGAAATGCTCTTGGCATTGCAAGAAAGCAATCTACAGCGGAGGTCATCGTGGGTACGCTCTATCTCTACAAATGGAACGGATCGTACTATGAATACATAACCGAGGTCTCGGGCAGAAAAACTGTTGGAACCTTAGGTCTCAGCATTGACTTTGAGGCTGAGGTCGGCGTGCAGTATCTTGCGATCTTAGACGTTGTCGCGTATACCAATAATATAGGCGAACAGCATAGCATGGAATACCTTAAGACCTGTAAATAAAAATTTGTTGTTTTATCCCGTAAACTAAAAGAAATTTAAAGAGAAGTCAGAATAGTTAAACGGCGGGGCCCAAAAAAATTTAATACTTTACTCATTCATCAGATCATCGACGACGTCAAGAAAATGAACGAACGGAACTCTGTAACTGTTCAAGGTGTCAACGATAGAGACAGTAAGCTCTTTATCGGCGCTGATCTCCTTAACGCATAACAGCTTGTTCTCATCCGTATCCTGTGCGGCTATACCATACACGTTCTCCGAGTTGTCTTTCGTTATCACGACCGGAGAGTACTCACATCCCACACCGGACGAAATTGCTTTGTAGGGAATTTGATTGATAGTCTTCATTTTTAGACACTCCTTTTTTAATGATGACACCATTATACTCGCTTTGACAAAAAATTCCATGGTCAATTGACCCTTTTAGAATATTTTTTTGAAAAATCTTTGGTTTGATGAATGAGTGGGTAAACTTATCAAAGGTGGAGCAGAGCAGTGTACAGAGAGCCAAAACTTAATATTCAAACAGATAAGAAATCAAGAATATGTCTATCAAGAAACTTGATATATTACAGAAAAAAGCTCAATATTTCAAGAGAGAATCTTGCGCTTACTTGCGAGGTGGATGTTAAGTATCTTTCAAGAATTGAAAACTGTAGTGCCAATGCGTCGCTCGATGTATTGGATAAACTGAGCGACGGCACAGGAGTTGCCGCCGAAGATCTGATAACGAATCAGAGCACTGTAGATGAAACAAATGCTCACAGATCATTGGGTAAAAGCTTTTGCAATAATTCCTTTTAGAGATCATATAATATGATCGATTAAAAAAGTCAAACATAAAGTATAAATCTCCCTTGTTTGCAGATACTAACAGTACAAATCTGTAAAACAAGGAGATTTATTTATATATGAAAGCAACAGGAATAGTACGTCGAATCGACGACCTCGGTCGTGTTGTCATTCCCAAAGAGATCCGCCGTACAATGAGAATCCGCGAGGGCGACCCTCTTGAAATTTACACCGACCGTGAGGGTGAGGTCATTTTTAAAAAATACTCACCCATAGGTGAGCTTGCCGAATTTGCGTCGCAATATGCCGAAACACTTCACAAGACCTGCAATCTCTCGGTCGTAATTTGTGACCGTGATGCAGTTATCGCAAGCTCGGGTGTTCCTCGCAAAGAATATGCCGAAAAGCAGCTCTCCGACGAGCTTGAAAACGTTATAAATTCGCGTGCGCTTTACGTTTTTCGCGATGGCGGTCAGAAGTTTTCCGCTATTGTTGACAGTTCTTCACATTATGTAAGCTGTGCGATGCCGATACTGACCGAGGGTGATATTATCGGTTGTGTAGTATCTCTTTCCGACGGTAACCGCCCCGCAGAGCTTACTTCTGAGCTTGAAGCAAAGCTTATACAGACCGCCGCGAGCTTCCTTGGCCGTCAGCTTGAGAGCTGATAAATAATAAAGCCGTAATTCGTTTGAATTACGGCTTTATTATTTATGCAAGTATCTTTGTAAGCAGGGCATACATTATCGGTATCGTGACGATACACAGTGTATGCGATATCATAGCCATAGCCGCGCCTGTTTCGGTCTCTCCGCCGTATGCCGCGGGGAAAACTATCGTATTCATTCCGAGTGGCGTTGCGTATGCAAAAAGCGCGAGTGTTATTATAGTGTCCGACGCGCCTGCCAGCTTTATGACTGTGAGTATAATTGCGGGAAGTATGAAAAGTCTCAAAAACGTTGCAAGATAGACCTTTTTATTTGTAAGCATTGCTTTTGCCGAATAACCGCCGACGACAAAGCCCGTGAGTATCATAGCGATAGGTCCCATACAGTCTTTGCAGTAACTGATGGCGGTGTTCAAAAAATCCGGCATTATTTCTTTTACCCCGAGAAGTCCGAGAGCTACACCCACGGCAATAGCGATACACGTGGGGTTGAGTAATTTTTTCAACGGATTTTCTCTTTTTTCACCGTCCTTGTGCGGAATGAGAAGTATCATCCCCCACGTATATATTGCGGTGTTTATCGGAAGGGTAAAGAGAAGATACTTGTATAGTATTTCGGAATCAATGCTTCCGAGTATCGCGGGAACTATCGCGTTTCCCATAAATCCCGAGTTTGCAAAAGCCATAGCGTATCGGTATATGTTCTGCTTGTATTTGTCGTGCTTTTCAAAAAATATTGACAGCGGTATTGACAGCGCGATAGCAATTGCCAGAGCTAAAAGGCTGTATAGTATTATCGTATAATTTTGCTTTAATGATGATACCGTGCAATAATTTATAAACGTGCTTAAAATGAGTGCCGGAACAAAAACCCAGTTTTCAAGCTTTGATAGCACCTTGTCTGTGTTGTCGGGTACTATTTTTGCTTTTTTCAGAAGAAAACCTATGACTATGCATATAAGCATTACAAGCATAGGCGACAGTGTTGCCAAGAATGTTTTTAACATATAGTATACCTTTCGACTACTTTGTTTTTTGTATTATCAAGCGAGGTTAATTATATCAAAAAAGCGCTGACAAATCAATAGTTTATTAAAAAAATCCAAAAAATATTGCGAAAATTTTGTTTATATGTTATACTTATAAAAAACATACGAAAAACAGGTAGAATATGAAACACGTAGATATTTATACAGACGGCGCTTGCCGCGGAAATCCCGGAAAGGGCGGCTGGGGCGCGGTTCTTGTTTATAACGGACACGAGCGCGAGCTCTCGGGTGGAGAGAAAAGCACTACTAACAACAGAATGGAGCTTTCGGGCGTCATAGCGGCGCTTAAAGCGTTACGTGAGCCGTGTGAGATAACGCTTACGACAGATTCAAAATACGTATGCGATGCGGTCACCAAGGGCTGGGCTGAGGGCTGGCGCAAGCGCGGCTGGGTAAAGCCCGACAAAAAGCCCGCGCTTAATTCCGACCTTTGGGGTGAGCTGCTTGACCTTCTTTCGGTACACGATGTAACGTTTGTATGGGTTAAGGGACACAACGGACATCCGTATAATGAGCGTTGCGACGCCCTTGCCACTGCATTTGCGGATAGCTTTAAATAAATTAAGGACGCACCTTTATGATTCGTCCTTAATTTATTTGTTAAGGTCTTGTTTTATTTTTGTAGTTGAAATTTCGGGAGTTCTCGGGAGATATACCACCTCAACGCCCTCGTCTTTGAGAAAATCAAATTTACCTTCCCAGTCGTTACCCATAACGAAGGTGTCTATATGGTATTCGTGTACGTCCGACGCTTTCTGTTCCCAACTTTCTTCGGGAATTACAAGGTCAACATATCGTATAGCTTCAAGCAGAGCCTTTCTTTCTTCATAGCTGAAATAGCATTTTTTATTTTTTTTATCGCTGTTGAATTCATCGGTTGAGAGTGCAACAACAAGATAATCGCCATGCTCCTTTGCACGCTTTAAGAGATTTATATGACCGTAATGCAAAAGGTCAAATGTTCCATATGTTATAACTCGTTTCATTTTTGTTTCTCCTTTTTCTGCCATAAGCTTTTGATGTGTTTTTCTATTTCGTCAGCAGCCGCGTCAGATGCTCCGCCGAATTCTATATTTCCGATGGATTTCAGAAATTCATGAACCTTTTTATAATAGCTTTCACTGTCAAAGCTATTGATGCTTTCGATAAGACCGTCAAAGCTTTCTGAAAGCGGATAGGGAAGTTTGTCTACACCGATATAAAATCCTCTTTCAACGTTTTTATAGTTGTCAAGATCGGGGGCATAGAGGAGACACGGCCTACCTGAGAGCGAATAGTCAAACATTGATGAAGAATAATCTGTGATAAGCAGGTCTGTACATGCAAGATATTCAGCCATATCGGGAAATTCGTTACCGTTTATTACGTTTGAAATTATCTCTGAATGCTCGTCGCGTATCTTTGACATAACAAGATTGTGACTTCTGAAAACAAAGCACCATTCACCGCCAAATTTTTTGGACAGTGCAGAGAAGAGGCGGTCTGTGTCTATCTCGTTCATCTGATAAACTCCGCTCATCTCAATGCTTTCTCTGAAGGTTGGAGCGAACATAACTACTTTTTTATCTGTTGGCAAACCGAGCTTCCTTTTGATAGCGTCGCTATCGCGCGAGAACATAAGGTCGTTTCGCGGAGTACCTTTCATAAGTATCGGCTTGTCCCACTGAAATGCCGTTTTGTATGCGGTTGACGTCAGCTCACAGCCCGACATAAGCATGTCCGAATTACAGTATATTCTGACAAATTTTGCATTTTTATAGGTTGGCTCGTCGAGAGAGATATGTTTAAGCGGTGTGCCGTGCCAGGTTGAAAGATTGAACTGACCTTTTCTTTTGCGGGCAACGAGTGAGAAAATTATACGCTTTACTATACTATTTTCTGTCAGAAAATTTGTACGTGTTCCCGAATAGTTATCGACGACTACCTCGGCGCGCGCAGTATATTTTGCGAATTCCGCAGATCCGAGAGAGACTGTTTTTACGTATTCGGGGAAGGTCGATGCGTCAACATTTTTTCCTATTGCCCAAACGATATTTATTTCTGGATGTCTTTCGTGCAGCTTTTCTGAAATGTATTTAGGGTTATCGTTGTACTGACCCATAAAGCTTCTGAAAAGAACTGTGTCTTTTATTATTGGAAGACAGAGCTGCGTAAGAGTATGAATAAAAAATTTTGTGTTATTCATTTTTTGCATCTCCTATAAAGCAGTTCTTGTTTTTGTAGGTTATAGTCATTCTAATAGCCATAAGCAAAAGTTCTGTAAAACAGCGGAGAAGCGCAAGGGAGATGAGATCGAAGCAATTCGTTATCACAAGAACGAATAATCCCAAGACCTGCACCACAGCAGTGATTATGGTTGAAGCCGTCGTAGCTTTTACTTTTCCGATAGCTCCAAGGGTCGGCCAACCGTATACTTGAGCCGGAAGGCTGAAAAACAGTATCGGTATCATACATCTAAATACAGTTATAGTAAGCGTTTCAACGTACTTTTCACCGCCGACAACAAAGAGTGCAAATTCAGATAGGAAAAAGCAAAGCGCGCACCCGAGCGTCACCACCGGAATAAAGATAGCCAGCAGCTTGTGTATGAATTTAAGGCTCTTTTGCTTTATCATATGAGGATAAATTCCGTTGCATATTGGCGCGTAGAGCCCTTGTATCGCGGAAATTATCTGCATGCACACTGTCCATTTTGCTACTTGACCGAGATCGTCGGGCATATATATACCGATAAGAAGAGTATTAAGAGCAGAAAACGCGGTGGTAGCTACGCTTGAGAGAAAATAGAAGAATGAGTCCTTAAGCATTGTAAGGCATTCTTTTATTTTCCCGAAGCGAACGGGTATTTTCAACTTTATTATTATAAAAAAAGTTATTACAACCGATATAACGTTTGAAAAGATATCGAGTATAGGTATCCACAGCATAGAGGCGTCACCCTTTACCAAAACAAACGTCAGGAGTGTCGAAATGGCTTTGGAAATAAGATATATGAATGTAATATAATGCATCTTTTCTATTCCTCGGAATAGAAAATCAGCTAAAAACACAGTGCAGGCGACCGCTACAAAGCTTAATGCCACGAACAGCAGATCTATCTTGAGAACCTTTATGGTAAAGCACATAACTGCAAGTGCAACCGCAGATACGGCTGTCAAGAGTAGCTTTGACATAAAGGTATTTCCTGCAATGCGTCCTATTTTTGCCACATCTCCGTCTGAGTTTACTATATCCTTGACCGAGGATAGTATAAACCCGAAATCGATTATAAGCTGCATATACGTCATACATGTTTTGGTATACGAAACAAAACCGTACGCATCCTCTGACAGCACGCGCGTCAGATAGGGTAGGGTAAGAAGCGGAAAAATCAATTTGGCAATGCTCATGATATAGAGCATTGCGGTGTTGTTTACGACCTTTGAAACTTTACTGCTCATTATTTCCTTCCCAGATATCTTCTCATCTTTTTTGCAGTATTTTCTCCAAATATACGAACTATCAGAAAATACACCTTTCCTCTAAAACGTGACTTTGAATCGACCCAGGTTGCAGCATAACGGTGTATAGATCGTGTGTTTTTTGTCTTTTCAAGCTTGCCTGTATCCATGTTTATAGGGCAAAAGTACTCCGACGGATATACGGTCATACCTGCAACAGTCTGTATTTCGTTTTTGTTCTCAAGTCCGTGAGACTTAAGCAGATCGGTGGTTCTTTCCACGATAGTATAAAGATCAATCGAACCGTCCTCTTTATAGAAGGAGCTTTTTTCATAATCATCAAGCACTTCCTTATAAAATGGAAGCCCCGGCTCAACAGCGACCCCGATACCGGGATTGACTTTCAGAAAAGTTGCTGTCATGGGTGATTCGCTTCCCATAAACGAGCCCTTTTCAAGTATATCATCAAAGGAAGCTATTACCTCAACGTCGGTGTCAAAATATAAGCCCCCCTGTTCGTAAAGTATTTTATAACGCGCATAATCCGATACGAACGCCCATTTTTTTGCTTCATAGGCTTCCTTTACGTACTGACAGCAGTTTAGATCAAAGTTGTTTTCATTCCATTCGATTATTTCATAGTCAGGAAAATATTTCTTCCAGCTTTTGAGACACTTTTGACCGAGTTTATTAAGCGGCTTTCCGCCAAACCAGCAATAATGTATTTTCTTAGGTATCATTTTTAACCTTTCTTTTATTTAGGACTTTTTGATTTATCCACCTCTCAAAACGTGTCTGCGGAATATCGGTTTCAACCTGGTCGTGGCTTCTTAACATAAACGCGAGGAAAATAAAGCAGAAGTGTGAGTCCATAAAGAAGGATTCTGTGAACATTATGATGAGAAGCGCAAGAATTGCGCGATCCTCTAAATTGATATATTCGTAACGCCTTCTGAAGAAGCAAATTATTACTGTGATAAGAGGGAGAATACCGACGTTTTTCCATATTCCGAGCATAGTATTATGCGCAGATTGAGTTGAAAAATCAACAAAATCCAATGCAGTTCCCGAACCGAAAATAGGATATTGGAGAATTTGTTCAAAAGCCTCTTTCCAAATGCGTTGTCTTCCCGAAAAGAAGTCCTTTCCCATAAAGCTGAAATTACCTACCGCATTGTGAAGTTGAATATAAAGTATCGGAATGATAAGGGCAAGTAAAAATATCATTATACAGAGATATCTATACAACGAGGTCTTTATTTTTACATTTCTCAACATTAGCAATATGAAGAAAAGCGCCATTGAAGCGATCGCCATTCTTCCACCGAAAGGCAAGGCAAAAGCTATCCCCATGACAGTTATAATGCCGACAAGTATCAAAGATCCTTTTTTCTTGCTTTCATAATAGTTTTTAAGCAAAAGAACGGCAAAAAATACGATGACAACGATAAGGATGCAGAGTGAATTGTTATTTACGCTCTTTTCGGATATTCTATCGGAAATATGGATCCAATTTCCGTCATGACTTTTTCTGTATTTTGACGTGGCAAAAAGTATGATTATAGCTACGCCTATAATGTATCTGCAAATATTTATTGCTTTTCTGTCAAAGGTTACCGTATTAAACAAAATAATTGAAATTATGAGGCAAAAAGCCGTCAAAACCACACCGAGTCCTCTGCCTTTGTTCAATGTAAGCGTGACCATAAGAGATAATATATTGAAAAGCATCAGATAGAACTGCCAGCTCTTATAATGCTTTATATTAACGATAAACATAATAGTCAGTATCGCCGCTCCTCCGGAAATAGCGACCTTATCCACGATAGGTATGTTCCAAAAAACAATATTCAGTGCGCCGAATACTGCAAGAGCATACAGCAAAACAGAATTTATCAAATTTATCTTTTTGGAAAAAAACTCTTTAAAAGATGACATTTTCTTTATTCCTTAAAAAATTAATTCTTTATATGATTCTACAGTGTTTTTTGCGATTTGATCCCATGAAAATCTTTCCCTGATGCAGGATAATGCATTTTTTGATTTTTCATTAAGCTTAGTTCTTTCGTTTAAAGCACGCTCGATCGCGTCGGCAACCGCTTTTGAGTTAGTATCTGCAACCCATCCGGCGTCGGTTTCCGAAACGTTATCCGCAAGACGTGTTCCTTCGGTTATAAGCACCGGAAGCCCGTAGCTCATGGCCTCAAGCAATCCGAGGGGCATTCCTTCATTTCTTGATGTCTGTATAAATATATCCGAATCAAGCAGAGCTTTTTCTTTGTCTTTTCCGACGATCTCATGGCTAAGATGCACGATATCACCGACTTCATGCTTTCCTATAAGACTTTCGACCTGTGCATAGCGACCGCACAGATCAGGACCGTATATAAAAAGCTCACAGCTTTTCTCTCGTAAAAGTTCTTTCTTCATAGAGAATGCCTCTATCATTATATCAAGCCCCTTTGGAGAAACGTCAAGTCTTCCGATATAGATAAACCGCGTTCCTTTTTCGGAAAAGCTTTCTTTTGAGACAGCAGGCAAACGCATTCCGTTAGTGCCGATGAATTTGCGTTTCCCAAAATGTGTTGTATCAAGCTCTTTTTTGGAAAGGCACTGTATAGCCAAAGCCTTATTGGCAAATCTGTTGAATAACAAAATATTTGCCGCAAGCTTTTTGAGTCTCTTCTTTTTCTGCGCGTCGGTCGTTAATTCTCCGTGGGGAACTATTACGTACGGAATATTGTTTTTTTTCAGATTCTTTGCAATTAAGAGATAATCGCCCCTGTAAGCCTCCTGAAAAACAACCAGATCGGGCTTGTTGAACGGTGCGGGAAGAGCGTTGATATCGAATGGCTTTTTGTATTCGAAACGGTTTTTGACGCCGTCTATTTCTTCGTTGTTTATATTAATGAAACCGATCTCTGCGTATTTGCTTTGCGTCTCCAGATATTCGGGAACAACGATGCACACGCCGTTACAAGGATTGTTCTTTATTGATGCTATATGCAAAATAACCATAATTTTGTCCCTCTTGATTTCTATTGATGTGATCTTTTCTAAAAAAGAATATACCGTTATTTTTCCGTAAGATAGCTTTCTTCCAAGTTCATATATAGGTAATCGTGATGCGTGACCCTTTTTTCAATTGGAGGCAAGGTCATATAATTGCCGTAAAGTCCTTTAAGGTACGTGTCCGAATTTTCCGGAATATATATTTCAATATTCTCGAATTTGCAAAGGGCAGGGGTACCGTAATCTTTTCTTTTGTGAATTTCCCTTTCGTGCCATGCGCCAGAGCAATTTGCGACGTATTCGCAAGACTCAAACTGCTTAGATGCCGCAAGATCGTCCATCTTTTTTCTGATCCTTCGAGCGTCTAAAATAAGATCGGGAACGCATCTTGAAAGAAGAATTGCCAAATTTTTATACCATTTACGTCCGTTTCTCAACCCACAAACTCTGGTATGCAGCAAATTATTAAGCTTTTCTGTTTCTCTAAAGTGCTTCAATGCGTCATCCTTAGTATTACCCATGCCGTCAAGTGGGAATATATCTATATAGATCCCACGTTTCGTTTGATAACGTGTATTTTCGATAAGTGTTGTCTGAGTGTCGTAAAGCTTTCCGTAGGTATATACGTAATCCTTCTTATCGGAGGGAAATTCTACTGTGAAACGAGACGTACTTTTTATTTTTACGGATAATTTCTTTAATTTTTCGTAATCGCCTCTCGGCATGCCGACATCAAGGTCATCATCCCATGGGATAAATCCTTTATGTCTTACCGCACCGAGAGCAGTTCCACCAAGAGCATAATACGTCAGATCGTTTTCAACGCAAAAATTATGAAACCAAGACATCATATCCAAAAGTTTTTTTTGTAGGTCTGTCATAACGTATCACCACGATTCAATATAATTTTATTCCAAAAAGGCCAAGCATAGATCCAAGTCCGTAACAAATATGGAATAGAGGATATAACCAAACGGTAACAATTCCGTATTTTAATTTACCTTTTATAAACGAGAAATACAGGTCCAGGGCTAAATACAACGCCATTTCCGCGAGAAAGAGCCAACCGAAAAGGCTAAGCAACGCCGACAGGACGGGCATAACGATAAGCGACGCAAAGAAAATAAAGGGAATGAAATGGCGAATGCTCATAGCCTCGGGGCTTACCTTTACAGTCCTAAACAAAGCGTTTCCGTTCTTTATTCCCATAGAAAGGATACCGCCGACTGTGTTTCTGCAATAATATTTAAACTTAATATCGCTTGACAAATATATTTTTCCGCCGTTTTTCCTTATTCTTGCATTTATCTCATTATCTTCGCTGCGTAAAAGTTCTGTGTTGAACAGACCGACTTTATCAAAAACCTTACGCTTAAAAGCACCGAAAGGAACGGTATCAACGTATCCGCTTTCACCGTTCGTTCTGAATTCTGAATTGCCGACACCGAATTTGGTAGATAGCATGCCGGCGATCGCATTACCCATGAAGCCCTCTGATATTGTTTCCGCAACACCTCCAACATTATCGGCGTCGGTGTTTTCAAGGTAATAAACACATTTGGAAATATAATCGGGGTAATATTCCGAGTGCGCGTCAAGCCTGATAATATACTTTCCTGAAGAATTTTTTATTCCTATATTCACTCCGTGTGGAGCAACCTTATACGGATTATTAATGACGCGTATAAGCTCGGGAAACTGCTCGGCATAACGGTTTATTATCTCTACTGTCTTATCCTCGGAGCAACCGTCTACGAATATAAACTCCAAATCATTTTTGCCGTAATCTTGATGAAGTAAGGAGCTTATACATTTATCGATATATTTTTCTTCGTTATAAACCGGAATTACGGCAGAAACAAGCTTATCCATTCGCCTTCTCCTTTTCTTTTTCCTCGGCAAGCACATCGGGATATTTTTTGCCGAGAATGGCAAATACGGTTTTGAACATGGTGGCAATATCCTTCCAGAAGCCAAAATGCTCTATAGAATAAAGGTTGTATCTCATTTTTTGGGGCAGTATTTCTTCTAAATATACCTTATCGGTATTCTCGGCTCCGTCGAGCAGTTCTGCCTCATCCTTGTAATATATACTTGCAATACTTGTAATTCCCGCGGGTAAAAGAAGAGTTGCCATCATTTCATCGGTATAGCATTCGGTGTATTTTGTAACCTCGGGACGTGTGCCTACGAAGGTCATTTTGCCTCTAAAAACATCAATGAGCTGACTTATCTCGTCAAGACGGCATTTTCTTACAAATCTACCGACCCTTGTTACGCGCGCATCACCGTTTACCGTGACTTGTGAGCCTCGGTCCGCATCGTTTACCATTGAACGAAATTTAAATATTCTGAACTTTTGGTTGTACTGCGTTACTCTTACCTGACGGTAAAATACCGGGCCGCGGCTGTCTATCTTTATAGCTATCGCGAGTATTAAAAATACGGGCGACAAAAGTATCAGAAGAAAAGCCGATGCAAAAATATCAAACACTCTTTTAAAAAACAGAGAGCACTGCTTTTTCTTCAGAATATCGTAATATTTTCTGACCTCTTCGGTCTGCATTTCGATTGGCAGGTCCTCCCACCTTTTCAGCATCATTTAACGTACTCCTTAACGATACGAATATAGTTTTCTATAACGTACTCGACCATTTCATCAGTCAGACAGGTGTGGAGAGGAAGAGTTATTTCGTTCGCAAAGCTTTCGTACGCGTTCGGATAATCCTTTATGTCAAAGCCCAGCTTTTTATACGCCGTATGCATGGGAAGCGGTTTATAATGGACGTTACAAGCGATGCCTGACTCCGCCATTTTTATTATTATCTCGTTTCGCTCATCTGGCGTGATCCCCAGTATTCTTGTTATATAAAGATGACCGGAGGAAGAGTAATTTCCCGTATAGTGAGTGAGCGTTTTTATGCCGAGCGGTGCAAAAGCGGCGTCGTATCTTTCGATTATCTCTCTGCGTCTTGCGAGCATTTCGGGATAACGGTCAAGCTGTGCAAGTCCCATGGCGGCGGCAATATCGGTCATATTACATTTGTACCACGTGCCGACTATATCGTATTCCCATGAACCGAGTTGCGTTTTTTCAAGTGCGTCCTTACTCTGACCGTGAAGGCTCAGAAGCTGAAGCTGTTTGTAAATGTCATCGCTGTCAACACCGGGAATGGTTTTCCAGGTCAGCGCGCCGCCCTCGGCTGTCGTGAAGTTTTTGACTGCATGGAAGCTGAAGCTTGAAAAATCTCCGAGGCTTCCTGCGGGTCTTCCGTTAAGAGATGCGCCGAGCGAATGAGCTGTATCTGCCATAACGGCGATCCTTCCGAGTGCCTTCTGCAGCTTCGATGAGGGTTTAAAAAGATGCTTTTTCTTTTCAACGATCTCAAAGATACGGTCGTAGTCGCAGGGAATACCTGCAAGGTCAATCGGTATTATGGCTTTTGTTTTTTCGCTTATGGCATTTTCAAGAGCGTCGTAATCCATTTCAAGATTATTTTTTTGAATATCAATAAGAATAGGCTTTGCGCCAACGTGGCATATTACAGATGCCGATGCTGTGTATGTGTAGGCAGAGGTTATGACCTCATCACCTTCGCCTATTCCCATAACGCGAAGAGCCATTTCGGCACAAGCGGTCTGAGAATTGAGACAAATACATCTATCTGTACCGAATGTTTCGGCAAGTCTTCTTTCGAGTTCTTTTGTTTTAGGTCCTGTGGTTATCCAGCCGGAACGCAGAGTATCAACAACTTCATTTATTTCTGCGTCTGTTATATCGGGAGGGGAAAACAGAATTTTCACAACTATACCCCTTTCTTTAAGTCGCAATCTGATATTATACAAAAAACTGCATAATACCGCATATTAATATGTATTATATCACAAACATCTAATATTGTCAACAGCAATAATAATTACATAAAAACCATAAATATAATGTTTTTATAATGTTTTGCCCGATAAGCGTTGCTTTTGTTTTACAAAGAAATAAATCCGCAAGCGGCAATTAGGAGGGTCGCTGCTTGCGGATTTACTTTCCGATTAATTTGGGGTAGGAGTATATGTCGGGACGACCTTTTGTATCGCCTCGTGCATATCGTTCCCTTTTTCGAGCGTTTCTCTGAGGTATTCAAGCTTTTCTGCAAGAGCCTCTTCGGAAACGTCTATCGGTTTTCCGATAAATATCATTTTGTTAGGAGTTTTACCGAGTCCCTCTTCCGCCATGAGAAGCTCCTCATAGAGCTTTTCTCCGGGACGCAGACCGATAAACTTGATATCAATGTCTTTGTATGGCTCATACCCCGAAAGTCTTATGAGATTTTCTGCAAGCTCAACTATTTTCATAGGCTTGCCCATATCAAGCACGAATATCTCTCCCCCGTTTCCGTATGCACCTGCTTGAAGAACGAGCGATACGGCTTCGGGAATAGTCATAAAATATCTTATTATTCTCTTATCGGTAACTGTTACGGGACCGCCTTCGGCTATCTGCTTCTCAAACAGAGGAATAACGCTTCCATTGCTTCCGAGAACATTGCCGAAGCGTACGGTTATAAAATCTGTATTTGAGGTTCTGTTTTTGGTCTGTACTATCATTTCGCAAAGACGTTTTGTGGCACCCATGACGTTTGTGGGATTGACCGCCTTGTCTGTGGATATCATAACGAATCTGCGAACACCGTATTTGTCTGCGGTATCAACAACGTTTTTGGTACCGAAAACATTGTTCTTGACAGCCTCCTTGGGACTGTCCTCCATAAGAGGAACGTGTTTGTGAGCTGCTGCATGATAAACTATTTCGGGTCTGTATTCATTGAAAATTTCATCAAGTCTGCCAACATCGCGCACAGAACCTATGAGAGTTATTATCTCAAGCTCGGGATAAAGAGCTTTCAACTCATTTGAAATATCGTAGGCATTATTCTCGTATATATCGAAAATTATAAGCTTTTTCGGAGTGTGGCTTGCTATCTGACGGCAAAGCTCGCTTCCGATAGAACCGCCTCCGCCCGTAACGAGTACTACTTTATCCTTAACGTAATCGGCTATTTTATTAAGATCGACTTCAATAGGATCACGTCCGAGAAGATCCTCAACATTTATCTTTCTGACCTGCGACATCGACACCTTTTGGTTGCCTATGGATTGGTCAAGAGCAGGGAGTATACGAACGTTACATCCCGTTTTACTGCATATCTCAAGGATCTTTGCTTTTTCTAAAGGCGATAAGTTGGGGATCGCAAAAATTATCTGGTTTACCGAATATTTTTTTGCGTTTTCAATAATTGTGTCGCGATTTCCGACGACCTGAACACCGTAGACGCTCATTCCGAGCTTTTCGGGATTGTCGTCAATTATACAAACAACGTTGCAATTATAAAAAGCGGGATTTTCGCGAAGGTCGTGAAGAAGCATGCTGCCCGCGCCACCTCCGCCTATGAGCATTATTTTAGTATCCACATAAGCATGTGGGTGCTTTCTCAAAAAATTGTGGAATTTTTTACTCTGTGCGACCTGCTTGTAGAGTAGCCTGAGTCCCATAAGAAGTGCTATCGCCACAAATGCCGAGAAGATATATACGGGTATCGGAAGTCTCAAAAGGGTTTCGTTGTTTCCGAATACCTCAAAGAACATGATGTGTACTCCGGCAAATATGACAAAAGCGATTCCAATCGCGCAGGAGAGCTTATATGCATCACGCACTCTTGCAAATCTCCAAAGAATTCTGTGAATTCCGAAGATGTAGCATATAGCGCAGTATGAGACAGTAATCACTGGGATCGCAATCAACAGTGACGGAATATACTGCTTGAAATGTTCCGTAAATGTGATCTCAGTCGTTGGCTCGAGAAGTCGTATAATAAGTGTGATAAATACCGAAAAATTAATAACGAAGATATCGGCCAATACTTTTATGGATGTAGTTTTTAGCTGTTTCAACAGATCTCCTCCGTTTCTTTAATTTTTTATAATCAGTTCATTATATCATAATGTGTCGAAAGTTGCAAGAGCTTTTTGAAATTTGTATTGCTTTAACCTGTACAAGATTAAAAGTATCTTTACCCCTTGATTTATTAAGAAAGTTGTGATATAATAAGAAAGGTTATGTATTGATCACAAGCCAAACGTTATAGCGATATTCTTTTGAAATAAAAGACGAAAGGTGAAGCCAAAGCAATGGATATTATAAACGGCCGAAAGTCGAAATACGGCCGATCGGCAAATATAAAGGGCCCGTCTGAACGGCTTCGCCGTATCAGAATGTTTTGCATGAGCCGACAGTTTATGCTTTTGACGGCTTTTGCGGGTTTATTATTTATTTCTATCCAGGCAGAAGTTGCAGGTGCGATATTCTTTTTGCTTCTAATATCGGCACTGCTCATAATATGTGACGATGTTCTTGCAACAACGCTGCCTGTTCTTGTTCTGTCAATATCGGTCCTCCAGTGCTACGATTCGTTTGATACGTTTATAAAATTTGCAGGACTTGCGGTGATACCAGTTGCAGCCCTTATTTTCCATTTCATCAAATACAGAAGGAAGCTTCAGATAGGAGCGGGCATTTGGGGGCTTATTGCGGTATCCTTGGCGGTAACTTTTGGTGGGCTTGGCGCCATAGAAATGGAAGAGTACGTAGCACCGGTTGCTTTGTATTACGTAATCGGACTTGGGTTTGGACTTGTCGGTGCGTATCTTTTGATAAGATCGCAGATACGTTTTAGAGATGACTACGATATACGCGAAAAATTCGTGGACATAATGTACATTATGGGAATATTCGCGGCAATACACATGGTTGAGATATACGTTGAATGGCTGATTCTTCAACCGCAGCAGACCACACTTACCGACATTTTAAATCTAATAATTCATGATGATTTCAAAGGCGACGGATTTTATTACCGCAAAGTCCAGCCGAGCAACAATATTTCGACATTTATAATGCTTGCTTTGCCTTTTCCGTTCTACCGTGCGCTTAAGGGAAGCAAAAACCATCTTTGGTCGGCGGCGTTTATGATGTTCGTTTTGTATATTTCCAAATCGCGCGGCGGACTTATTATGGGCGGAATTGAGTTGCTCGTTTGCATTTTTTTCTTCGGAGTTTGCTCAAAATCAAGATTCTGGAAGCTCGCGCCGATAATATTTTCTTCACTTGTCGTAGGAGCAGCTGCCTTATACATGGTAATGAACGACTCGTTGGAAAACATAGGCGGTATCATTTCGACCGAGGAGCAGAGGGTCAAGCTTATAATACGTTCGTTCGAGGATTTCTTTAGCAATCCGTTGTTTGGACAAGGGATAGGAAACATGTCAAACTCCGATATATACAGCGGAAAATCCGGAACTATCTGCTGGTATCACATGATGATACCTCAGATAATAGGCAGCATGGGTATTTGCGGAATACTTGGGTACGGCATACAGCTTGCAGTGAGAATATGGCTCACTATCAAGAAGTACAGCGCTTTTGTGATAACTCTTGCTCTGTCGTATTTCGGACTGCTTATGATGTCGCAGGTCAACCCCGGAGAATTCTGCCCGATACCGTACGGACTTATAGCTGTCATACTATTTATTATGATAGAAAATGAACCGGACACTCCTCCGAGGGTCAAGGTAAATAGATCCAAACGTAAAAAGATTACGGTCACGGAGGAGCAAGAACAGCTTGGATCCGATTTAGAATAATGAGAGTGAGTCAAATGTAAAAAATGCATTTGACTCACTCTATTTTATTCGGATATAAAAGTCAAATAAATTTTTATTGGTGAGAGAGTTTATATAAAGCTCCTCAAGCGGGATCCATTTTTTGAAAAACATTTCGGCGTTGTATTGGTTTCGTTGTAAAATACGTTTCATTTGCGTTTCTCTGTCAACGTCGAGAAAAATTTTAAGGTCATAAAAGTCAATGAGCGACGGGTGACAGCAATAGCTTCCTTCAATTACGGTTACTTTCGACGGTGAAACGTGTATTTTTTTATCAAGACTCTGCGTTTTGCAGTTGAATGGAGAATAATAAAATTCTTCACCCTCCAACAGAGGCACAAGAACCTCAGAGAGCAGTCTTTCGTGATCTATATTTTCTCCCGGTACGGCATAACGTTCGGGCGTTCGCTGCGCGGGGCGCAAAAAGAAGCTGTCTGCGTGTATTACATTGCAATCGAATATTTGTTGAAGAGCAGAGGCAAGTGTGGTTTTTCCTGAGGCGCACCGTCCGTCGATCGCAACGGTAATTCTATCTTTTTTATTTAGCAGGGCGCGTATGCGTTCCTCGATAATTTTTGTTTCCGTGTTCACTGTTTTCTCCTTAAACGCTTTGTCTTGATCTTATGATACTATTTAAACTCACGTATGTCAAGAAATATTAAAAAAACAGGTAAAATTTTGAGTTTTGTATTGACAGTATTCTGTAATGTGATATAATAATATTGTTGCGGGCGCAACAATATTTCGAAAGAGGAAAAAATTATGCCGAAACTTATGCGACAGATCAATATGATAAGCCGTATCGCGACAATATACAGAGATGACAGACTTAAGGACAGCGAGCTTGGCGCGTGCCATCATACTTATATTTTAACGATATGCAGAAATCCGGGGATTTCACAGGACAAGTTGGCACAAAAGATATTTATAAACCGAAGCAACGTGACGCGTCAGCTTTCGTATCTTGAGGAAAAGGGGTACGTTGAGCGCAGGCAATCGCCTACAGATAAGCGCGTACAGCTGGTATATCCGACAGATAAGGCAATGGAGGTATTGCCTACGGTCAAAGAAATAGTCGGAGATTGGAACAGCTATATAACCGAGGGATTTTCGGAGGACGAGCTTGACTGTCTTTCCGATATGCTTGGACGAATTCTTACAAACGCAAAGCAGCACGCTAACATAAAAGGGGGAGACGAATGAAATTTATTTTCCGTTATCTCAAAAAATATTTCAGAATAATGGGCGTTGGACTGCTCATAAAGTCGGTCGGAACACTTATAGAGCTTGCTTTGCCGTATATACTAAGCTATATTCTGGATACGGTCGTTCCGGTAAAAAAAGACGTGACGCTGATAGTTGTGTGGGGCGGTGTTATGGTGCTTTGCGCGCTCATCGCGCTTATCTGTAATATCAAAGCGAACCGAATGGCATCAAAGGTCGCAAGAAACGTATCGGAGCAGATAAGACATGACCTTTTCGAGAGAACCATGACCCTCTCGGGTAAGCAGACCGATGCGTTTACCGTTCCGTCGCTCGAATCGAGAATAACCAGCGATACTTATAACGTACATCATTTCGTCGGTATGATACAAAGACTCGGCGTACGTGCACCTCTTTTACTTGTCGGAGGAGTTATCGTTACCTTGATAATGGACAGTTTCTTGGCTCTCGTTATGATCGCCTTGCTTCCGATAATATTCGTGTCGGTGTATTTTGTATCGACAAAAGGCGTACCGCTTTATAAAAACGTGCAGAAATCGGTTGACGGCATGATACGTGTCGTACGCGAGGACTCGCAGGGGATAAGAGTAATAAAGGCACTTTCAAAGACCGAGCATGAGCATAAACGCTACGACAAGGTAAACAAAAAACTTGTAAAAGCCGAGAAAAAGGCAAGTCTGACAATGGGTGTCGTAAGTCCTATAATGAACCTGCTTATGAATATGGGAATAACATTCGTCGTGCTTCTCGGTGCATACAGGGTTATAGATCACAAGACAGACCCCGGAATTATAATTGCCTTCACGCAGTATTTTACTATGATATCAATGGCTATGATGTCGATAACGCGTATATTTGTAATGGTTACGAAAAGTACTGCGTCGGCTAACAGAATTGCCGAGGTAGTCGATGCCGAAACCGACCTTGCTGTTTGCTCGGAGGATGAATATCCGAGACGTGACGACAGAGATCATATAGTATTTGACAACGTAAGCTTTTCATATAACGGAAAAAAGGACAACCTTAAAAATATCAGCTTTTCGGTCCCAAGGGGTGGGTCTGTCGGTATAATAGGCGCTACAGGTTCGGGAAAAACTACTGTAATAAACCTGCTTATGCGTTTTTATGATGTTGACTCTGGAAGTATAAGGATCGGTGGGCGTGACGTAAGAACTATACCCGAGGACGAGCTTCACACGATGTTCGGCGTTGCGCTACAGAATGATTTTTTGTATGCCGAAACCATAGAAGAAAACATACGCTTCGGACGTGATATTTCGAATGAGGAAATAGAAAGAGCCGCAAAGATAGCGCAGGCTCACGATTTTATAGAGAGCTTCGGAGACGGATATAAGCATATGCTCTCGCAAAAGGGAACAAACGTTTCGGGCGGACAGAAGCAGAGGATACTTATTTCCCGCGCTATCGCAGGAGATCCCGATATTTTGATACTTGACGACAGCTCGTCGGCTCTTGACTATAAGACCGACGCAAATCTCAGGGCGGCAATAGCCGAGAATATGAGTGAAACCACTTCTGTGGTCGTTGCGCAGAGAGTCAGCTCAGTCATGAATTCGGATGTTATAATAGTTATCGAAGAAGGCGAGATAATAGGAATGGGTAAACACGCGGAGTTGCTTGACACCTGCGACGTTTACCGTGAGATAAGCGATTCACAGATGGGAGGTGCTTTTGTTGAATAAGGGAGGAAGACCGGACTCAAATCCGAATAAAAGCAGAGCTCCCGAAAAGCTCGACAAAAAGACTCGCAGAGGAGTCATAGTAAGGCTTCTTGGCTATATGCTAAAGCATTGGCCGCTTGTGATCTTAGCGCTTTGTATGACGCTTCTTTCAAATCAGCTTGCGCTGATGGGTCCCGATTTTCTCGGGAACGCGGTTGACGCGATAGCCGACAAAAATGGGGTACAGATGGACACGGTAATGAGCAATTTCTATAAAATGCTCGTCTGTTATATCGCGGCGGCGGTGCTTTCATATGTGCTGACCGTCGTAATGGTAAATCTCAGTCAGAGAATAATATATTCCATGAGAAAGCAGCTCTTTGAAAAGCTGACGACGCTTCCTGTCGGGTATTTTGATACTCACGCGACAGGTGACATAATAAGCCGTATATCCTACGATATAGATACGGTCAATTCCACTCTCTCGCATGACCTGATACAGATATTGACAAGCGTATATACAGTCGTAGGCTCGCTGTATTTTATGTATAGGATATCAAAGCCTTTGATACTCGTGTTTTTTATAACCGTACCAGTGTCTATAATCTTTACAAAATACAAGTCAAAAAAGATAAAGCCGCTTTTCCGCAAACGCTCGCAAAAGCTTGGAGAGCTTAACGGATACGCCGAGGAGATGCTGTCAGGCTCAAAAACCATAAGGGCGTACAGAAGAGAAGCAACAATAACAGGACGCTTTGACGAACGCAACAAGGAAGCTGTCGACGCATATTACGATGCAGACTATCATGGCGCGATAATAGGCCCGTTCGTAAACTTTATAAACAATTTGTCGCTGTCACTTATAATGATATTCGGAGGAATACTTTTCTTGTATTCCGAAATGGGATATTTTGTTGAAGGCGCGGCTTGGTTCTCCTTTTATATAACCATAGGCGGAGTGTCAAAATTCGTTATGTATTCGCGTAAATTTGCAGGGCCCATAAACGAATTCGCCAACATAATTCACGAATTTCAGTCGGCTTTCTCGGCGGCTGAGCGCGTTTTCAGAATTATCGATGAAGAGCCTGAGCCGGAAGACAAGGAAAACGCAACCGTACTGACCGATGTCAAGGGCGATGTGAAGCTTGAAAATGTAAAATTCGGTTATATTCCCGAAAAGACGATAATACACGATCTATCGCTTCACGCAAAACCCGGGCAGACTGTGGCAATTGTCGGTCCTACGGGTGCGGGAAAAACCACGATAATAAATCTGCTTATGCGATTTTACGATATTGACAGCGGAGAGATACGTGTGGACGGTTCGGAGATACGTGAGGTCACTCGTAACAGCCTTCGTAAGTCGTATACAATGGTGCTTCAGGATACGTGGTTGTTTTACGGTACGATATTCGACAATATCACGTACGGCCGTGAGGATGCTACGATGGAGGACGTTGTAGCGGCTGCAAAGGCGGCAAAGATACATTCGTTTATTGAAGCACTCCCCGACGGATACGATACGGTGCTGTCTGACGACGGAGTAAATATTTCAAAGGGTCAGAAGCAGCTTATAACTATAGCAAGAGCAATGCTTCCGAAGTCTCCGATGCTGATACTCGACGAGGCGACTTCAAACGTTGACTCACGCACCGAGATAAAGATACAGGAGGCTATGAACGAGCTTATGAAGGACAGAACCTGCTTTATTATAGCTCACAGGCTTTCAACAATACAAAACGCCGATACGATACTCGTCGTAAAGGACGGCAACGTAATAGAGCAGGGAAACCACGAGGAGCTTCTCTCGCTCGGCGGATTCTATTCTACACTTTACAATTCACAGTTTTCATAAATAAAGGAGAAAACAAAAATGACGTATGTTGTTTGCGGTCTTAATGGAGACCTTAATAAATTCAACGAACTTAAAGAAAAAGCGGGAATTACGGACAGAGACGTGATATATCCTCTCGGGGGTCTTGCCGCAAAAGATCTTGGACTCCTCACAGAGCTCAGTATGATGGCAAACGCATATCCGATAATGAGCGTGTCGGATTATAAGGCTCTGCGTATGCTCGGCGGATTTGATAAGATGCTCAAAAACGGAGGCACACCCGACGAAACCTATATAGCTGAGATGCAGTCCTGGATGTTCGAGGGCGGCAAGGACGTGCTTGACGCTTTCCGTGAGCTTGACAGCGACATGAGAGAGGGAATTATAGATTATCTCAGCGATTTTGCGCTTTTTGAAGAAGCGGACGTCAAGGGAAAGGAATTTATAATACTTCCGAGAGGTCTTTCAGATGATGACACAGACGCAGATCTGTATGACCTTGAGCCTTCAAGCTTTGTGTCGGTCGCTCTCGATATGAATAAAACATATTTTGAGGGAAAAATAACAGTAACCGCCGATGCGACCGAAAAGTATGAAAAAATAACGCGTGTCGGTGATAATATCTGTGTTGGTGCAGGCTGTGCCTGCGCGCTCAGACTTGAGGATATGGCGGAGTTTTACGTATGAAAAAGGGTGATACCGTAAAGCTTACTCTCACTGACCT
>JAZODV010000162.1:0-21336 GCA_045597185.1 Eubacteriales bacterium
TCCTTGGCTCACAGAACGACATGGCTACGATCCGACTTCCGCAAGAAGCGGCGCGGGGGTCGTCTGGTTTGAAGCCAATGCCGTTTGCCCCGAGGGACGGACTAATCCCCGTCAGATGATGCTGACCGAGGAAAACTTGCCAAAATTCAAGAGACTTCTTTCTGAGATGCGTCGGATCGCCATGGAAGAATGCGGAATATCACCGATTTTTATTTTGCAGCTGACCCATTCCGGTAGGCAGAGTATGACTCCCATGATTGCTTACCGCCACCCAATCTACGAGGAAAGACGACCTGTGACAGATGAAAATATTGTAACTGATGAATACCTTGACGAACTTCCTAAAAAGTACGAAGAAGCTGCCCGTCTTGCGGTGGATGCGGGCTTTGACGGAGTGGACGTCAAGTCCTGTCACGGATATCTAATTCAGGAGCTTTTGTCGGCATTTACACGTGACGGTCAGTACGGTGGGAGCTTTGAATATCGCATAAAATTGTATCTTGGTTGTGTTCGTGCGGTAAAAAACGCAATTCCAAGTGATATTTTGCTTGCCACACGGCTTGGCGTTTCGGATATGGTGCCAAAGCCCTACGGATTCGGAACAACGGAAAATAATGAGCTTGATCTGACAGAACCCGATATGCTTATTGAACAATTGGTCAAAGAGGGCGTTCAAATTTTGAATGTAACGGTGGGAAATCCCTATTACAATCCTCATGTGAACCGTCCGTACAGAAAAGGCGGTTATGAAGCGCCTGAGGCTGCGCAAACGGGACTCGAACGCTTTGAATACGTAGAAGGACATATCAAAGAAAAATTTCCGACACTTAAGGTAGTCGGTTCAGGGCTTTCATATTACCGCGATGACTTGATGGATAAATCGGAGCGTCAGCTTTCGGACGGCGTTTGTGATATGGTAGGCTACGGCAGAACGTGGCTTGCCTATCCGATGTTTTACAGAGATTATATGAAAGGCGCGTTTGATCCTAAAAAATGCTGTCTTGCTTGCTCAAAATGTACCGAGCTGATGCGTGCTAAGCGGGTATCTGGTTGCGCGGTGTTCAACGAATATTACAGAAATCTTTATAAGGAGATACAAAAATGAAAATTGCGATCGTTACGGGTGCTCTCGGAGGAATTGGCAAGGAGAGCGCGCGTTGGCTTTGCCGCGCTGGATATGCGGTCGTCGGAATGGATGTGATCAATTGTGTGGAGCTTACAGATTTCGACGGATATGATTTTACTTATATCAAGGGGGATCTTTCCAAGGCAGAATCAAGGCAAGCTCTTGTTGATGCGGCAGAGCAGAAAGGAGATATTTCTGTACTCGTAAACGTTGCGGGAGTTGCTCCAAAGGTACGCCGCGATATCCTGGAGATGACCGAGGAAAGCTACGATTTCGTTATGGGTATCAATACCAAGGGAACACTGTTTTTGACACAAGCGGTAGCAAATCAGATGATAAAGCAAGGAAAAGGCGGAGCTATCGTCAATATATCATCCTGTTCGGCATATACCAGTTCCACGAGCCGTGGAGAGTATTGCATCTCCAAGGCGGGAGTTTCGATGATCACCAAGCTTTTTGCCGATCGTTTGGCGAATGAGGGGATCACGGTCAATGAGATATGCCCCGGGATCATTGCCACGGGAATGACGGCGGCAGTTAAAGAAAAGTATGACGATCTTATTGCAGGCGGTCTTGTGCCACTCGGCAGATGGGGACAGCCCGAGGATATAGCAAAGGCCGTTGTAGCTCTTTGTGACGGTACGTTCGGTTATACAACGGGACAGTCCTTTATAATTGATGGAGGAATGCATATAAGGAAATTATGAAAAACAGATACCATACTTTGATCATAGGTACAGGGTGCGCGGGCTTTAACGCCGCAGACCGTCTCTACGAGTTCGGAGTTCGCGATATTGCCATTATCACCGAGGGAAGATTTATGGGAACGTCGAGAAATACGGGAAGTGACAAGCAGACCTATTATAAATTATCGCTTTGCGGCTCCGACGGAGACAGTGTGCGAGAGATGGCGGACACGCTCTATTCGGGCGGCGGCGTTATGGGAGAGCACGCGCTTTGCGAAGCGGCGTATTCGACACGTTGCTTTATGCGTCTTGTGGAGTTAGGCGTACCCTTTCCTACAAACGAATTTGGCGAATATGCGGGATATAAAACTGATCACGATCCACGTACACGTGCCACCTCATGCGGTCCTTTGACTTCAAGATATATGACAGAGGCACTGGAACGTTCCGTGATATCCAAGGGGATTGAAATCATAGATTTTCAACGAGTGATAAAAATAATAACCGAAGATAACACTGTTGCGGGTGTAGCATGCGTTAACACGGTGACGGGCGAGATCAAGGTGATCGCTTGCCAAAATGTCATTCTCTGTACAGGTGGCCCTGCGTGTATATATAAAAACACAGTATATCCCGAAAGCCAGCACGGAGCGACAGGACTTGCCATTGATGCGGGAGCAACGCTTTCCAATATGGAAGAATGGCAGTACGGAATTGCCAGCATCAAATTCCGTTGGAATCTTTCAGGTACGTATCAGCAGGTATTGCCGAGGTATATCAGTATTGATAAGGATGGAAACGAACGCGAAATTCTATACGAAAGGTTGGGCGACGAATCACTTGGTCTTGTGTTCCTCAAAGGATATCAATGGCCGTTTGATACGCGCAAGATAGAGGGCTCATCCAAGGTCGATCTGATTGTTGCCGAGGAAATTAAACAAGGAAATAGGGTATTTCTTGATTTTACGAGAAATCCCAAGGGCTTGGAGAAGGGCTTTGATGTTCTTTCAGACGAAGCTTATTCGTATTTGGAAAGATCGGAAGCGCTTTTCGGAACGCCGATAGAGCGTCTTGCAAAAATGAATATCGGTGCAATCGAGCTTTATGCTGATCACGGGATAGATCTTTATAACGAACGTTTGGAGATAGCTGTCTGTGCCCAGCATTGCAATGGCGGTGTTGCGGTAGATGCCGATTGGCAGACGGAAATCAAAGGACTTTACATTGCTGGAGAGGCGGCGGGGACATTCGGCGTTTACCGCCCGGGCGGAAGCGCGCTTAACTCCACACAGGTGGGAAGCTTACGGGCGGCGGAGCATATAGCAAAAAAGAAAAGCAGAGTTTGTTCTATACCGACTTACACCTTACCTATGCTCCGATACGGTAAATCAAACGTAGAGGACATAAGACATAATCTTCAGACCGAGATGAGCCGTATTGCCGATTTTGATAGAAGCACTAACGGTATGAAGGCTCTGTTTGATAATGTCGGTAAACTATGCAATACATTTTTTGAGACGGTAACAATTGAAGACAGATCACAGATTGCTGAGCTTTTTAAATTATACGATATGGTATTGACTCAACGATCAACTTTATCCGCAATGCTGTGCTCTGCAGAACATATAGGAACTCACGGTTCTGCGTTTGTTGACCGTGTATCCAATAGAAACATGAAAGTGCCGAGAGCAACGCGCACATTGACAAATGGCGCAATATCAAAGCAAGCAGCAATTTCTAATATGCCTGAACCTGAGCTTTGGTTTGAAACACTTCTGGCAAGACAAAAAGCACAAATATCCAAATAATCTTTCAATAAAACAAAGGGGAACTGTTATGATCAACATTGAAAAAAGCAAAGAAATCCGTATCAAACGCGCCAATACCGACTGGTGGATTCATGAGCAGTCCATGGTAGGAAACAACGGTAAGACATATATTGCATATTATACTGACATGGGCGAAATACACGTTAAGGAAATTGATGCCAAATGTAGCCGTGCTGAAAGTCATGACGTATGTCTTTGCAGACTGAACTGCAACTACGCGGACGAGCATAACGCTCCCTCGATCTGCGTTATGGATGACGGAACTATTGTAGTTGCCTATACCGGTCACGCTTCGACCAACGATATCCGATATCGAGTAAGTACCCGTGCGTACGACATCTTTTCCTTTGGACCGGAACGGTCTTTGCAGTATCAGGCAAGTGCGACCTATGCTCAGCTTTCGGAAAACATCGAACGTGGAGAACTTTGGTTATTCTGTCGAGTGAATAGGGTCAATTGGGAATTTCGCTACTCCAAGGACAAAGGAGAAAGCTGGAGCGAGCCTGTCTGCTTCCTTCACTCCGATGCAGGCGGTCTGTTTTATTTCGATGTTCGTCATCAGTTCATTGCCGAGCGCAAACGAGGCATTCGGGAGCAATGGATCTTCGCACTCTACGGTCACCCCAGAATCTCCAAGGACCACACGATTCGAAGCGGAATATTTGACAGTGACGGAACTTTGCTTAAAATGAATGGAGAAAAAACAAGCGTGAACCTCTACGGCGGAGGTCTTATGGATCTGTCATCGCTCGACGTAGTATACTCTTCACCTGAAGATACCACCTGCCGTCTGCTTGCGGTTTCTCCGACGGTACCGTACCGTGTCGGTTTTGCAAGCTTTAGTCTGAATCAACCTGAAACCATTGAATATTACAGTGCCACATTTTGTGACGGTGTGTGGGAAAAATCCGCGCTTATCGCAAAGGGAGGAGAATTCCTTTCTCCTGATACAATGATAGACGGTTCACAGACATATCTTGGAGGAATGGCATATTATTACGGTGTTGGCGATGCGGGTCTTAATCCACGCGCTCCGGCACCTACCTATACGGACAGAATATTCATTGCCCGCTTTGACGGAGAATGCCGTGTTCTTGAAAGCTATCATTCGGCAGATGGCGGAAAAAGCTATGTTCACGAACAAACACTCAGATCATTACCCAAGGAAAAAAACATAAAAATATGGCGTCCTGTTGTGCCTATGTATGCGCAGGACAATATGCCGCTTTATTGGCACGAAGGCTTTTATGGAGCGCATACGGGCGGGTGGTATTGTGACACGGTAGCTTTCGTTGAATACGATGATTGAGGTAAAGAAATGAAGGTTTGCTTTATAGGTGCATGCGGGCATTCGAAGCAGGCACTGAAGACCTTGCGCTTAAGAGACGACGTTACAATTTGCGGAATGGCATGGGGCAGCTCACATGAGACATCGACTAAGAAACTTGATCCTACCGTTCCTTTCTATGAAGATTACCGCACAATGCTTGACGAGACAAAGCCTGAGCTTGCGGTCGTCTCTCCTGTTTTCGGGTATACATCCGAGGTGATAGCAGAATGCGCAAGCAGAGGAATATCGGTGTTTTCGGAAAAGCCTGTAGCAACGACGTTAACGGAGCTATCGCGAGTAGAGAAAGCCATAAAAAATAGTGGTGTAAGATTTTGTGCCATGCATTATCTGCGGTATAGTCCGGCGTTTTATGAGGGTGCTCGTATGGTGGCCGCAGGAGAGATCGGTGAGCTTCGTATGATCACGGCACAAAAAAGCTATAAGTACGGCACGCGACCGTCGTGGTACGGGGACCGTTGTCTGTACGGCGGAACGATTCCGTGGGTGGGAATTCACGCCATTGATTGGATATATCATTTTTCCGGCAAGAAATTCTTGGCTGTCAGTGCCGAAAGCATTGGAGACTCTCCCGAAATGGCGGCAATTTGCAAGTTTCGCTTGGAGGACGGCGTGATAGCAGCGGTCAATTTGGACTATTACCGTCCTTCTGCCGCGCCTACGCACGGAGACGATCGGATCAGATGCGTGGGAACCAAGGGCGTGTTGGAGATCAGGGAAGGGAATATTCATTTGCTAAACAGGCAGGGTAGTCAGATCATTACGCCCACTGATGCTCCGGAGCTGTTTACAGAATTTTTGAACGGAAATGAGCCTATATCTCCCGAAGAAATATTTTATTTGACAAGAGTTGCCTTACTCGCAAGAGAATCGGCAGACACACAAAAAGAGATAAGGATCGAAAATTAGCGTGAAAGTTTATTATACTGTGGAAAATTCACGGATCACGCTACCAAAATTAAACTAAAAATGGGACCCAACCCATTTTTGCTTGCAAAGCAAACACGCTTAAATTTTATTATTTTTTGTGCTGCCGCATTGTGGCGGAATGGAGATTAATATGAGAATTTTATTAGTAGGTGCGGGTGGATATGCCTCGGGATATGTCAAGTCGTTGCTTGGACAGACAAACCCTGATATAGCTTGGGTAGGAGTCGTTGATCCCTATTTTTCATCCTGCGCCAAGAAAGAAGATATAGCAGCGGCGGGTATTTCCGTATATTCGACGATGGAAGACTTCTACCGTGAGAAACAAGCGGATCTTGCTATTATTTGCACGCCGCCTTTTCTTCATCGTGAACAGAGCATTTGTGCGCTTTCACACGGCTCATACGTGCTATGTGAAAAGCCTGCCGCTCCTACCGTGGAGGATGTCCGGGCTATGCTTGAAGCTGAAAAAAAGTACGGAAAATGGATTGCCATCGGATATCAATGGTCTTTTTCAAGAGCTATACAAAATTTTAAAAAAGATGTTTTGTCGGGCGTACTTGGCAGACCGCTTTCTTTTAAGACCGCGATATGCTGGCCAAGAGATCTGGCTTATTTTGGAAGGGGAACAGGATGGGCAGGGAAAATATCCAAGGACGGAGTTATGATACTCGACTCCATAGCCTCAAATGCCTGCGCGCATTATCTGCATAATATGCTTTTTCTGCTTGGTGACAGAATGGATACAAGTGCTGAGGTCAGCGAGATAGAGGCAAGTTGTTTCAGAGCGAATGATATTGAAAATTTTGACACCTGTTCAATCAAGATGAAGTCAAACGGAATTCCGTTGTATTTTATTGCTTCACACGCGACTGAAGAGAAAAGGAACCCCGAATTTATTTATAAGTTTGAGAATGCCAATGTGGAATTTTCGCAGGATGAAAGCAAGGATATAAAGGCGACCTTCCGTGACGGAACCGTCAAATACTACGGTGATCCATTTAAGAATACATTCACAAAGCTGTGGGATTGTGTTGATGCGATACGTGAAGGAATCTCACCGATATGTACAGCAAAAACAGCGTTGCCCCACGTAAAGCTTATTGAAAGGATGTATCACGAGGTTCCAATTCATGATTTCCCAAATGAGCTAATCCGTTTTGACGATGAAAAACAAAGGTTTTTTGTTGAGGGTCTATATGAAAAAATATATATGGCGTATAACAGCGAAGAATTGCTGCCCTTTTAGGGGTAGCCTGTTGAAGTAAAAAATAAAGAATAATGTCAATGAAAAATAATGATTATCGTTTGGGATTGGTGTCGGTTTCCTTCCGACAGCACTCACCAAAAGAAATTTTAGAAGCCGCAAAGGCGGCGGGACTGTCTTGTATTGAATGGGGAAGCGATGTGCACGCGCCATGCAACGATACTGAGCGTCTTATGGAAATTGCTGAGCTGCAAAAGGAACATGGAATCGTATGCTCGTCCTATGGAACATATTTCCGCTTGGCAGAAACACAAATCGAGGAGTTGGAATCCTATATCCAAGCCGCAAAGATACTTGGCACGAATATTCTCCGCCTTTGGTGCGGAAGAAAAAGCGGAAAGGATATGGCTGACGCAGAGAAAAATGATCTTTTTGAGGTCTGCAAAAGACCCGCCGATATTGCAAAAGCTGCCGATGTAACACTTTGTATGGAGTGCCATAAAAAGACCTTTACCGAGAATCCCGATGATGCGGTACGATTGATGGAAACGATTCATTCTCCGCATTTTCGTATGTATTGGCAGCCATTTCAATGGCAAGAGCCAAGAGAGAATGTAATCAACGCAACCAAAATCTCAAATTTTGTGGAGCATATCCACATTTTCAATTGGAAGGGCGAACGAAAGCTTCCGCTTGCCGATGCCGTCGACGAGTGGCGAGAGTATATAAAAGCCTTTTCGGGCCCGCGCACGCTTTTACTTGAATTTATGCCGAACGGAACGATTGAAGAGCTTGACCGCGAGACTGCCGCGATGAAAATCATTATTGGAGAAAATGTATGAGAGCAATCTTTGTGGGCGGCAAACGCCGTGCCGGTGGCGAGTGATATTGTTGGCGCAATTATATTCGGCATACGCCGAGTGGTATTCGCTTCGCGAGTTTCTGGGCGAACAGAATATCACTCCGACGAAGTCGGAATATAACTCTTGATTTCTCTGCTAATTTATGCTATAATATAATCAGTATTATAGGGGCATGGGCTTTGGTCCGTGCCTTTGTGATACAAAGGCGAAACTGGCGATAAAATAAAGGAGATTTTAGGATGTTTTATATTAAGGCTGAGGCTACACAATTGATCGATGACAGCGCATATCCGGAGGTTGTACTGTGTGAATTCATTGATGCCAATGATAATCAACACAAGATCATCGAAAAATGGCCGGCTGTATCAAGCGATGAATTTGAAAATATTTTTCCAAAGAATTGTTTTATCGGATGCACAGTTTTAGAGGAAAAATTCGAGTCATGTATTGTTACCACAGAGCAACCATGGTACATTGAAACTGAAGAAGGAAAAACAATTTTTGAAATCCATAAAAGTATTTTGATTGAAATGAATGATTAAGGAAAGACAATCCCCCAACAGATTTTTCTATTGGGGGATTATATTTGTTTACTGTGGATCAAATAAGGCAAACTGATTTGTGATTTCTTCGCTAAGAACATGACACATTCTCTGCAGCTTTTATTATTTTGTATTTTTCTTTTTAGTGATAGCGAAATAAACGTAGTAGAATCCAATAATATAGATAAAGAACAGCAGAACGACAAGCAGGGGATAGAGAACGGGATTTCCGCCGACCATATTGTAAACTATATCGTAAGGTGTACCGTCACTGCTTATAAGAAACATATAATTATAATCAAATATGATATTTGCAACGTATGCAAGGACACAGAAGGATGTAAGGATACCGAGACAAATCGGTATGTTTTTCTTTTTCATACTTGCCATACCCGAAAAAACGATATATAGAGATGCAAAGCCCGAGAGTGCGTGCGTGATGCCCGAAACGATATTAGGCCACGACAGTACGGGGTATGCGCTGTAATTCTGCGCAGCACCGTAAGTACCCATTATAGCACCGAGAACACCGAAGATAAACACGAAATCAAGCGACGCGTCTTTTAGTTTTCCTTTTGAGAACGCCGCTATCGGAATTGCTATCAGCTGAATACTGCAAAGGAAGAGCGGAAGCATTCTTTTTATCGGCTCAAACGAACCGTCAAGTGAACAGCTGATAATAATTTTCGCGATCTCAAAGCTGTCGATAAGTATGGCGGTCCATATCATTACCTTGTTTTTTTCTTTATGCTCAAGCTTTTTAAAACGTTTTCCGAGAAAGAGCGCCGCAATTACCATTATTACCATAAGAGAGGTTACGAACACTAAATGTTGCCAGGAGTACGCTCCCTGAGCCTCTCCAGCACCGCTTAAAAAATCTTTCATAAATTACCCTGCGTGATGTCAAAAAATGTCGTTTTTTTCATTGTAGCAGAGAAACAGTATTTTGTCAACAATAAAAACGGAACGGAGATTTATTTTATCCGTTCCGTTTTTGTGCAAATTAAATTTTTGCAGACCACTCTTCGGCTTTAGCCGCAGAAAGTCTTTTAATGTTTTCCTCGGTGTAGGGTGAATCGGGTCCGCCGTTTACGTAAAGGAAAAACTTGCCGTCGGGCGTTTTGTATAGGCTTTCCTCATAGCCCGCAGGGTCTCCGTATGCTTTAAATGCGCGCTTTGTGATAAGCGTGGCGGTCTCGGTGTCGTATTCTACTTTACAAATGATCTTTTTCATAATCTTTCTCCTGGTATGTATTTGCTTATATGATTATACCACACAATCAAGTATAAATCAAGCAGAAAATAAAGGAAGAATGAAGTTTTATATGTGCTTGTATTTTCCTTTAAGATATCTTCTGTAGAATATTATAAAGCATATGACGTTGGCGCAAAGGAGAAGCGACCAGGATACCGTGAAGCAGGCGTTGAGCCAAATGAAATTTTCATGAGCCGGGTATATCCACCACATCCAGATAATACGGAATACGAGAATACACACAATAGAGTTTATCGAGCTGATTATTGGGTATCCAAACGACTGTATGGCATGTCCGAGTACGCTGTTAGCGGCGGCAATAAAATAGAAGAAGGTGACAAAGAAAAGTCTGACCATGCCGAAGTCTGTAGCTTCCTTAGCGCCCGCGCCGAGAAGTATAGAGAGCCAAAAGCGTCCCGTAAGGAACATAAAGCTGCCCATAACGACACCGACAGTAACCGCCATCCAAAGAGAGTGAAAAAAGGATTTCTTTACTCGGTCGTGAAGTCTCGCGCCGAGATTCTGGCTCATAAATACGCTGACAGTCGTTGAAAACGATGATGTGAACGCGCTGACGATGCCTTCAAGATTCGTCGCGGCGCTGCTTCCCGCAATAGCGGCAGAGCCGTAGCTGTTTATTGCCGACTGTATCTGAAGATTTGCAATAGGGTAGAGTATATTTGTGACAGCGAGCGGTATACCGAATCTGAGCATACCGAAAAGCGCGCGGAAGCTGAACGAAAGCTGCTTAATTGTAAGAGAGTAGTTCTTGCGTATTCTGTTTACCGTCAATATTGCTCCGAGTATTTGAGATGCGGCTGTAGCCACGGCAACCGCTACTACCTTTTGCGGAAGAATAAGACACAGAACTATGTTGAGAACTATATTAAGCAGTCCGCCTGCAAGCATATAGTAAAGAGGTCTTTGCGTGTCTCCGCTTGACGTAAGGACAGACGACCCAAAGTTATAAAGTAATATTGCGGGTGCGGCGGCAAGATAAATACGCAGATATACAGCCGCGCCGTCATAGCAATCGGACGGACATTTTGTAAGGTTAAGGAATATAGGGGTCAGGAAAAAGCCCGCAATTGCGATGATGATGCCGAATACAACCGAAAAAACTAATGCTGTGCTTACCGACTCGTTAGTTCTTTTTATATCCTTCGCTCCTATGTAACGGGCAAGGAGTATTTTGAGTCCCGAGGATATACCGACAAAACCGTTTATCAAAAGATGGTATATGCTTGATGTTGCGCCGACCGAGGCAACCGCTGTTGAATCTGCCATGTTGCCGAGAACAGCCACGTCAACGGCGTTGAAAAGCGTTTGTATAAGAGTGCTGAGTATCAGAGGGATACAGTATGCTATTATCAGGGGTATAAGCGGTCCCTTTGTTGCATCTATATTTTTCCTTGCAAGCATGAGAAAGTCCTTTCGGAAAAACGGGATTTTGTCGACTTTTACTTGTTTATTTTAGCACCTTTGAAGAGTAAAGTCAAGCATAAAGAAGGAAAAATAAACGTTAAAAAATATTCTTTGAATAACAAAAGAGCTGTCTTAAATGCGGCGTACTCTTAAGGACAGTTTTTAGGTTCAACAAAATAATAGTACCTACCGATAGGAAGAGGACAGAGAATGCTTTTACACTCTCTGTCCTCTTTTCTTGACAACTACTGACTTAATTAAAGACACAAAGGCAATCCATTACAATACTTGCTTATAAAAAAATTAATGTAATGGAGAACGAAAATGAAAAAGAACTTTGATAATCTTTATGAAAAGCTCGGTGGTACATACCGCGAGGTAAACGGACATCTTATTCCCGATGTTGCACTTCCCGAACAGACTGACTATCAGCTTGGCAAGTATGGGCGGATGCACCTTGATTATATCAAGCAGCACCGTCGCGGAAGGTACACCACGCTTTTGACCGAGGGTAAACTGAATGCTCGGTTGCACGAGATAGACCTTGAAGCAAACGAAATGCTTGAAACCATCATTCCCCGCCTCGCTGCCGAGAGAGGTATTGACGAGAATTTGAAAGCTCGCAATATGCTCCGTTGGGTTGCCGAGATGAACAATATCAAGGCAAGCGCGGAAGAAATTGTTCTGAAGGAGGTCATCTACAAATGAGATTTATCCTTGAAGAACTGTTTTACGGAAATATCTGCCCCAATACCGATTGCAGAAGCCAAGATAAAGAAACGAAGCGGTTGATGGGGTACATAGCCGATCACCACGATAACCTACTCTCTACGCTTAACGATGAGCAAAAAGAGTTGCTTGAAAAATTCGACGATTGCTATAATGAATTGACCGACATTAACGAGCGTGAGATTTTCTCATATGCGTTCAAACGCGGTGCAAGGATGATGCTTGAAGTTTTGTCGAACACCGAAAGCACGAGGTGAAGGCATGAATAGAGCAGAATTCCTTATAAGTGTTGGCAAAAGAATTGCAAAGGCGAGAAAATCAGCCGGAAAAAGTCAAGCAGAACTGGCGGAACTTGCCGACCTTTCAGTGAGTTGTATTAGCAAAATAGAGCGTGGCATCAATAATTTCAGTGCAGAATCATTAAGCAAAATCGCGATTGCGTTAGATACTTCAAGCAGTTGTTTACTCAATGAATTTTGCGAAGCAAATATTGTATCACTTCATAAAGATATTGAAAAGGCATTTGAAGGATATTCATCCGAAGATGTTGACGGTATCATACAGATCATAAACATAATCAAACAAATTAAAAACGCATAAACAAATAAGCGGGATGTGTGTCCAAAATGGATATACGTCTCGCTTTATTTTTGCAAATTGATACTACGGTACTACCACTCACCCTATCGTCTCTTTCATTTTTTTGCAATCAAACTTAAAATATTATCGTGGTATAAAACAGCCTGTATCGAAGGTTTAGGGATTATTCGCAAAGATTTGGTAAAATAATAGTACCAAAACCTAACGTAAGGAGAATGTTTTATGAGAAAAATCGAACCCAAGATATTGCAAGAATTTGAATTGTATTTACGAAATGAGGAAAGAAGCAAAGCGACGATTGAAAAGTATATGCGTGATGTAAGGTGCTTCGTTGGTTTTATAGGATCGACAGAAGTAAGCAAACAAATCGTGGTGGATTACAAAAATAAGCTCGGAAATTCATACGCGGTGGCAAGTGCTAATTCGATGATTGCCGCGCTGAACTCTTTTCTACGCTTTTGCGGTTGGCACGATCTATGTGTAAAGCAATTTCGTGTGCAAAGACAAGCCTACTGCTCCGAGGAAAAGGAATTGACACGCGCCGAATATCTCCGTCTGCTTGAAGCGGCGAACAAAAAACACAACGAGCGACTCAATCTCATCATTCAGACCATTTGCGGAACGGGTATCCGTGTAAGTGAACTTCAATATATAACTGTCGAAGCATTGGGCAAGGGTGAGGCTGTTGTGAATTGCAAAGGTAAGAACCGCAGAATATTCATTGTTCCCGAATTAAAGAAAAAACTGCTCCGTTACGTTAAGGAGCAGAAAATATCGTCGGGCGCGGTATTCATCACACGAAACGGTAAACCCGTCAGCCGTAATAATATATGGAAAGAAATGAAAGCCTTGTGTGAGCAGGCGCACGTAGCACCGAGCAAGGTATTTCCGCACAACTTGCGTCATTTATTTGCACGTACTTTTTACGGCATTGAAAAAGACATTGCAAAACTCGCGGATATACTCGGACACGCCAGCATCAATACCACCCGTATTTATATTGTTACAACAGGTGCGGAGCACAAGCGCAAAATGGAACATATGCGCTTGATCGTATAAAAATAAAAGCCCGACGCGGATACGCCGAGACCAAGAGAAACATAGCGAGAGTTATGTGATATTAGGTATGCGATAAATTCCAGATACATAAGCGATTATACCACAAAAGCTCGTAAAAATCAATAGGTTCAACACAATTTATAAGCTTACAACGAAATTTTATCGAAATAGATAGAAAAAATTGCATAACAACAACGCCTTTCGTATAGTTTTTTCAAAAAAATACGGCGAAAGGCTTTTTGTTGCGCTTATTATTAGATCGCGTTTACGTGAAAATGGTAACGATTCCCACCATTTGACCACATAACTCTCGTTATGTCGCTTTATTAGCCCATGTGCGCTGTATTTGATTATTAAAAGTCTAATTCCTACATTGGATAGGATTTTTTTAAGACATCCGTGTAGCGTTCACTAATTGCCTTAAACTCAAAAATGCTCGGTTACAGATGAAATGGAGGGGAAACCGAATGAGGTACGAATCGGAAATAAAAGAACTTCTGATTGAAAATACCATACATCTTATTGCCGAAGGCGGCTTTGAAAAAGCGACAACCAAGGAGTTAACTCATTCCGGCGGCGCATTGCCTGACTTTAAAATGAACGAAGTATATATATATCGTTTCTTTGGTAGCAAAGACAATTTATATGACGCCGCTTTTGTTTCTTTAGATACTGAATTGTATGTTGCTTTCCGCGATGGTGTTAAGGCAATCGGCGGTTTCGATGGTAATACAAAAGAAAAGCTTTACGATTTCTTTTCGAGAGCTTGGCGCTTTATATTGGGAAATGAAGAACGCTGTCGTTGCTATGTGCGATATTATTATTCAATATATTTTAAGGACTCTTCCATAAAAGCCCATAAAAAGTTGTTTGAAGGTATCGTTACTGAAATGACACCGTTATTTAAGGAAGAAGCCGATGTTTCTTCTATTTTGCATAGTGTTTTCACAGCATTGCTTGATTTCGCTATCCGTGTTTATAATAAAGATCTCGAAGATAATGAGATAAACAGACCTCATATTTTTAACGTATTGTATTGTATGATGATGACTTACTTTAAGAAAAACTTACACGAAGAAAGCACAATATCACAAATAATATAAGAAAGGTAAAAACTCATGAATAAGCAAGAAAATTCTCCAAAATTCCATAAAGCTTTAACGATAATAGGAATTGTTATGTGTGTGATATTAGTTCCGATTCTGATTGTTAACTGTACTCTGTTAGTTAAAAGCTTTATAAACAAGGATGAAGTGCCCGATTTTGGTGGAACGCTCCCATTAATCGTACTGACCGACTCGATGTATCCGGATATCAAGAGCGGAGACCTTATTATCTGTAAAGCCGTAGATGCGAAGGATGTTGCAATCGGAGATGTCATCTCTTTTTACGATCCTGCCGGCAAAGGAACCTCGGTGGTTACCCATATGGTAATCGATATTATTAACGAGGATGGAAAAATTAGCTTTAAAACTAAAGGTATTAATAACAACACTGAAGATCGGTTACCGGTTCCCGAAGCAAATTTGATTGCAGAGTATACGGGGATTCGGATTCCCGGCGCAGGTAATTTTGCTATCTTCATGCAGAGCACAACCGGACTAATTGTTTGTGTGATTTTACCGATTATTCTGTTCGTGGGCTACGATGTGATACGCCGTAGAATATACGAAAAGAGTAAAGGTGATGATATGGCTGCTTTGATGGCAGAGCTTGAAGCTTTGAAAGCAGAAAAAGAGAAAAACGTCGGTGCTCCCGTCTCTGATAACGACAATATCGAGTCATCAAATCAAAATGATGTTCCGAAGGAATAACCCTTCTGCGCATATATACAATTGTTATTCTTCCCTCGGAAGCCACGTCCGGGGATTGAATATAAATTGCCGCAGCGGTTGCCGCAAAACACCGGCACTGCCGGCAAATATCTTTCCCCGAATAAGGGAAGAGTAAAAAATCTATTTATAAAGGAGTTTTTCAAAATGAAGAAAAACAAGATGATGAGAATCGCTTCCGTTCTCTTGGTAGCTGTTCTCCTTTCCACCTGTGCTATTTCAGGCACTTTTGCAAAGTATACAAGCGAGGGCTCTGCAACTGCATCTGCAACCATCGCAAAATGGGATATTAAACTTGATGGTGCTACAATCACAAACAACGTTGAGTTTAGCCTTGTTGATACTTGGGTGAATACTAATGAGACTGTTACTGGCTCCGTTAAACAAAACACGATTGCTCCCGGCACCTCTGGTACTGGCGACATCGTTCTTACGAACAACTCCGAAGTAGCAGCTGCAATTTCCGCATCTTTTGTTGAAACGGGAATACCCGCCAACATGACTATCACATATACGTATGTAAACTCTAATGGCATCGATACCGGCACTGTCTCTTCAACTCCGATCGATATCGGTATTGGTGAGACGGTTACAATTACGGTTAGTTGGGTATGGGCTTTCACCAACGATGTTGAAAACACTTATGCTGGCCAGGATATTAAGGTAGATGCCTCCTTCACCGTATCTCAGGTAGACTAATTCACCACAAACCAACTTTTGAGTTAATAACACCTCCCTGCCCATCGTGGCTGGGCGGGGAGGTCAATTTTAAGATTTTTAGTCTCTTAATACGTTTGAAATAATTTTCAAGCGTTTTAACAGGTTAAAAATCACAAGCAAATTTAAAGGAGAAAAAGCTTTGGATAGTACTATAAATAAAACCAAAAACAAAAATGGCATATTCGGTACCGCACTTGCCATTCTTATAATATTAACTATTATCAGCGCGATATTGCTTACAATTCGCCTTGTGGATTACATAAAGGTTGATGAAAGAGAAGTTTTGCTTGAGTCCGGTCTTGATAAGCAGTTCGAGCTTTTCTCTGTACATTATGAAAATGCATCGGGCGAGATAACTGTTTCCGGCTCGGATGGTCAAACGGTTGTTGCACCCGGTACGGCGGTGGAATACACTATTCGTCTCAGAAACACTGATAAAACCGCTATCAACTACGATATGATTCCCGACGTTCACTTTACTTCGGAGCATGATATTCCTATCCTTGTCCGTATGATCGCGCCTGACGGTTCTTATATCGCAGGCGATGCAAAAACATGGGTCAAAATAGAAAAACTGAATTCTCTGCAGGAACATCGCACCTTGAAAAAGGGTGAAAGCGTAGAATACACATTTCAATGGAAATGGGAATTCGAGTCCGGAAATGATGAGTACGACACTACGCTCGGCAGCGCCTCTGTAACAACTGATATAGGATTATCTGTTGAGTTTTCTGTGCTTGCCGAAGCAAATACAGATGTTGAAACAAATGGCGGCTTTATTGACTCCGGTCTTGGTAATATCGTCTTTTTAGGATTGCTTGTATTCTTACTTATTTTGGCAATCGTGCTTCTGATGCTTTATGCTATAAAAAAGAAGAGTACAAAAAATAGCTCAGATAATATATGTATAGAAGAATGATGAAACAATCCCCCTCCCCCACAAAAGAAAAAAAGAAACAGGTACTGAAAACCGTCCTGCGCATTACACTATTGGTGCTTGCGGCCCTGGTTGTCGGTATTAATGTGTATTTGCTAAACGCCTCGCGTTTGGCGGGCGACGCAGTTCCGATTCCTTTTGGCATTGGTTCAGCAGTCGTGCTTTCTGGAAGTATGGAACCTGAGATTTCTGTTGGCGATTTGCTGATTATTTCCGAATCAAAAAACTATGAGGTTGGCGATGTGGTGGTATACCAAGACGGAAAAATGGCAGTTACCCATCGCATTGTTTCAATCTCGGGAAACGAGGTAATTACGCGCGGCGATGCAAACAACACCGAAGATGAACCTATAACGCTTGAACAAATAAAAGGTGAGGTCGTGCTTGCTATTCCTTACGTAGGATATGTTGTAAATGTTATCAAAACGCCCATAGGTACGATTTGTGTTCTTGCGCTGGCAATATTTATGTTAGAACGCTCCTTTAGCGCCGAAAAACAACAAAAAGAAAAAGAAATTGAAGCTATCCGAGCCGAAATAGAAAAATTAAAGCAGGGGAAATAAAACGAAACGGAGGAGCTTTTATGAAACAATCGAATATAAAAACACCTCTTGTGTTTCGCATAGGGGTGGCGCTGCTGTGTGCTATACTAATAACTTCCCATATGATGGGTGGGCTCTACGCAAGATATCATTCCAGCGTTACCGGTAATGCCGCCGGAAGTGTTGCGAAAATTTCCTATAAACTTACAACACCATCAAACGTATCAAAACATCAATTGGATATGAATAACCTTCCAGACAACTGCAACATTGTGGCCGTTGATGAAACTTTTTCTATCGAAAACGACGGAGAGGTGGCATACAACTACACAATCAATTTATCATTAACGTATCCAAATGGGCAAGCTTTGTCGGGCTATTCACTAACAACACCTGCAACTACCGTGTGGTTAGTATCTGACGGTCAAGAAGCAACAGTAGCCAGCGGAACATTTTATTATTATTTGAATGGCACATTGTGCTCGTCGTTAACGCCAACAATAGCCGGAAGCTTGGGGATCGGTGAAAAAGCCATATGTTTATTTTACTATTGTGTTGATTTTGATGATGCAAGTCTTGATCAGGAAATTGTTATCAATTACGACATTCGGTGTGAGCAAATCGATTAAATGAGGATGCATAGGCATGAGAATCAGAATAAAACCTTTAATTTGTGTGATGCTTTGCCTCGCAGTCGTATTTGCTTCACATACAATACTTTCTACACATTCAAGATATGTACTTGATGGAGTCGGGGAACTTTTGCGTTCCATTATTACTGGCCCGAAATTAACGGTTACATATATCTTGGGCGAAGAGAATGGCGAAACTGTGACATATGTGGATGAGGTTGAATATAATGATCCATACACAATCAATTCAACCATTCAACCCATTCCTCCGCAAGGCGATTATGGCGATGCGGAAATTACCTTTGATGGGTGGATGAACGCAGCAGGAATTGTTATTCCGAATAATGCCAAGATAAATATAACACGAAGTATAGTTCTCAACCCTAAGTGGTCTATAACAAATTACATCAATCTTATTTTTCTTGATTATGAGGGAAATGTTCTTATGGAAAAGCACTATCCACAAGGCATGGATCCTCTTACAGCAAACGAGCGTTTGGAATTGGATGCTGAAATCGATCGACTTAATAGTGATTTTAACAATCAATATGCAGAGGTAGGTCTTAATGTAACCGTGTCTTGGTCGGGCCCCTACGACTCTTCTACCCTAAAAGCTGCTACTGAAGATCTTGTTATTCGTCAATCTACTAAAGTTTCTATGAGCACCGGTGATGATAGTAATAAAGCCAATATTCAATTGGAACCGCAAGAAGATGCGAACGGTGATGGATTCCCGGATAGCTATATAGTTGTGGGCGTTGTCGAGGATGATAATAATATTCACATTGACATACCGGATTATGTTTTAGGCAGTCCGGTCGTGGAAATCACAGACGGCGCTTTCGGTGATTTTGATAATATTACAACTATTAAAATTCCTGTCACAATAACATACATTGGAGAGGATGCTTTTGCCAACAAAGAGACAGGTACGCTTGGTATTTTAAAATACGAGCAGATGACTTTCTTGTATGAAGGAACATATGCACAGTGGCAGGCTGTCGAAAAAGACCCCAATTGGGATAGATATGTTGGCCAAGGAAGTAGAATATATTTCCTTGAAGATGGCACGTACATTGAAGAGACTGCCGGAAATGGAACGTGGAACGCAAAAGATAGAGAGTGGTCTTCACCCCAAACGGGCACTTATTCCGGTTAACATGCTCGGTTATGAATTTATAAACTATAACATCAAGCACCTCGTGCCAAGTTGGCACGAGGTGCTTGCCTATATATTGAAGCTTACAATCGCAATCTGTCAATCATTTCCCATTTTACATATTCATTAAACTTGGCAAATCGGTATGCCTCTTCGCAGATGCGTCCTTTGTTGTAGCAAATAAAGAATGTGAAGTCGAGCCAAAAGGCATCTTCAATCGCAGACTTAATAGCCTCAAATTCAGCTTTGCCGAGATAATGCTCGTCCTTCAAAATAAGCATAGCGTAGGTAAATTCATCGTCGTTGTGAACGAGATCGAGTGTGATCGTCGCTTCACTATCCTTGTAGGACTGTCCGTATTTATCCTTCTTCATCACTGCGGCGGTGAAGGTCTGCGGCGCGGGAACTACCTTCTCACGATCAATATATCTCCGCTTGCAGAAATGATAATATGCGTGGCGGTAGCAAGCGGCAACGTATTCTTCGTCGGCAACTGTCTTTATGTAAGAAAGCGCTTGAGAGATCGTTTGCTCGTCTACCGCGCCAAGATTGATTTCGGTACGATGGGTATAGACGATATTGAACCAAATACGGTAATAAGGATTGACGAACTTGTAAACCGTCTTGTTGTTCTCATCTTTCCCGGTAGTAAGTATTCCATTCTCAATCAGGGCGCGGATATACTTATCGCATTTGTTATAGGCGAACCCCGTGAATTTACCAATATCACTAATGCGGTTATTGCCGAGCGCGACGGCGTGGCAAATGAACATATAACTTTCGCTCCGACGGAAAAGATGGTCAAATTCATTTGCGCCAAAATGTATGTATGGACTATCGGGGGATAGAAGATTCCGCAGATTTTCCTCGGTGCTTAAATTCTCGTCGATCAGATGAACGAGTTTCGGTATGCCTCCCGTAAGTACATAGAGCGCGAGAAGATCATCGCCCTTTTTGTTCGGAAAGCATTTGCAGAGGTCAGCTATCGAGAAGTATGGTACGTCGATAGGTATTTCGTCGTAAGTCCATTTCGTATAGTCGGGCGGAAATTCGGGTAGCTTCTCCGCGCGGGTAACGAAGATTGTCAAGATCGCGCGTCGCTTCTGTGTTGCAAAATAATTTTGAAAGGCTGCTGAGAATACGCTATCGGTCAGTATCTCATCGGCGTCGTCAAAAGCAAAGATGTGGCAAGTCCGCTCGGAAAGAGTATTGATGTTAAGAAATACGTTCTCCCACGTATCCATCGAGAGCGTGGGGAGGTTGTGCTCATCCATATATTTTTGTAATTTAGCGCTGAGTAAGCGCAAAGCTATTGGCTCATCAAGATCTGCGAACGAAAAATAAAAATGCTTATGCTGCTCCAACCATTCAAGAATAAGCGCGGTTTTACCCGACCCGCGCGGTCCTCTGAGATTAACGTAATGGTCTTTATTCTTCCAATTCCCGAAACTTGTATTGTAGGACAGATAGAGCGTATCCAAGCGTTTCAGTAAATGTGTTCGCTGTATTTTCATCGCGCCTCCAATCTATCAACTGATAAGATGATAAAATCCCGTTTCCTACATTATACAGCAAAACACGATCTTTTTCAATAGGATTTTGCAAATTGGAAATGTCGAATTTGCATAGATATTGGCGGCATTATATGTCAAATCAAGGGATAACTTTTGTGCAAAAGTTAGAAATTTACTCGGAACGAAAAATAATTCTTAAAACAAGGGTGTAAAAACAGTATCCTAAATAGAGGGACAAATTAAGAGAAAAAGCCTCGGACAAACCCTCTTACATACATATTTACATAGCGCAAACTGCGCACATTTTCCCATTCTTATTGTTTCCAAGAAGGGATATTCTTATACAATTAAATATTTTCTAAAGGAAAGCACCTTGGCTTAAAGCCGTTACATAGCGAGTACGA
>JAZODV010000163.1:0-1965 GCA_045597185.1 Eubacteriales bacterium
CCCGACAGTACGCATATAAAGTGTAACACACGATACCTTACATAGAAAGACGTTTAAAAAGGGATACAAACTAATTGTTTGTATCCCTTTTGAAGACCAATATATAAAATATTTATTTACTATCGTAAATTTATATTGACATTTCAGCTGTTTTATGATATACTGTTATCAGAAAGGCGGTGAATGTATGTATATTGATTACAGCAAACTATGGAAGCTGTTAGTTGACAAGAGCATGAGCAAGACCGATTTGATGGAAATTACCGGAATAAGCTCAAGAGTTTTGGCGAAGCTATCAAAGAATGAGACGGTTACCACCGATACGATAGCCAGAATATGCTTCGCTCTTAACTGCGATGTGGGCGACATTATGGAATGTGCCAGCGAGGAACGACTATCGGTATATGGTACCTACAAAAAATATGGCGAATGTGTAGCGAAGAACGAGATGGTTAAGACTGTTCAATTCACGGTGGCAGATCAAAAATATAAGATCTATCAATCAAACCAAGCGGCAAACAAGTCAACCCACATTCATTGCGAAAACGATGGAGGTGTATATTGGGAGAATTTTTATGCCATAGGAACAGTTGCCACTACATCCGAAAAAACACTTTTAATCAAGCCTTGTAAAAGTATCGACGAGATTGCGATCGTGTTGATCAAGGGAAAGCCGGCAGTTATTACAGGTCTTGATGAGAATGGATTTGTTTCAAGCCGGGGCGAACTCAAAAATAAAACTGATATTTACGTTATGTCTGAAGCTGCATTTAAATTGTTTTCTCCGAGGCAGATCTAATATTTTTCCGAGTTACGCGGAATGTGAAAAGGAGTACGAACAAATCGTCCGTACTCCTTTTTCTTTTCGGCAGGTATTGCCCTGCGTGTCATCTTGAGCGGAGTCCGCCCGAGATTCCTCCTTCGCTGACGCTCGGTGCTGCTTCGCAGTTCGACTTCGCTACGCTTCGCTCAGAATGACACGGGCGGACGCAGTCGAAACCCGAAGGGCGAACGGCAAAGTCGTTCGGATCTCGCAGGGATGTTAAAACCTGCTTTATGGAAGGCACCCCTTGGCTTCCTTTTTTATATAATATACCTCGCTTTATACGCTGTCGGAGGGATGCCTGTCTGAGTTTTGAATGCGCGGGAAAAGCTGTAAACACTGTCGTAGCCAGATTCGTGCGCTATTTCCGATATACTTTTTCCCGAGGAAACAAGCAGCTCTTTTGCGTGCGCGATGCGTGCTTCTCTTATGTATTTCCCAAGCGATATGTGAAGCTCTTTAGTGAACAGCTTGCGCAGATATATCTCACTGATACCAAGCTCGTGCGCAATGCTTTTGCAGACAAGCGACGGATCGTCAAGACGGTCGTGCACGTATTTTTTTGCTTTTGCCAATACAGGCGTGATACTGTCGGTACTGTTTTGCTCCGATAATATCGAAACGATCTCATAAAATACCGAAAAGCGTTTAAGCTCGCTTTGCTTATCTTCAAGTTTTGAAAGCTCGGAAAATCTTGAGCAAAGATTATTCAGCGCAGTACTCTGCATAACCCTAAAGCTTAATATATCTTTATTTTCGCTGCTTTCATTTAAAAGAAAATTTATGACTGTAAAACGCCCCGATTCTGTGCACTCGCTTTCATAGCTTGCGCCGTGCGGTATTATAAGGGCGTGATCTTTGTCGGATACGATCTTTTTGCCGTTCTGTTTGTATACCGTTTTTCCGCCCTGCGAAATGATAAGACCGTTCCACACGCGTCTCTCCATCTCGGTCTTCGTGGACTTTTCAAAAAATACAGTGTAGCCTTTGCTGAGATTTTTGACCGAAAATCTGTTAAACATATCTTTCTTCCTTGAAATTTTTTCATAATATCAGTTTAATACACTTTAATGGATAAAATATGCGAAAAAAGTATCGAAAATGTTAAATATAAAAATAAATGCTATTGAAATACCCGTGGG
>JAZODV010000164.1:0-3366 GCA_045597185.1 Eubacteriales bacterium
TTAAAAATTGTAGGGGTCGATGTCCTCGACGACCCGATACGGTGATTTATTGTGCATAATATTTTATAAATTTATTTTGTGTGTGTCTTTATAGAGATTATATTTTAATTAAATCGTTTCAAACGGGTCGTCGAGGACGTCACCCCTACAGATCCCTTCGAATCAAACACACCGACAAATCAAAATTTAAAATACAAGCAAACACATTCGAATTAAAAAAATTTATTGCCGCCAAGGCGGTGGATTGGAGAATATTATGAACGTTTACAAGACTTACGATATCGGCGCGTTGTTGCGCCGTAACAGCTATCCCGGCAGAGGAATCATCGCGGGAATGTCAAAGAACGGCAAGTACGCCGTAACCGCTTACTTCATTATGGGAAGAAGCGAAAACAGCCGCAACCGTGTATTCAACGATTTCGGTGACGAGGTAATGATACATCCGTTTGACGCATCCAAGGTAGCCGACCCGTCGCTCATTATTTATTCTCCCGTCAAGAAGGTCGGCAAGAAGCTGGTAGTCACAAACGGTAATCAGACTGATACGATCGTGGATTTCCTCAATGACGGAAAGACCTTTGAGGAGGCACTTGAGACTCGTGAATTCGAGCCCGATATGCCGAACTTCACTCCCAGGATCAGCGCTATGCTCGATTTTGAGAATGGCTACAAGTACAAAATGAGCATTCTCAAGAGCGCAGATGAAAAGGGAAGCGCCTGCAACCGTTATACATATACTTACACGCCCGTTGCAGGTCTCGGACATTTCATCCACACCTACAACAAGGACGGCAATCCGATTCCCACGTTTACAGGTGAGCCCGAGAGAATAAATATTCTCAACAGCATCGACGCATTTACACGTAAGATCTGGGAAAATCTCAACGAGGACAACAAAATTTCGCTCTACGTTCGTTACACCTCGCTCGCATCGGGCAGAACGACCGTCAGAATGATAAATAAAAATCAGAAGTGAGGACTAAAAAATGAACGAACTCGAACTGAAATACGGCTGTAACCCCAATCAGAAGCCTTCAAAAATATTTATGAAGGACGGATCCGATCTTCCTATCGAGATACTCTGCGGCAGACCCGGATACATAAATTTCCTTGATGCATTCAACGCGTGGCAGCTCGTAAAGGAGCTGAAGGCGGCAACGGGCGAGTGCGCTGCGGCATCGTTTAAGCATGTCAGCCCCGCAGGTGCGGCTGTCGGCAGAAAACTCACCGAAAAAGAGAAAAAGTCCTGCTTCGTTGACGACATAAAGGGACTTGACGACTCTCCTCTGGCTTGCGCATACGCAAGGGCAAGAGGCACTGACAGAATGTCGTCATTCGGTGATTTTATTGCGCTGTCGGACGTATGTGACGCGACCACGGCGGCGATCATCAAGCGCGAGGTGTCGGACGGTGTTATCGCTCCCGGATACACGGATGAGGCACTTGAGCTTCTCAAGTCCAAGAGAAACGGAAACTACAACATAATAAAGATCGATCCCGAGTATGTTCCCGCAGAGAAGGAATACAAGGACGTTTTCGGTATTACCTTCGAGCAGGGAAGAAACAATTTTAAGATCGACCGTGAGCTTATATCGAATGTCGTAACGGCAAACAAGGAGCTTCCCGAGGACGCAAAGACCGACCTCATGATCGCTCTTATCACGCTTAAATATACACAGTCGAACTCGGTATGTTACGCAAAGAACGGACAAACTACAGGAGTTGGAGCCGGTCAGCAGTCGAGAATCCACTGCACAAGACTTGCTGGCGGTAAGTCGGATAACTGGTTCCTCCGTCAGAGCGACAAGGCTTTGAATCTGCCCTTCCTTCCGACTCTCGGCAGACCCGACAGAAACAACGTGACAGACATTTATATTTCGGATGATCACGAGGACGTAACAGCCGACGGAAATTGGCAGAAATATTTTACGGAGCAGCCGGAGATATTCACACGCGAGGAGAAAAAAGCGTACCTTGCAACCATCAGCGGCGTCGCGCTTGGCTCGGATGCGTTCTTCCCCTTCTCCGATAACATCGAGAGAGCAAACCGTTCTGGTGTTAGCTACATAGCGCAGCCCGGAGGCTCTGTCAGAGACGACCTCGTTATTGCCGCCGCAGACGAATGCGGAATGGTCATGGCGTTCACGGGAATGAGACTTTTCCACCATTAATAGAGGTGAGACGATGAAAATAATCGTAATTGGTTCGGGTGGACGCGAGCATACAGTTATAAAAAAGCTCAAGACCAGCCCCGAGATCGAAAAAATATACGCACTTCCCGGTAACGGAGGTATTGCCGCCGACGCAGAGTGCGTAAATATTGCCGCGACAGACATTGACGGTATCGTAAAATTTGCCGCCGAAAATGAAATAGGCTACGCGGTAGTAACACCCGACGATCCGTTAGCTCTCGGAGCTGTTGACAGACTTAACGCGATCGGCATACCCTGCTTTGGACCTGTCGCCGCCGCGGCGCAGATCGAGGCGAGCAAGGTGTTTTCCAAAAACCTTATGAAGAAATACGGCATACCGACCGCCGCGTTTGAGGTCTTTGACAATGCTGAAAGCGCGCTTGAATATGTAAAGACCGCGCCGCTTCCCACTGTTATAAAGGCTGATGGACTTGCGCTCGGTAAGGGTGTTATAATTGCCGAGACACGCGATGCCGCAGTCGAGGCGGTAAAGTCGATAATGGAAGACGGTATTTTCGGTAAATCCGGCAACCGTATAGTCGTTGAGGAATTCCTCACAGGTCCTGAGGTATCTGTGCTTGCGTTCACCGACGGCAACGTAGTAAAGCCTATGGTATCGTCAATGGACCATAAGCGAGCCCACGACGGTGACGAGGGACTTAACACGGGCGGTATGGGAACTGTCGCTCCTAATCCCTATTACACCGAGGATATAGCCAAGGTCTGTATGGATACGATTTTCGTGCCGACGGTTGAGGCAATGAAAAAAGAGGGCAGAGAGTTCCGCGGATGTCTCTATTTCGGACTTATGCTTACACCTAACGGTCCCAAGGTAATAGAGTACAACTGCCGATTTGGAGACCCCGAAACACAGGTAGTGCTTCCGCTTCTTGAATCGGATCTCTTCGCGGTAATGAAAGCAACGACAAACGGAACACTCGCCGATACCGACGTGAAATTCTCGTCGGGAGCCGCGTGCTGTGTTGTTCTTGCGTCGAAGGGATATCCCGAAAAGTACGAAAAAGGGTACGAGATAACAATACCCGAAGGACTTGACGGTGAGGTATACGTTGCCGGAGCTAAGCTTGAGGACGGTAAGCTTCTCACAAACGGCGGACGCGTGCTTGGAGCGGTTGCCACGGCAGACGATCTTAAAACCGCAATAGAAAAAGCG
>JAZODV010000165.1:0-2007 GCA_045597185.1 Eubacteriales bacterium
CCGATCTCGTCAACGATAGCGTCGATGAACTCGATAAGATCCTTGATCTCCTCGTGAGCCTTCATGATCGCGTTGAACATTGTGTCGTCGTCAACCTCGTTAGCACCCGCCTCGATCATAACGACCTTTTCCTTGGATGCCGCAACTGTCAGCTCAAGATCACTGTTTGCGCGCTGCGCCTCTGTGGGGTTGATAACTATCTGACCGTCACAAAGACCTACGAATGCGCCGCCGATCGGTCCGTTCCACGGAATATCCGAGATGGAAAGAGCGATAGATGCACCGATCATTGCGGTGATTTCGGGCGAGCAGTCCTGGTCAACAGACATAACTGTGAGAGAAAGCGCGACGTCGTTACGAAGATCCTTCGGGAAAAGGGGACGTACGGGACGGTCAATAACTCTCGAAGTGAGAATAGCCTTTTCGGAAGGCTTACCTTCACGGCGGAAGTAACCTCCGGGGATTCTTCCTACAGAGTACATTCTCTCTTCAAAATCAACAGAGAGGGGAAGGAAGTCGATTCCTTCACGGGGCTTTGCCGATGCGGTTGCACAGCAGAGAATTGCGGTGTCACCGTAACGGACGAGACAGGAGCCGTTTGCAAGCTGAGCCATTTTACCGGTCTCAACTACGAGCGGACGACCTGCAAATGTGTAGTGGAAAGTTTTGAAATTTTCGAACATTTTTTGTTCCTCCGTATTATTTATTATTTTCTGACCTACGGAGTTTAGCACTTAATTAAATACTTGAACGAATGTCAAATAAATAATTAACTGCTAATCGGCGCAGGTCGAATATTTTGTTTTTTTACTTTAAAAATAGAATTTTGGAGTGAGTGCAGGTAGAATCATCCGACACTCACTCCTGACCGATTTTGTTCGGCTAAGCAATTACTTTCTGATGCCGAGCTTTTCGATGATTGCGCGGTAACGCTCAATATCCATCTTCATCAGGTAGTTCAGAAGGTTTCTTCTGTGACCGACCATCTTGAGAAGACCGCGACGACTGTGGTGATCCTTGTGGTTCACCTTAAGATGCTCTGTGAGGTTGTTGATGCGGTATGTGAGAAGCGCGATCTGAACCTCAGGCGATCCTGTGTCACCCTCGTGGGTCTTGTACTGGTCGATAATTGCCTGCTTTGTGTCCTTAAGCATGTCTTTTTCACCTTTCTTTTTTATTTGGCAACGGCTCAGGCTTCGGTGGGTGAAAAACCGCAATGGCGGCTTATGATCCAAGGTCCGTGCCGATGTCATACATAGCGTATTATATCACAAATCTTTTTATATGTAAATAGATTTTGAAAAAATATTTTTAAATTTCTTCAATAATTTAACATCGTAGGGGGGTTATTTTAAGAAAAGCTCACGGTATATACTGATTTTTTCGTCATCCGAGAGCACGTATGGGCTGTTTGCAAAGTTTTTTGCCGACGAGACGAGACCAGTATACTTTTGAATCTCACTTTCTGTGAGAGCTATATTAACTCCGGAAAGCTTCGGAAGCTTTTCGGTAAGCTCTGAAAGCTCTGCGTTTATCTCACGGCAGAAATCACTCACAAGACGTTTTCCTTCGTCTGTTTTCGTATTGTATTCAAGATAGTGACGGTAAAATACCGCACAAGCCGCACCGTGAGGGGTACCGTTCATCATTGTGAGGGAATATCCGAGAGGGTGGGGAAATCCCGTGCCTGTCACGCTGATAGCAAGTCCTGCCGCAGTTGCCGCGTTTTGAAGTGTTTGACGATCCTCCTCAGAATATTCCGTAGGCTCATTTTTTATTACCGACCATATGTTTTTTGCCGCATATGCCGAAAGTATTCTTGATATTGGCGTGGATTTCGGAGAAAGATATGACTCTGCCGCATGAGAAAAAGCATCGAGGGCACAGCTTACCGTGGTGTCTGCGGGAAGTGAATACGTATATTTTGGATCAAGAAAAGCGACGCGAGGCCATTCTGTCCCGAACGATTTTTTTCTTAATCCGTCGGGAAGAGACATAACGGACGTT
>JAZODV010000166.1:0-5447 GCA_045597185.1 Eubacteriales bacterium
TATTTGTGTCATTATGACCGTAAAAAAACGGACAGTCCTCTGCATTAATGCTCAAGCACGAATGTCCCGGATAAGGAGGGCCAATATAATGGATTTTATTAAGGTTCTGACAAATGAGCAACTCAAGGAGAATGTTCCTTCCGTCAACGTTGGAGACACAGTTCGTGTCCACAACAGAATCAAGGAAGGAGCCCGTGAAAGAATTCAGCTGTTCGAGGGTACAGTTATCTCAAAGAACGGCGGCGGAATCTCCGAGACATTTACCGTTAGACGCGTATCGTACGGTTGTGGCGTTGAGAAGACATTCCCGATACACTCCCCGAATGTTGTAAAGGTAGAGACCATACGCAACGGTAAGGTCAGACGCGCAAAGCTTTACTATCTGCGCGGACGTGTTGGAAAAGCTTCCAAGGTTAAAGAGAAGATCTAACAGAAAAATAGAACTACGGATTTTTCCGCAGTTCTATTTTTTATATGCGACGGCAAGGGAGCTATGCTCTTCACCGTGGCGCACGAGCTGACGCACTATATACGCGCAAATTCCCCGGCAAAATTCAAGGCGTTTTCGGATTTTCTCTTTGAGAAATACGCTGAAAAGGGCGAACGAGTCTCGGCTTTGATCGAGGCAAAGAAGGCTTTTCTGAAAAAGAAAGGCACGATAACCTCTGAAATGAGCGCGGCAGAGGCTTACGACCTTGCGTATGAAGAGGTCGTTGCAAACGCCTGCTAGAGCTTCCTCTCCGACGGTAAGGCTGCCGAAAAGATAGTCGAGCTTAAGACACGTGATAAAGGGCTCTGGAAGACTATCAAGGACTACATAACCAAGCTGTCGAATAAGATCCGCGCGGCATATCTCGGAATGACTCCAGATTCATACGTAGGAAAAAGGACAGCCGAGATGCTTGACTCGGTCGAAGAACTTCGCAAACGTTGGGTAGAGGCGGTCGTGGATGCGAGTGAGGCAAGTGGAACGGTTGACGGTGCCACAAAAACCACCGACACTCAATCAGTAAAAAATATGGAGCGAGAGTCCGATTTTTCGGACTACGATAAACCTATCACTGTTTCAGATGTTGAGGTTCTTCGTTCAATCGGGAGAAAAAGCATCAACAAATTTTCGTCTGAGGATATAAAAAAAGCCCAAAAGTGGGCATACAAATTCTATAAAGAGCTTGGCACAAAATCACCGTTCTTCCGCGCGTGGTTCGGTGAGTGGAGAGCACAAGATATTTCAAAAGCCGAAATAGTAGATACAAAGGCTGACAATAGAAAGGATGTTGTAAATCTTGATACGAATTGGAAAATACAGACATCAAAAAAGGTGCACAAGGAAACCTCACATCATTCAGGCAGTGCTGAAGTAAACGCGGTAAAATATCTCCCGTATATTGATGATATTACAATTAAAGCTGTATTATTTGATTCTGTTATATCTGACAAAGACAATCCTAATTCCTTGATGTTTCACACAATGTATGCTTATACGGAAGTAATGGGCTATCCAGCACTTTTGAAATTACAAGTTGAAGAACTGTTTTATCATAATAGTCAAGAGTCGGGAGAGTTGATGAGAGACTATATTCTCCAAAATATAGAAGAGGAACCCATATCTAAGCGTAACCGACTTTCAAGGTCGAATCACTTAGACAAGGATTCCTCTACCATTAGTATATCCGATTTATACGAATTTGTCAAGACCTATGACAAAGATTTTTCTTCCGCACCGGAAGTCAGCGAGGCTGTTCTTAATGATGACGGAACGCCTAAAGTGTTCTATCACGGCACAAACGCAGAATTTACGGAATTCGATTTGGCAAAATCCGGAAGTAATTTTGGCGCAGTTTCGGAAGGAATGTTTTTCTTTACCGACAAGAAAGAAGCTTATCCCGGAAGCGCAAAAGATTATGCAAGGCATATAGCGGACACCAAAGGCGGAAAAGAGCAGATTTATGAGTGCTATATAAAAATGCAGAATCCGCTGATCGTTGACAGCAAGAATTCTTATGATCCTATTTCTCATTACGATAAAAACGCCGCAAAAATTTATGATCGTTATTTTGAAGGGGATTATGACGGAATAATTATCAAAGACAGCACCGGCAAAAACAGCAGTTCAACTCTTGCATTAGTGGACAATGCAACGCAGATCAAATCATCCACTGACAATATAGGAACGTTTGACAGCACAAATAAGGATATAAGATTTTCCGAGCGTGAGGATATTGACAACGAAGAGAGTTTGGGATATACTAAACAAAAAAATCAAAAGGGAGAAAATATCTACAATGAAAACGGTAACAACGCCGAAGTATTGGAACAAGGAGAGGTATCAACCTCTAATCGAGGTAGAGACGGCTTATGGAAACAAGGTCAAGATCCCGAAGAGGTTTATAAACGGCTGGCAAACAGCCAAAATGACAAAGGCGGAGTCAGAGCGACTCGGTCAGGATCCTCTGGATGGCTTGGAAATAGACGAGGAGATAAATCCTATGTATTACGACTTGGAAAGGGTCTTCTTCGAGATTTACGAGGAAGACAGTTAAGCGGCGTTGATACAGCAGGGAGAATTTTGAGCGAAGATGTTAACAAAAAATTCGCTGACACCGTATTAAAGACCAATAATGGCGAGTTACTGTCTCTCTACCATTGGACTGATGCAAGGTTTACAAAATTCAAAAAGGGAGATATAGGATTCCATTTTGGCACCCTTAATACTGCATACAATCGTTACAAGGATATCATTGATAAAAGACGTACGGGTGAGTCTTTTTACAAAGAAAGCTATGTAAATATAAAAAACCCTGTGATGATAAACTTCGACCCAATGTCGTGGACTGTATTTCCAACTGCGTACAAACTTAATGAGCAAGGAATTATTTCGAATAAAGATATAGCCGAACTCGAAAAATTGGATGGCTATACACATACTAAATATGATTCTCCCGCCTCAATAGAACTTCGAAGAATTCTTACCCACAAAGGATATGACGGTATAATATATTCTAACGGTATAGAAGGAGATCTTTCGGTAATTGCTTTCAATGACGACCAAATTTATACCGTAGCCGAAAACGGTATAGATATTGCAAGCAGAAGCAATGTTAGCGACGAAACAAAGTTCAAATACTCCGACCGTGACTCCGACTCATTTTCCGACCGCTCTCTGCTCGCAAATGCTCTCGAGAGCGTTGCTCAGAATGACGTCGAGCGTCAGAAGATCGCGGAGTATCGCGCCAATATCGCAAACTACGAAGCACAGCAGAAAAAGCTTTCCGAGCTTAAGCGTCAGATAAAGGAAATGTCTTTTGCCAAGGGTCCGCGTGATAAGGATGCTATAACAAATCTTCGTATCGAGGCGACAAAGACCGAGAACCGTATCAATATCTACGACAAGCGTCTTCTTAATCTTGAAGCCACCAAGGCTCTTAAGGATGTGCTTACACGCGAAAAGGCAAAGGCATACAAGAGAGCCGAGGATAAGGGAAAAGAGCTTCTCCGCGCACAGCGCGAAAAGGCAGAGGCAAAGCTTACTGCAACGGTCGAGAAATATCAGGAGTCCCGCCGTATAAGCACAGAGGGCAGAAGAAAGACCGAAGAGCGTCACAAGATATTCCGCGTGGTGCAAAGAAAATATTACCACTATTAAGCGTTCCCAAATTTGAATAAACGTTCTTACCGAAAGGCAATAATTTTTGTATAAACAACTTTTGCCTCGGAGGACAAATGTTTTATAATAAAGTAGAAATTTGCGGCATAAACACTTCAAAGCTAAAAACTTTATCAGACAGTGAAAAAAGGGAACTGCTCGAGAAGAGCAAGTCGGGAGACAACGATGCCCGTCAAAAGCTTATTTACGGTAATTTACGTTTGGTTTTAAGTATAATTCAGAGATTTAACAACCGTCACGAGGATATGGACGATCTTTTTCAGGTCGGTTGTATAGGTCTTGTAAAAGCTGTGGATAATTTTAATTTGGAGCTTGATGTTAAATTTTCAACCTATGCCGTGCCTATGATAATCGGCGAGATACGTAGATATTTAAGAGATAACAACGCGATTAGGATCAGCAGATCAATGCGCGATACGGCTTACAAGGCAATTCAGGCTCGTGAAGAATTTATCAAGGAAAAGCAGTGCGAGCCGACAATAGAGCAGCTTTCAAAAATACTTGGTGAAAAGAAAGATAATATTGCAAGAGCTCTTGAAGCCATCATCGAGCCGATATCGCTTTACGAGCCGGTCTACAGCGAAAGCGGAGACTCGATATATCTTATGGATCAGTTAAGCGATTCAAACCCTGCGGATGAAGCGTGGCTTGAAAATATAGCTCTCAAGGAAGCTATGAAAAAGCTCAGCGAAAGAGAGAAAAATATAATAAATTTGCGCTTTTATAAGAACAAAACGCAAATGGAGATAGCCGCCGAAATAGGTATCTCGCAGGCGCAGGTCTCAAGACTTGAAAAAGCCGCGCTTGAACGAATGAGGAAACAGATATAAAATATTAACAGCAGGACAAATCGTCCTGCTGTTAATATTTTGTTCATATTTTTAAAATTACGCCAAAGAAGCAACAACGGTCTTAAGCCAATTCTTAAGCTGTGCGGTCTCATCGCCTGTGAGCTTCTTACCGCCGAAAAGTCCGACCTTCATATAGAATACGGGGTCGATGATATTTGTGCCGCCTGCGGAAAGATATGTCTTGACCTTAGCAACACCTTCTTCATTACCGTCAGCGATTATAGCGACGTTCTGAGCGCGGCTCTTGGTAAGCTCGATAAGGAATCTGCGAAGTGTGTCGTCTGCGTCATTTTTTACGGAAAGCGCAAGAATTACGATACGCTCATTGTTGCAGGAATATGCAGGCGGAATTGTATCTACCGCATTGATTGCAAGCTCGTATTCATCCTTGATAAGCTGTGCGGCAGCCTGAAGCTTAGCCTTGCCGGTATAATGAAGAACACGCATTTTTATTGCCATGATTTTACCTCCAAAAGTAAAAATTATATTTATACATCCATTATAACAGATTTTAAAAAATTATCAAGAGTATTTTAGATAATAAACCTATTTTTTTTAGAAATACATCAAATTGAGGGATATTATAAGCAGTACAAGTCGCAAAAAGCCCTATATACCCTAAAAGCGCTTCTCTTCTTTCAACAAAATTTGCATTTTGTTGAAAGTTGTTTTTGCCGCGCTGGTTTCCCGAATCGGCATTGTCTGTCTGTGAGTGCGCCCCCCGCCCTGCCCGGGCTTCCGCCCCCCGGGTTGATACGGCGGTGGAGTTATCAGCTGTAAAATTTCATCAGCTGTCGCCGAGCGTTGACGGCTGCAAGGCTCAAAAATCGAGTTTTGAGCTTTTTGACGCCTATCCGTTAATGAATTTGTCAAGCATGAAAGGACAGCCCTTTCTATTCAAAAATACACCAAAAGCGGAGCTTTGTCAA
>JAZODV010000167.1:0-8128 GCA_045597185.1 Eubacteriales bacterium
ATATCATGTCAGTATTAAAACTCAATAAAAACAATTTTGAAGCTATAAGATCAAGTGAAAAGCCCGTGCTTCTCGACTTCTTCGCGGAATGGTGCGGTCCCTGCCGTATGGTCGGTCCCATCATTGAGGAGATCGCAGAGGAAAGAGACGACATCGTCGTCGGTAAAATAAACGTAGACGATGAGCCCGAGCTTGCATCAGAATTCGGTGTGTTCAGTATTCCAACGCTCGTCGTAATGAAAAACGGCAAGGTAGTAGTAAGCTCATCAGGTGCAAGACCCAAGGAGCAGATACTTGAAATGTTAGAGGGTTAAATAAAAAAACAAGGCTGTCACCAAACGCATGATGTGTTTGGTGACAGCCTATTAATAAAATCAGAACTTTACAAGCAAAGTCGCAATAGAATTCGCTTGGACGGGTATCTGAACCGTGTTTTTTACGATTTTAAGCGGTGCGTTTGATGCTTCAAGCGAATCTGTTATATAAGCTTCGGCGGGAGACTTGGTAAATTCTACGTCAACATTTTGAGATTTTCCCGAATTGTCCTTCAAACGAATGACAAGACCGCCTTTTTCTTCCGACGGCTTTACGGCAGTTACAACTATGTTATCGGTATTGAGTTCAAAAAGACTTGCGCTGAGTCCAAGCGTACCGGTGTGGTTTATTCCGCCTGTGTATATGTATGGGTGATTGAAACAGGTGGATATACGTCGAGCCGATTCCGCATTACCGATCGCTGCGACTGCTAATCTGATAATATAACGTCCGGACTCGGGAAGAGGATCCGGGTCAAATGCGCTTCTGATCAAGGTAACAGCGCCTGAATTTTGATTTCCTCTGTAACCGTATTTTGTATCGGTCGTTATCATCAGATGGGGAGCGTCAGAGCTTTCGGCGTCGAGCATTTCAATATAACTGAGAGCAGGTACGTCGTGAGGAAGTTCTGTTCTGACAATATCTCCGAGAGGAACATCGTAGCGGTATGAATCGCATTTATATCCAACAGGGAAGTAGAAATTAAGCTGAGGAACTCCGTTTTCCTTGCTTCCGATCTCGTGCCAATCCAAGCTTATATCTACATTGAGCATCGGAGAATCATTGTCGAGATACGCAGTAACGCCAACGGTTGAATTCTCGTATTTCATTTCATAACTGAGAGAAGTACGTATGCTTCCTTTTGAGAAATTCGTGATCTTTACTTCACATTCATCATTGAGGTTTACGACCTTCATATATTGACCGACTCTCCACGAGGTCATACCGAGTTTTGCGTTTTCTTTTACGTAACGTATAATACCGGAACGCTCATCGCTTGAAACCATTTCCTTTTTTGATACCTTGTCAAAGAAGGACGAGACCGTACACGTTATGGAATCAAAAGTGATTTTCACAAAATCGTTTTCCATAACTATGGGGTATTCTCCTATTCGCTCCTGGCGCGGAGGATTGTGAAACGCAAATCCGAGACGTGAAGCATCCATGTCGTTTTTCTGACGTAAAACGTATGTGGAATAACCGAACGCGGGAACGTCTGCGTGAACGAGGATACGACCTAAACGGTGAGCCCAGAAGTTTTTGTCTTTTTCGAGCCACTGCCATTCGGTCTGCTCTCCCGTTTCCGCGTTTACGACCTCAATATTATCAAGATCATAGGAGTAGTCAAACAGGGAAAGCTCAATACTTTCGCTTCTTCTGTATTGCGTTGTGTTAAAAAGATGATAAACACGCACACTGCCACGACCTCTTTCAACGGCAGATATCATATAGCTGTGAGCCGCGTCTGTATGATAGCCGACACCGCCGCCCTCCGACGTTGTGTTTGAAATGTTTTTGTCAAACTCAATGGAGGTCGTATCTATATGATCGGCAACAGATCTGAGAGCCGCATTTGTTCGTGTGTTGGTAATTGCCAACGTTTCTTGAAATTGACCGAGGCAATGCTCTCTTGATTCTATCATACAAGATCCGGGTAAAATGTCGTGGAATTGAGAAAACATAACCTTTTGCCACGCTTCCCCAAATTGCTTTTCAGACGCCTCCGTGCCGCACAGCACCGCAGCTGCAGAGTCAAGCTCTTCAGCATCGTAAAGCCTTGCTTCTGACAAGCGATTAGCCATTTTTATACGGGATTGTGTAGTATAGCAACCGGTGAATACGAAGTTTATTTCACCTTCGTACGTTGGAAGCTTTTCGCGGTATTGCTCGAGTATCTTAAAGAAATCGTGCCATCTGCTGAATTTGATATTGGGGAACAGCGGCCATTCTGACATTGTTATCAAGCGTTCTATATCGCGTCTGGTGGGACCGCCTCCGTGGTCTCCGCAACCGAGACATACAGGAAAATCAAAAATTCCGCCATCGCATATTTTTGCGCAAAAAACAGGATAATCGTAGATTAGTTTTGGTTCCATAACTCCGTTATAGCTCTTCGGAGACTGGCACACAAGCACAGACTTACCCGACGGAGCACGCCAATTATAGAAATAACGGAAATCGCAGCCGCGCATATGAAAATAGTATTTTACCCCTGCGTTTGAAAGTACTTCGGGAACATTTATGCTGTGTCCGAACGTGTCCGGCTCAAAATCGAGCAACATAGCGTCATAGGGAATATCAAGCAATTTTGATAAGTAACGCTTTGTATATAGGTTATGGCGTATCTGAGACTCACCGGATGACATATTCTTATCAGCTTCGGTCCAAGTAGACGCAGTGACCTCCCAACGCCCCTCCTTGACTCTTGCACGGATCTCTTCAAGCATATCCGGATCATACTGTTCAACGATTTTGTAGACCGATGCCTGAGATTGAGCAAACTTGAATTCGGGATACTCATTCATCAAAAAAAGCATTGTGCGGAAGGTTTCAAGTGTCACTGCAACTGTTTCCTGGTATCCCCATTTCCAGTTCATATCGATGTGAGCATGAGAAAGTACGTGAGCGGTGTATTTTTTTGCCCGGGTCTTAAAACCAGACAGCGTTTTTTCTGCGCTTTCGGTGTCCTCAGCAAGTATCGCGCCAATGTTTTTTACCTTGCTCAGCAAATCATCGGCAACCTTTTCAAGAAGATCTAAGTCCACGTCGCCGCCTGCTGTTGCTATGTTATTTAGGTAAAGAAGCTCGGAAACGATACGCTCACTGTGAGTGTTGGCGTTTTGGATCTTTTGAAGCTCTAATAACTTTTGTGTCAGTGTCATAAAATGATCTCCTTTAATAAATTTGCTTATGTTGATTTTCTATTACGATTATATATATTTATTCACCAAAAGTCAACCGCTTTTTAGTTGATATAAAACGGAGATTTTTTGTTTGACGGTCTACAATTCGTAGATTTTTGCAGGCGGACTTTACACTTATTTAAATTGTCAGTGATCTGAGTCGCTTTTTGTCAAGTATTCTGATGCCGCCGCGCGACGTTTCGACAATTCCCTCGGATACGAAATATTTTAGCATACGCGATACCACCTCACGGGCAGAACCCATGTATTTGGCGATCTGCTCGTGAGTCAGCTTTACGGTGTCGGTGCCGTCCTTTGCCGCTTCATCAAGCAAAAATATCGCAAGACGCTTGTCCATGCTCATAAACAGGATCTGTTGCATTACCCACATAACGTCGGAAAAACGGCTGAGTGCGGTCTCAAGCGCAAAGATCTTTGCATCTGTCATTCGTCTTGAAACGTCCTCGTATGCGCAACCGCCGAGCACAACGCAATCACTGTTTTCCTCAGAGTCCACAAAAACGTCAAACGTGACCGTCTCAAGCACACAGGAAGCTGACAGCATACACATATCTCCGGGGAAAAGACGGTAGAGCGTTATCTCCTTTCCATCCTCGGACAGAATATAGATACGCAGGCTTCCGCTTCTTATTAATATCACGCCGGTACATTCGTTTCCGTTATGTATATTCGTACCTTTTTTGAATTTTATGCTTTGTGAGCTACGCAGAAAAAGATTCTTGTCGGCGTCACTCATTTTATCCCAGAAGGGAAACGTATTTGCAAACAGTTCACGGTTATCCATAATTTTCTCCGTATTTACAGATTCTATCGATATTATTATACAACCGAACAAAAAAAGTGTCAAGAAATTTGTGATAAAGTATGGATTTTTTTTGAAAATATGGTAGAATATTAAGTAAAGAAGATATGGGGGTGTATTATGGAACATATATATGATATGATAATAATAGGCGGCGGACCTGCGGGATACACAGCCGCGATGTACGGAGCAAGAGCCGGACTCGATGTTCTGATAATCGAAAAAATGTCAGTCGGAGGTCAGATGGCACTTACCGACATAATAGATAACTATCCCGGATTTGACGCGGGAATTGACGGATTCACTCTCGGTATGAATATGCAGAAGGGAGCTGAAAGATTCGGAGCCAAGACAAAATACGCAGAGGTTCTGTCTGTAGAGCTTACGGGCGATATAAAGAAAATAAAAACGGCAAAGGAAGAGCTTTTATCGCGTACTGTCGTTATAGCCACGGGTGCCGATCCAAGTCGCCTCGGTATTGAAAAAGAGGAGAGCTTTGTCGGCAGGGGAGTGCATTATTGCGCACACTGTGACGGACGCTTTTATAAGGGTAAAACGGTCGTTGTGGTCGGCGGCGGAAATACTGCGGCGGCTGACGCGCTCTATCTTTCAAGACTTGCCGAAAAAGTCATTGTAGTTCACCGCAGAGACAGCCTCAGAGCCACAAAAATATATCACGAACCGCTAATGAAGGCGCAAAATATAGAATTTATGTGGGACAGCGCGGTGGAGGAGCTTTTGACCGAGGAAAGAGTTATCGGAGTAAGGCTCAAAAATCTCAAAAACGGTGAGATCACGGATGTTGCGTGTAACGGCGTTTTCGTAAGCATCGGAAGAATACCCGTGACCGAAATGTTTGGCGGTCAGATCGAGCTTGACGGAGGCTATATAAAAGCTGACGAAAGCACAAAAACAAACATTGACGGCGTGTTTGCGGTCGGTGACGTCAGAACCAAGGCGCTTCGTCAAGTGGTAACTGCGGTGTCGGACGGTGCGGTCGCGGCGCATTTCGCGGAAGAATATTTAATGTGACAAAGTCACAGAAATGTACACTAAAACAGTGTATAATAGAACCATAATAAAAAAACAAAGAATTTATCGGAGGAAGAAACAATGAAAGAGAACAGATTTTATATTTGCGAGCACTGCGGCAATCTTATAGGAATGATACACGATTCGGGAGTTCCCATGATGTGTTGCGGACAGAAGATGACAAAGCTTGAACCGGGAACGGTGGAAGCGAGTCACGAAAAGCATATTCCGGTAGTAGAGCTGAAAGGAAGCACTGTTAAAGTAACGGTAGGTTCTGTCGAGCACCCGATGGTAGAGGAGCACAGCATTTTGTGGGTATACCTTGAAACAGACAAAGGTGGACAGCGCAAGGCTCTTGAGGTAGGTAAGGCACCCGTAGTAACGTTTGAGCTTTCGGACGAAAAGCCGATAGCCGTATATGCGTACTGCAATCTGCACGGACTCTGGAAACAGGATATATAATTATAAATTTAAGGAGAAAAAATAATGATGAACGCAAAGGTACGTGAGCTGCTCAATCAGCAGATCAACAAGGAATTTTACTCGGCATATCTCTATCTCGATTTCTCAAACTATTTTGAGGATGCGGGGCTTGACGGCTTTGCAAACTGGTATAAGGTTCAGGCGCAGGAGGAAAGGGATCACGCAATGCTCTTCTATCAGTATCTGCAGAACGAAAATCAGAAGGTCACGCTTGAGGCAATCGCAAAGCCCGACAAGGTGTTTGATGCGCATATAGACGTACTTAAGGCAGGACTTGAGCACGAGGAATACGTAACATCACTTATAAACGACATCTACGCCGCCGCATACGAGGTAAAGGATTTCCGCACGATGCAGTTCCTTGACTGGTTTGTAAAGGAGCAGGGCGAGGAAGAGACCAACGCAAATGACATGATCACAAAAATGGAGCTTTTCGGAAGCGACCCGAAGAGTCTGTATATGCTCAATCAAGAGCTTGCGGCAAGAGTATACACCGCACCGTCGCTGGTTCTGTAAGTTAATATATAAACTGGTTCTGTAAGTTAATATATAAAACTAAAACGGCTCTGCACCTTAATTGGCGTAGAGCCGTCATTTTGTCGGAGAACAAGCACCAAAAGCTGTAGGTTCGACGGTCTACTGAAGTTCGGGACGTCTGTCACCACAAGGAGAGTAAGCATATAAAAAATATCTGTAAATCTCCACTTTTTTATTGACAAAACCGCGAAAAGATAATATAATACCCTAATAGCGAAATTTCTTTGGAGTACGTGAAAATGGGAATGCTTTTAGCTTTAATATACGTTTGCTTTGTAAGTCTCGGTCTGCCGGACTCTTTGCTTGGCTCTGCGTGGCCTATAATGCACGCGGAGATATGTGTGCCTATGTCCTATGCGGGCATCATATCTATGACTATCTCGCTCGGAACTATTGTGTCGAGCCTTATGTGCGATAAAATAACACATAAAATAGGCTCAGGAAGGCTGACAGCGGTAAGTATAGCTATGACGGCAGTCGCGCTTTTCGGGTTTTCTGTAAGCAACAGATTCTGGATGCTTCTTCTCTGGGCGATACCGTACGGACTCGGTGCGGGCGGCGTTGACGCGGTGCTTAATAATTACGTGGCTCTGCACTATAAGAGTCAGCACATGAGCTGGCTTCACTGTATGTGGGGAGTCGGCGCGGCAATAAGTCCGTATATAATGAGCTTCGCGCTTATAAAACTCGACGGCTGGAGCTACGGATATCTGATAGTAGCGATAATACAAATAGTTCTTTCTGCGTTCGTGTTTATAAGTCTTCCCGTATGGAAAAAGGGAAGCGAGGGAGAGAGCGAAAACACCGAGACCGCACCTATAAAGCTGCGCGAGCTTATAAAGCTTCCCGGTGCTGTGCCGTGTCTTTTGACATTCTTCGGATACTGTTCGCTTGAGATAACGTCGTCTCTCTGGACAAGCACATATCTTGTTGAGAACAGAGGAATGGACGCAGAGACCGCCGCAGGCTTTGCGAGTACTTTTTATCTCGGTCTAACGCTTGGACGCGCTATAAACGGATTTCTTGCAATGAGATTCGGAGACCGTTTTTTAATAAGACTTGGGATCGCTATCGTGCTTGTGGGAATTGCGTGTATATTTATTCCGTTCCACACTGCGTTCGCGCTTGTCGGATTTATCATAGCAGGGCTCGGATGCGCTCCGATATATCCCTGCATCATACATATGACACCCGACGTTTTCGGCAAGGATAAATCGCAGGCGATGATAGGAATACAGATGGCGTTCGCCTATACGGGCTTCTGCATTATGCCGCCGCTGCTCGGCTTTATAGTGGATATGACCACTGTCGCGCTTCTGCCGGTATTTATGCTCGCGCTTCTTCTGCTTACTGCTGTGATGCATGAGGTAATGGTACATAAAACGAAGAATAAAAATTGAGGACTACTGTTATGGAAGAATTCATATTGATAAGACCTTCGTCCGAATATGCTCAACAGATATCGGAATACAGACAGGATTTTCTGGATTCTGGCGATTCGATGGACGGGTGCGGACCTATTCGGCGAATTTCCGATCCCGAAGAATATATAAAAATATGCCGTGACTGTGAAAACGATGCCACGGTCCCTGAAAATCTTGTAAAAGCAACGCAGTTTATGTATGTCAGAAAAAGCGATAACAAGCTTGTCGGAATGATACAGGTCAGACATTATTTCAACGAATATCTTGAAAAATACGCGGGTCATATCGGCTATTCCGTAAGACCTACTGAACGGCGTAAGGGGTATGCAAAGGAGATGCTTAAAGCCGTGTTGCCTTTTTGCAAAGAGATAGGACTCGAAAAGGTTCTTATATCCTGTCTTGACGGAAATGTTGCAAGCGAGAAAACGATACTTGCAAACGGCGGAGTTTACGAATCTACGGTGCTTGAGCCGAACAGCAACAGAGACCTTAAAAGGTTTTGGATAGAGATAAAATAAAAATTCAAAAATCCCTTGACATAAGTTTATTAAAATGGTACAATAGCAGTGTTAAAAGAATAATCAAAGGCTGTGACGAAGAATGGTCAATGT
>JAZODV010000168.1:0-10188 GCA_045597185.1 Eubacteriales bacterium
GGCTGATAGTCGCCACAGATCGTGCAGAAGCCGTTTTCATAATTCTCAGCGGGCGCATTTGCGTCGTGAGTTCTCTCGGTGTTTTCGCTGTTTGCATAATAATAAGTAGGTGTTGTCGCCGTGCAGAGCGTTGCAGGATCTATGGTGTAATACACCTTCATTCCGCCGAGGACGGGAGTAGCGTCAACGCCGATCTCTTGTCCCCACGCTTCGCCCATATTGTAAGCAGCAACGCCCGTAGTCAGCTCTGTTGCCGAAAGACCGCTTGTATTATTTACCACAGAAGCGGAGCCCAAATAAGGGCTGGCATTAAGCGAGGTGTTTTCGGTATTCCAATAGGTATTGTTTATAGTTCCGAAAAGCTCACCGGTAACCGCACCGAGATTTGCATTTGCATCGGAGCTTATCGAACCGTTGTTGAAGCAATTTTCGATCTTTGCAGAATCATAAGCCGAACCTGCAATACCGCCAAGCTCCTGGCTATTCTTTACACCGTACTGGTGAAGATCTCCCCCGTTATAGCAGTTAATAACGTTTCCTCTGGTGAATCCGACAATACCTCCAAATCGTATCCAGCCATTGCTGGTGGCATCGCCATCACTAATATCGCCGTAATTTGCACAATTTCTTATAGTAGAACCTGTAGATGACTGACCGGCAATACCGCCTGCAGTAAACTCAGACGAGGGATCTATGGGGTTAGCAATAACGTCGCCATAATTAATGCAATCCTCTACCAAGGATTCCGCACCACTTACGTAGCCCACAACACCACCAACGAGGATATCATCGGTGGAGGAAGCGTTGGAAACGGAGATCGTAGCGTAATTCACACAATTAATGATCTTTGCCCCTGATGAGTAAAGATAACCTACAATGCCGCCAACGTATCTCGTACCGCTTACGTAGCCGCGCACGGTAACGTTTTTAACTACTGCATTTGCATCGTATAATCTGCCGAACAGACCACCCATTTCCTGACCGGTGCAATAAAGACCGCTGATCTCGAAGCCTGCACCGTCGAAAATACCCTGATAGCCCGATATAGGTGTCCAGGAGCCAAGCGTTTCCGAGCATATCGAGGAAAGATCGATATTCGCCGTGAGCTTTCCGTTGATTTTGTATTGATCATTTTCATTTACCTCGTTGGCAAACCAAGCAAGGTCGTCTGCCGTTCCAATGAGGTAATAGGTCTCCCCATCGATCGTCGTCGTGGACGGCGCCGCGCTTACCGAGACCGTTCCTAGCACAACGAGTGTTGCTACGAGCATCAGTGCCGCGATCAGCATACTTGTTGTCTTAAGTACTGTTTTTCTCTTTTTCATAGTTGTTCTCCTTACCATACTTAGTTGTTTATGTTAATTTTTTTATTTTTCTCACATTTACATATACCTATGAGATCGTCGCCCCTTTCGGTATACGCGCAGGTTCCGCAATCGCGGTCGCTACTTTTTCCGTTCGGCTCGTAATTTTCGCAGGCGTCCTGCATCAGCGTTACGAACGGCTCGCCCGCGTCGGTATACACAGGCTCTTTTATAAAATCGGGATATATCGGGACAGGCTCGTACTCTCTGTCGATCTCCTCGTAGTATCCGTACCTTATTTCAAATTGTCTTCCGTGAAGCTCTATCATATTATATATGTCGTTCTCTCTTGGCGGAGCGTTCGACGTTTCAAACCGTTTATCCGACATTGTAGCTCCTTTCCGCAAATCAAAAAGATCTGCCGTACTGTTCACGCTAACAGTATAGCAGATCTCTCTTTATTTCGGTACTACCTAAATCAACTTTTTTCGGCTACATTTTTTTGCCGTCGGAAAATTTTTACATATCTCAGAACGTGTGTTTTGGATATATACAAATCAAAGTATTGCCGCAAAGCAGTCTCTTGGCAGACCGCTTTTTTCGGATACTATCTTTATCGCCTGTTTTACTCCCGCCAGCGACATATTGACTCTGTCGGCTATCTCCTGATTGCTCATTCCGAATGCCGCAAGTTTTGCCACCTCACGCTGACGCTGTGAGAGCGTCGTGAGTATCTGTTTTCCGCGCACCGCGCCCGACAGAGCAGACCAGCCATCGTTATAGACCTTGTGCAGCTTCTTGACCTCGTTCCACGCCTCCGCGTCAATTACCGAAAGCCGTCTTTCTATCAGCGCATCGAGCGCTCGGCAGTATTCCGCCAGAAGTCCGTACAGCTTATCGGGCAGCGCTAATTCGAGCGCTCGGTCGATGTGCTTGATCGCGTCATCCTCCTTGCCGCAGTTGTGGTATATCGCGGCGCAGGTTAGGCGCAAATATATCTCGGACATCACCGTATTGTTTGCCCTTGCCCACGAGATCATAGGCTCTACCGCATAGGATATCACAGACATAATGTAAAGTCCCTGCGTTCCTTCCACCCTATGAAGTCCCATAGCAACGGCATAACCGAGGGCGTATAAATATTTGGCGTAGTACACCTTTGCCGCAGGAAACGCGTCTTTGTGAAGCGGCTCAAAGCTTCCTTTTTTGAACCATTCGGGAAAGCTCTCTACGTTATATACCATAATATCTACGGCGCTTATAGCAAGCTGCATCGCATCACGGTCAAGGTCGCTTTTTGCGGGCGCTTCCGATATATGTATCTTGGCTTTTCGCCACATATTGATATCGCCCTTCCATATCGCGCACAGCGCAAGAAGCATTCCCGCCCCCATTACCGCGTAAAAGCCCGAATGCTTATTTAAGAGGTAGTTTGCGCTCTCGTAGACTTTGTCTATATCTCCACGCGAATATGCAACCTCGGCTTCAAAAAGCACCTGCGCCTCGTGGTTATACGCAAGGCTCGCTCCGACCTCGTCCACAGTTCCCGCCGTGTGATAGAGGTCGCTCATATAAAGGAACGGCGTTTTTCTCGGCAGCGGCATATCCTTCTCTGCTGCGTCTCTTGCCGACTTTGTTCGTCTGTCTATCGGCTTTTTTGCATCGCTCGGTATCATCCATGCTCTTCCAAGACGCGTTACTCCCTCTATTCGCCCCTCGGCGCAAAGAAGCTGCACGAATCTTTTTGAAAGTCCCCATTTATTTGCTATTTCGTCTATTCCTATATAATCCATTTTCTCGCCCTTCGTGTAAATTTTTATACTTTTCGTTTTTGCGAATCATATATCGTTCGCTTTTGCGAAATATATTATAAATCATTTTCATAATTTTGTCAATAGTGGATTTGCCCACAAAAATTTTTTTATTTTTTTTAAAAAACCTATTGACAAACGGTTTTTGCGGGAGTATAATACACTCACAATTTGAATATCACAAAAAAACGACGATGACGAAGACGGTCGGAATGTAAAGTCTTACAGAGAGTTGGCGGTTGCTGCGAGCCAATGACAGATCATTTCATGTGACCCATCACTTCCGAGTCGAAGGACCGAAAGCTTTTTGGCAAGTAGACTCCTTCCGTAATGCTGCGTAAAGGCAAAGGACTTGTTTGAGTCCGGTAAGTGGCGAGGTTTTATATTTCGCAATTTGAGTGGTACCGCGGGTTTAGCAACTCGTCTCAAAGAAAGTTTGAGACGGGTTTTTTTGTCTTATTCAAACCGTTAAAAAACACATTTTCCAAACGTAACGGAAAGGAAAGGAACAAAAATGGAATTCAATCTGAAAGAAGTCGCAGGAAGGATCAAAAACCTGCGCGAAGCAAAGGGATACTCACAGGAAGAGCTTGCAAAGCTCACAGGCGTCTCGCTTGAGGACTACAAAATACTCGAATCAGGCGAGTCGGATTTCAGCTTTACCTTTATTTACAAGTGCGCCAAGGTATGCGGCGTTGAGGTCGTCGATATACTTGAGGGTACCAGCTCGACCCTCTCCTCGTTTGCTATCACAAGACGCGGCGAAGGACTTAAAATCGTTAAAAAGAAGGGCTTCGTTTACAACAACTTAGCTCCTAAATTCAAGGAAAAGCTCGCTGAGCCCTTCCTTGTTAAATTCCCCTATCTCCCCGAGGAGCAGGACGCACCCATAAAGCTCAGCTCTCATAACGGTCAGGAATTTGACGTTATAGTCAAGGGCTCGCTTAAGGTTCAGGTCGGAAACCACGTTGATGTTCTTAACGAGGGGGACTCGATCTTCTATAACAGCCTTATCCCCCACGGTATGATAGCCGTCAGCGAGGGTGGCTGTGAATTTCACGCGGTAGTTTTAAATCCTCAGGACGGCCAGGTCAGCGAGGAATACCCCGATGAGCCGTACGTATCCGCAAAGGCGACTGTCACAGAAAACGTATCGCAAAAGACTGTCGCAGATGATTTCGTAGAATCCTTCTACGACGAGCACGGCGTATTCAGCGGTATCAAATTCAAGAACGACGACAAATTCAATTTCGCGTTTGACTGCGTTGACGCTATCGCGGATAAATCCCCCGACAAGCTCGCTATGATGTGGGTCGCAAACGACAAATCCGAGAAACGCTTCACCTTTAAGGATATGAAGAAATATTCCGCAAAGACCGCAAATTACTTTGAGTCTCTCGGAATCAAAAAGGGCGACACCGTTATGCTCGTCCTTAAGCGTCATTATCAGTTCTGGTTCTGTATGCTCGCGCTTCACAAGATCGGCGCAATAGCTATTCCCGCAACAAATCAGCTCGTGGAGCACGATTTCACGTACAGATACAAAGCGGCAAAGGTCAAGGCTATCGTTTGTACCGCAGACGGCAGCGTATCGACCGAAGCCGAAAAGGCAGCCGCCGAATTCCCCAGTATGATAAAGATCCTTGTTGGCGGAAAGAAGGACGGTTGGAACGATTTCAATGTTGAAATGGAACGCTTCAGTTCTCATTTTGAGAGAAATGAAAACTCCCCGTGCGGAAACGATCCCATGCTCATGCTCTTTACCTCAGGAACGACGGGTTATCCTCGTATCGCAACCCATTCCTATAAATACGCTCTCGGACATTACCCGACGGCAAAGCATTGGCATAACGTAAATCCCGACGGTCTGCACTTCACTATCTCCGACACAGGTTGGGGTAAGGCTCTTTGGGGTAAGCTCTACGGTCAGTGGCTTTGTGAAGCCGCCACCTTCACCTATGACTTTGACAGATTCCACTCCGAGGATATTCTCCCTCTCTTTAAGAAATACAATATCACGACCTTCTGCGCTCCCCCCACTATGTACCGCTTCTTCATCAAGGAAGACCTCTCGAAGTATGATCTCTCCTCTATCCAATACGCGACAACAGCAGGTGAGGCACTCAATCCCGAGGTATTCAATCAGTTCAAGAAGGCGACGGGACTTACGATTATGGAAGGCTTTGGACAAACCGAAACCACACTTTCCGTTGCAAACTTCGTAGGCTCAACTCCGAGAATCGGTTCTATGGGTAAACCGAGCCCGCTTTACGACGTCGTTATTCTCGATCCCGACGGAAACGAGTGCAAGACGGGTGACACCGGCGAGATCTGCATCCGTACCAAGGACGGCGCGCCCTGCGGTCTCTTTATCGGCTACTATCTTGACGAGGAAAAGACAAACGAGGTATGGCACGACGGCTACTACCACACAGGCGACCAGGCTACGATGGACGAGGACGGATATCTCTGGTACGTCGGACGTATCGACGACGTTATCAAGTCGTCGGGATACCGTATCGGCCCGTTCGAGATCGAAAGCGTCATTATGGAGCTTCCCTACGTTCTTGAGTGTGCTATCACTCCTGTTCCCGATGAGGTTCGCGGTCAGATAGTCAAGGCAACTATAGTTCTTACTAAGGGAACTGTCGGAACAGATGACCTCAAGAAAGAGGTTCAGGAATACGTCAAGACACACACAGCGCCTTACAAATATCCCCGAATCGTTGAATTTGTAGACGAACTGCCCAAGACCATCAGCGGCAAGGTCAGACGTGTTGAGATCCGTAAAAACGACCTCGAAAAAGCAAAAGCAAACAATTAACAACAAAAAATGACAGAGAACGTAAAAATTCTCTGTCATTTTTTATACCGAAGGCAACATCAAAGCGTCTTTTTCATCCACAAATGAGGATATCCCTCGTCGTCTTCAAAATCACCGTAGCCCTGATATCCGCATTTTTCGTAAAACCTTATTGCGCGGAGCTGCGAATGAAGAATTATACCAACTCCGCCGATCGATCCTACGTATTTTTCTGCCGCTTCAAGCATTGTGCGTCCGACTCCTCTTCCGCGATATTCTTTAAGCACAGCAAACCGTCCGAGAACGTGATATTCCTCGCCCTCTTTTTCAAACACACGGCAGGTGGCTATTGCTTTTTCACCGTCGAACATTATAAAATGCGTAGCGATCTTGTCGGTGTCATCAAACTCGTCAAAAAAGCCCTGCTCTTCCGTAAAAACTGTAATTCTTATCTCTATCGCTTCTCTCGGGAGCGATTTTTCGTATATTTTTATATCCATATTATTTTTCCCTCTTATCAAGTCGTCTCATAAGATATTCGCCGTTTTCCTTGAGCCATGCGTGGCTTTCGCGGTAATTCGGCATAACGCGGTACACCTCTCGGTAAAATCTATCAGAATGATTCATCTCTTTTATATGGCACAGCTCATGCACCACAACGCTGTCAAGCGCTTCGGACGGTGCCAGCATCAAAAGGCAGTTGAAATTTAGATTTCCCTTCGCGCTGCAGCTTCCCCAGCGAGTACGCTGACACCGTATAGTAACACGACCGTACTGTACGCCGACAAGCTCGGCATAATACGCGACCCTTTGGGGTATTATAAGCCTTGCGCGCTCGGTAAGCTCTTTTATCTCACCGTCGGTAAACGGTGTTATGTCTGCGTATTTTTTCTGACGTTCACCGTATTTTTCAAGCATTTTTCTTATTTTTTCGGAATATTCCGCGACAAAACGCTTAACGTCGCTCTTTCTCATTCTCTTCGGCACACGTATTATTACTTCACCGTCAACAATACCGTAGGAGACCGTCCGTCTGTCGCTTTTTATTACTTTATAATCAAAATCTACGCTCATCCTGCGCTCCCATATTACGTATATTGCCATTATATCACATATTCAAAAGACTTTCAACGGTTTTGTCAAGAATATAATGGTTGACATAAGCTCGAAATTGTGGTATTATAAATATATATTGATTATTACTAGGTGGAAATAAACATGGCTAAACACAGAATAGGTCGTATCAACGACGAGGTTCGTAACGAGGTCGCGGCGGCGCTAAGAGAGGTCAAGGACCCAAGAGTAGCGAAGGCTTTCGTCAGCGTCACGGCTGCAGACGTCACAGGCGACCTGAAATTTGCAAAAATATACTACTCTGCCCTCAAGGGCGACCCCAAGGAGGTTGCTATCGGTCTTCGTTCATCGTCAGGATTCATCAGACGGCATTTAGCATCAACGCTCAATCTCAGAATGACCCCCGAGCTTACCTTCATTGAGGACAAATCCATTTCTCACGGCGCTCATATTTCAGAGCTGCTTCACAGTATTGAACCTACGAAAAACGAAAACGATGATTAAAGATCTGTCCTTTGAGTCCGTCGTGTCTTTTCTAAAGGAAAAAAAAGACACTCTGATAATTTTTCACGTCCGTCCCGACGCCGATGCCGTCGGCTCTGCCTTCGGTCTGCGTTTTATACTTGAGTCTCTAGGCAACCGCGCGTACTGTATTTCGTCCGACGAGATACCGTCACGTTTGCGTTTTCTGACCGACGGTATACAGGATTCGTCGCTTCCCTCATCTGTTCCGAATGATTTTAAGGATCCGCGTATAATCGCAGTGGACTGCGCGTCCGCATCACAGATAGGAAGTATTTTTGAGAATTTTACGCCCGAACTTTCGATAGATCACCACGGCACGAGTCAACGCTATTCCGACGGATACGTTCTACCGACAGCCGCTGCAACCGGTGAGATAATTTACGACATTTCAAAGACTCTCATAAGCGATGGAAGCATAAAAGCTCTTTCAGACCGCTTTTATGGCTGTATATACGCCGCTATAAGCTCGGACACGGGCGGGTTCAGATATTCGAACACGACACCCGACACACTGCGTCGTGCCGCGGAGATAATCTCTCACAGTATTGATTTTGCCGATATAAATCACAAACTTTTCGTCTCGAAGCCAATGGCGGCTCTTGCGGTCGAGTCAGCGGCTATAAAACGTCTGCGTACTTATCACGACGGTAAAATATCGGTGGTCGCAATCGATTACCCTGACATCGTTTATCTCGGTCTTTCGTTCGAAAATCTTGACCTGCTTATAGAAACAGCGAGAGCGCTTGAGGGCGCGCTTGTGGCTATGTCGGTAAGACGCGACGAGGCTGACGGAGCTTTCCGCGTTTCCATGCGTTCGGTCTGCGACGTTGACGTCTCCGAGATCTGCGCTATCTTTGGCGGAGGCGGACATACAAGAGCCGCAGGCTGCTCTATAACGGCAAACGATCTTGAAACAGCTGTATCTCTGGCGGTTTCCGAAATTGAAAGGAAGCTCACCGTATGAACCCGTCAATATTATCTAACGCCGCACTTGCCTATCTCGGCGACTGCGTTATAGAGCTTTGTGTCAGAGAGTTGCTCGTAAGGAACGGTATCTCGCACTCATCCGACCTTAACGCCTACGCGCTCGATTTCGTCAGAGCAGGCGCGCAGTCGGAGGCCATGAAGCTGATCCTTCCGATTCTTACCGAAGAGGAGGACGCCGTATTTAAGCGCGGACGCAACATAGGACACACAAACACACCGAAAAGCGCCACGGCGGGACAGTACAGAACTGCCACAGGCATGGAGGCTCTCTTCGGTTGGCTTCATCTTTCAGGGAAAAAGGAACGTATAGACGAGCTTTTCTCTGTCGCATACGCTTCGCAAATAGAAAAAATACTTAATAATAAATAAAAAGGAAGCAACAAAAATGGAAAACGTAAAAATCAGATTTGAGATCGACGGATACGGCAATATCGACGCCGAGCTTTATCCCGACATCGCGCCCGAAACGGTAAAAAACTTTGTCTCACTTGTTAAAGACGGATTTTTTAAGGGCAAGATATTTCACCGCATAATCAGCGGATTTATGATCCAGGGAGGCGGATATGACGCAGACTTTAATCACTATGACGTCCCCTCTATCCGCGGTGAATTTGCCGCAAACGGCTTTAGCGGAAACGACCTCAAACACACGCGCGGAGTTCTTTCAATGGCAAGAACGTCAGATCCCAATTCGGCATCGTCGCAGTTCTTTATCATGCACGAAAACGCGCCTCACCTTGACGGTCAGTACGCCGCATTCGGTAAGGTCACAGACGGTATCGAAACGGTAGACAAGATCGCAGAGGTCAGAACCGATTTTCGTGACTGCCCCCTCTACCCCATCGTAATAACAAACGCTTACGTTATTGATTAAAATAAAATTTGGAGGTACATAAAAATGTCTAAATGGAACGATTTTTGCGCAGGCGTCAGCAGAACCACAAAAACAACCGCTACCAAAACAAAGCACATTGCAAATCTGACCTCTCTTAAGGTAAAGCTCGGTAATCTTGAAGGTAAGGTTTCCGAGGAATACGACACTCTCGGCAGGATGTACTATATGCAGGTAGTCGGAAAGGTCGAGAGCTCGGATGCACTTCGTGACCAGATAAAGGTCATAAGCGACATCAACAAGCAGATCAACGCAGTCAACGCCGAGATCCGCGAGATCAAGCGTATCGAAGCAGAGGAAAAAGCAGCGCGCGAGGCTGAAAAAGAGGCAAGAAAAGCCGCAAAGGAAGCCGAAAAGGCAGCAGCTGACGCCGAGGCAGAGGAAGAAGAAAAGCTCGAAGAAGAGGTTGAAGCCGAAGCTATTAAGGCAGAGGCGATCGCCGCAGGAACACCCGAGGAATAATATCACAGATAAAAACGGTGAGCGAAATTCAGCTCACCGTTTTTATCTGTATTTCTCTCCATAGGGTTTCAAGCTTTTGTGAAAAATTCACAAAATTTATTACTTTGATTGATTTTTTACATTAAATTATTGACACCGATCAAGAATATTGATATAATGAAAACAGATAGAAAAAATATTTGCTTTTTCAACGTCTAATGTTTTAAAGGAGGATAAGCCATGAAAAAACTACTAATCATTATTTTATGTTTGACGCTTGTTTTCGTTCTTTTATCGTGCGACAGTGAGAAAGAAGACAAAGAGTCATCAGAAGTCGAGAATTCATCAGAA
>JAZODV010000169.1:0-1979 GCA_045597185.1 Eubacteriales bacterium
CCCGTCATCACCGGCGCAGCTGTCTATCCCGAGAGAGTGCTTGAGCGCATCGCCAACCTCGGTGTCAGCATCGTTGCGGCGGACGCTCTCTCCCTCGCCGCCGAGGCAGGCAACGTCAAGTCCGTCAACGTGGTGCTGCTCGGCATCGCCGCAAAGTATATGGGCCTTCCCGAGCAGGTATGGCAGGATGCTATCACCGCCACCGTTCCCGCAAAGTTCCTCGAGGCAAACCGCAGGGCCTTTACCCTCGGCTACAATTACGAGGCATAAAAAATCTCACAGAAAAAGACCGTCCGATAGGCTGGTTCTCACGAGGAAGTTTGCTCATAAGAGTTAAATTTGATCTACAGAAACAAATAGATAACCCCGACAGATTTCAGAGACCTGTCGGGGTTATCTTATATTTCAAAAACCATAAAATCTTGATCTCGAAGTTTAATAATTTTTTGTTCTCCTGCCTCGATTAAAGTCCTATAGTCTTTTTCTCTCAAATCCGAATAATGACATATTAAAATGCCGTCAAATAAACATAATCCGGAAAAATCCGTTAAGCCATATGTGTCAACATCATACTTGGCTACATGTTGAATAGAGCGAGAAGCAATATGCGCACCGGCACTACCGCCGATATACATTGCTCCGCGAGACAAGCAGTCAAGTATCACCTTTTCCGCTCTTGATTCTTTAATTCTTTTCAAGGTTCCAAAAGTGTTTCCACCGCTGATGTATATAACATCTATATGAGTATTTACATCAAATTCAGCAGGAGAAAAATAATTAAAAACATATATGTTTTCTTTGGAAAAACCAAATTCCGAAAGACGCTGATAAAATTTTATGCTTTTTATTGCTTCTTCTGTGGCTTTTTCATTTGGAAAGTACAATACCTTGCATTGATCAACCGGACATGGTAAATTGTCATATATGTATTTAGCGGAATCACTATTCCTGAAGTCGCATGATGATAATATAATTTTTGCCATTGATATATCAATCCTTTATCTCGCTAGTTTCGCATTTGTATTACAGCGTTGCAAGCAACGCCGGCATCGGGCTATGCCCATACCCCTATTCTTGTTTTGCTTTTATCGTTTTTAATGAGGATATTAACATCCTTCGTATTGCACCGCAATCGTTCTGAATAGACTTATATATTGCTTCTTCGATACAACCCGTTTCATACAAAAGCTCAAGCCAATATTCTGTTTCATAGCATTCCTTTTGAGCAATTTCAAGTTTAGATATAAAGTCCCTTGTACCTTGCGCATATTGTGCTTCGTGAATATTGGCACCGATAGAAGTGCCGGAACGTAACAATTGGTTTACAAGCACCATTTCTTTGTGTTCCGCCTTCATATTACGGCAGAGGAAAACAATACTTTTAGCAAATTCCTTTGCTTTATCTCTCATAATACTGTTAGACATAACATCACCTCTAAAGATATTATACAACAAAACTGAAAAATCGTCAAGTTATATTCCGACTGCGTCGGAGTGATATTATTGCTGTCGCAATAGTGATATTGAAGCCTGACGGCTTCAGTGATATTTTATTCGCCCCTTTAACTTGCAAAGCAAATATCACTCGGCGAAAGCCGAATATCACTGCGAAGCAATAGATCTCGCCGCAGGCGAATAAAACTGCGAGACTTCCTTATGGGAAGTCTCGCATAGCGTGGAGTTTTTGAAAAACAATATTAGTTGCACTCAGCGGTGAGAGGACCTGCAAGGTCTTCAAGGAAGAAGAGTCTTCCGGGCATTGTGGGCATATAGCTGGAGGGGATCCATCTTGTAGGACCGTGACGGAGAGTCATCCAGAAGCTCATACCCTGCCACTGCATACCACGGTTAAATACGCCGTCGCATCCGCCGATGATGTAATCAGCCTGCAAGAAGAGGCCGGGGCCTATTGTGTTAGCGCGGCAAGGAACGAAGTCGGATCGTAGCCATGTCGTTCTGTGAGCCAAGGAGTTGTGTTC
>JAZODV010000170.1:0-2044 GCA_045597185.1 Eubacteriales bacterium
GAGCATAATATTTTATAAATTTATTTTGTGCATGTCTTTATAGAGATTATATTTTAATTAAATCGTTTCAAACGGGTCGTCGAGGACGTCGACCCCTACAGATCCCTTCGAATCAAACTCGCCGATAAATCAAAATTTGAAGAAAAACGATACACAAAGTAAAATATTCCGAAAGGAGACGATACAGTTGAAATCAGTAAGCACTCTAAGAGAGCTGATAAAGGAGATACGCGGCGAATTTGCGTCACGTACCGCCGTAATGTTCAAAAGAAACGGCGAATACTTAAGTTATAACTACGAGACGCTGTTCCGCGATGCAAGAAGGGTCGGACGGTCGCTCTGCTCGCTGGGACTTATAGGAAAAAAAATAATAATATGCGGTGAAAACGGATACGAATGGATAACAGCGTATCTTGCCGTCACGGGATACTGCGGAACTGCCGTACCGCTGTCGAGAAGTTTGACGTCCGACGAGCTGACAGACGCCGCTATGCACTGTGACGCAGAAGCCGTCATATACGGTGACGACTGCGATGAGCTTATAGCTAGACTTCCCGAAAGCTTTATTAAGATACAGTTTTCGTCGCTGTCGGAAATGAGCTACGGTGAGGGAACGCCGAAATACACACCGACGCCCGAAGATATAGCCGAGCTTGCGTACAGCTCGGGAACCGAGGGAAAATCAAAGGCGGTGGCGTTAAGTCATAAAAATATATGTCACAGTCTGTCGGCGTTAAAAGAACGCGTAAGGATAGACGAAAACGACAGATTTTATTCGGTACTCCCTCTCACACACATAAACGAACGCATTTGCGGGCTTCTGTGTCCTCTTGCGTCGGGCGCGGCGGTGGCGTACGGCGACGGACTGCACAAAATACGAACGAATATGCAGACGGTCAGACCGACCGTTATGGTGTGCGTTCCTTTCATACTTGACAAGATATACTCAAAAATAACGAAAAATGTCGGTGAAAAGAACAAGACAAGGGCGGTGAGCCGTATAATAAAGCTTACCGAGAAGGCGGGAAAAATCAAAAAAACACTTCGAAAGACGATATTTGCTCAGATACACGAAAGTCTTGGAGGCAGGCTCAGGTTTTTCTTTGCTGTCGGAGATTCGGTAAAGTATAAGACGCTGAAGGGACTTGGCGGATTCGGCTTCGACACCGTTCAGAGCTATGGCCTTACCGAGACGGCGGCGGTCATTTCGGTCAGCGAGGACAGGAATGACTACAAGTCTGTCGGACGTCCGATAGAGTCGGGGCTTACCGACATATACAACATACAGAGCGACGGCGTTGGCGAGATACGCTACAAGGGAGATAACGTGACGGTCGGATACTATGGAGACGAAAGCGAGACCGCGGAGCATCTGCGCGGCGGTTGGCTTTACACGGGAGATATGGGATATATCGACAGCGACGGCTCGCTGCGCATAGTTGGACGAAAAGGAAACATAATAGCCGCCTCAAAGGGAAAGCAGATATATCCCGAGGAGCTTGAAGCGAGACTTGAGCGCAGTCAGTACGTGCGTGAGTGCGTAGTCATGGGCGTTCCGAACGATAGTACGGGCGAGTATGATACCGTGGCGGTGATATACCCCGAAAGATCAAAATTCGTCGAGCAGTACGGAGAGGGATACACTGATGCGACGGTGCTGCGTGAGCTTGAAGAGGCGGTCGATGCGGTAAACGACAGATTTGACGGAACACACAAGCGTATAAGCCGTTTCACCGTAAAAGACACCGAATTTGAAAAAACAGCCGACGGAAAGATCATTCGCTCGTTTGTAAGAATATAAAAATTTATTACCAATCGTCAGGTGAGGAACAGACGCTCCTCACCTGACGATTTTTTTCGTTTTGTCGGATCTTTCAAATTTTGATTTGTCGGTGTGTTTGATTCGAAGGGATCTGTAGGGGTCGACGTCCTCGACGACCCGTTTGAAACGATTTAATTAAAATATAATCTCTATAAAGACACGCACAAAATAAATTTATAAAATATTATGCTCAATAAATCAACGTATCGGGTCGTCGAGGAC
>JAZODV010000171.1:0-10073 GCA_045597185.1 Eubacteriales bacterium
ATATTATGCTCAATAAATCAACGTATCGGGTCGTCGAGGACGTCGACCCCTACAATTTTTAAGGTTTATTCGGTTTATAGAAATATTATTTGCGGTAGATTTTTGTTGAGGTTTCGTCTCACCGAGAAATCCCAATTTGTCGTCCACTTCAAACCGCTAAGAAGAAATATTTTGTAATAGTCTCGGGGGATTCCTTAAGACCCCCCGACGTCCAACATCTGACAGTTTCAACAAAGGTCGCTGCTATATGATTTATCTTAAAATCTGTCGGCAGCTCGTCGGATACCCTCCCCTCAAACAAGTCCATCCGCTGCTTTACAAGCTTTTTCAGGTTTTCCTTGAAATAACCTAAAAACAATTCGTTGTTTTCGGACGCAAAAAGCTCTAAAATATTGTTATCGTTCTTCTTCAGGTGCTGTAGCAGGTGAAGAAACACAGACCCCTGCTCGTCGCAGTCGAAAATATGCTCATGCGCGCTGTCAATACCGAGGTCCGACTCAAAAATATGGTCGAAGAGCTCAAGGCAAAGCTCACGAAGCAAAAAATCCTTCGTTTCAAAATGCGCGTAAAAGGTAGCTCTGCCCACATTTGCTCTTTCAATTATCTCGCCGACCGTTATCTGACTGAAATTCTTCTTTGATAAAAGGCCGATAAACGCCGAAAATATAGCCTCTCTCGTTTTTCTCTGCCGTCTGTCCATTATACTTCCCTTCCCGTACAATTTCCGAAAAATGTTCGTTACCGAACATTTATAAAAAATAATATGTTGACTTTTTACCGATTTTTAAATAAACTTATATCGAACAATATGTTCGGTAGCGTACATATTATATATCATTTTTCCTAATAAGTCAATCGAGGTATCTATGAAAACAGAGAAAAACATTCTTTTTGCCTTTTTACTTAATTTCGCTTTTTCGATATTTGAGTTTGTCGGCGGTATTTTTACGGGAAGTGTCGCAATACTCTCCGATGCCGTACACGATATAGGCGACGCCGCAAGCATCGGACTTTCCTATTTTCTCGAAAAGAAAAGCAAAAAACAGCCCGATAAAAAATACACTTACGGCTATCTTCGTTATTCGGTTCTCGGCAGTATCATAACCACCTTTATACTGCTTTTCGGATCGTCAGCCGTAATTTATAACGCAGTACACCGAATTGTTACACCCGACGAGATAAACTATAACGGTATGCTTGTTTTCGCGGTCGTCGGGGTTGCTGTCAATTTTTGCGCCGCTTTTTTCACACGTCACGGAGATTCGCTTAATCAAAAAGCCGTCAATCTTCACATGCTTGAAGATGTGCTTGGCTGGATAGTGGTTCTCATCGGTGCTGTAGTCATGAAATTCACCGACTTTACATTGATAGACCCCATAATGTCGATAGGTATTGCGGTGTTTATCATAGTAAACGCCATCAGAAATCTAAAAGAGGCACTCGATATTTTCCTTGAAAAAACACCCGACGGCATTGATATAAACGAATTGTCCGAGCATCTGACCGAAATCGACGGTGTCCTTGGCGTTCATCACATACACATCCGCAGTATCGACGGGCACCTGTGCTACGCGACGATGCATATAGTAACGACAGGCGAACCGCACGAAATAAAGGAAAAAGTGCGAGAAGAGCTCAAGGAACACAGAATAGTCCACGCAACGCTTGAGCTTGAAACCGAGGGTGAGCACTGCCACGAGGAGTACTGCCATATCGATGCCGATCACAGTCACGGTCATCATCACCATCATCATCACTAAAAAACAAACAGCACTTGCTTTCGCAAGTGCTTTACTCTTTTCGTACGGGAATCCAAGTAATTCTCACTTCGTTCGAATAACTTGGACAAGTTTTCCTTGATGTCTTCGACATCATTTTGCTTCGCAAAAACGCAAAACGTTGCCGAACCGCACTTCGTGCGGCTTCTCTTTGGGTTCAGACCACCAAAAGCAAAAGGCATCAGCTTTTGCTGATGCCTTTTGCTTTTGCTGACCCGTACGGGAATCGAACCCATGTTACTGCCGTGAAAGGGCGGTGTCTTAACCTCTTGACCAACGGGCCGTGTCAGGTTACGCTATTGCGTAACCCTTTGGTAGCGGGAATTGGACTTGAACCCATGACCTACCGGGTATGAACCGGTTGCTCTAGCCAACTGAGCTATCCCGCCAAATTGACGCTTGCATATTATATCATACCCATTTCCTTTTGTCAATACTTTTTTTGAAAGTTTTTTATTTATTTTTGTGTTTTTATCTCTTTACCCTTGAAGTTTTCACCTGCCTATGTTATAATCTCATTACAATAATACGCCCGAAAGGTGATCCACTATGAAATTTTTACACTGTGCAGACCTGCATCTCGACGCTCCAACCGAATCAAGACTTCCGCCCGAAAAAGCCAGGGAACGCAGAAATGAGCTGCTGTCTGCGTTCTCGCGTATGGTCGCAGCGGCAACATGTGAAGGTGTGCGCGCTATCATCGTAGCGGGCGATCTTTTTGACCGAAGCAATATAACCAAAAGAACTAAAAAATTCGTAACCGAAGCTATAGCGCATAATTCTGACATTGATTTTCTCATACTTGTCGGAAATCACGACGTCAACGTTTTCTCGGATAACGATTCCCTACCGCAAAATATGATACTCCTATCTTCCGATACAGATGCTCGCACATACGGAAACGTGACTGTGTCTGCGTATTCCGACAAACGTATCTATGACCCCGACAAAATAAATATTGCCGTACTTCACGGATCCGACAAGGTGGATTTTGACCTTTCGCGTATGTCGGGCAAAAATATTGACTATCTCGCGCTCGGACATTATCACACATACAGCGAAACGCCGATAGACAAGCGCGGTGTTGCCTGCTATTCGGGCTGTCTTGAAGGGCGCAGCTTCGACGAATGCGGTGAAAAGGGCTATATTCTCATCGATATTGACGCCGACAGTAAAACACTCACGCACCGTTTCGTGCCATCATCCATAAGAAAAATAATCGAGATACCCGTCGATATGACAGATGGGACGACCCTCGGAAGGCAAAAAGAGCTACTTGCCGAGGCACTTAAGGATATTTCAAGGAACGACCTTGTCAGAGTTACCGTAGTCGGTACTTATGAATCGGGACGCGAAAAATTCTACGAACACCTGTGTTCTGCTCTTTCGGACGAATTTTACTATATTGAAATACGCGATAGGTCGATGCTGAAGATCGATCCGTCCGATTACATCAACGATATTTCACTAAAGGGTGAATTTATCCGTCTCGTAATGGCAGAGGTCGAGGACGAGGAAGAAAGAAGCCGTATAATTTCATGCGGCATCAAAGCCCTTATGGGCAATCTTGATTAACCGCACTGAAAGGATTACACTATGAAATTACTTTCAATTCACATAGATAATTTCGGCAAGCTCCGCGATTTTGACCTGTCGCTTACCGACGGAGTAAATACCGTTTTTGCCGAGAACGGCTACGGAAAGACTACCCTTGCGGCTTTTATCAAAGCAATGCTTTACGGACTTTCAAGGGTCGGCGCGCGTGTTAAGGACCTGAACGAAAACGAAAGAAAGCACTACATCCCTTGGCAGGGCGGCGCGTTCGGCGGATATATTGATATTGAGACTGAAAAAGGACGCTACCGTGTGTCGCGTTCCTTCGGTTCAAAGCCTGCAGCAGACACGTTTACCCTCATAGATCTTGATACAAAGCTCGAATCAACCGATTATACAGAAAATCTCGGCGCAGAGCTTTTCGGCATCGACGCCGATTCATACGAAAAAAGCACCTATATTCCCCAGCGTGACGTTCCTGTCGAAATGACAGCTAACATAAATACCAAGCTCACCCGCCTTCTTGAAAGCTCAAATGACCTTGATGAGCTTGACAGAGCTGTCAAAATGCTTGAAAATCACAGCAAGACCTTTAAGGCTTACAAAGGAAGCAGCGGTCTTATAGACGAAGCACAGACAAAACTCGACGTGACCGAGGGACGAATCGACGCCTGCCGCGCTTCTGCCCTTAAAGCAGAAAGAGAGCGAAACGAGCTTGAGCATATAAAGCAGAACATTATCACCTCCGAAGCAGACTCTAAAAAGCTTGAAAAAGAGCTTGATCGCATAAATGAGCTGACTGTAAAATATAACGACTTTAAGATCCTTGAGCAATATAAAAAAGAAGCCGAAGAAGCAGAAAAACGCCTTGCTTTGCGTAAGTCTTATTTCAAAAACGGTATTCCGAACGACGATAATATATCCGAGCTTGAAGGTCTTATAAAGGACATCACTCTTGCAAAAGCAAAAATGTCATACCGTAAGGAAGCCTCTGAAAGTCAAAAAAAGCTTGAAGGGTATAAAAAACGCTTTGGCGACGAGCCGCTGACAAGAAAATTTCTTGAATCGGTCTCGGAAAAGATTGAAGCGCTTGAACAAGCCGAAAACGAGCTTCGTACAACACAAATACCGACCGAGCCCGAACCGCCCAAGTCCACCGTGTCTCGCAAGCTGCTTATTCCCGCGTCATGTGTCTTTGCCGCGATCGGCGCTGTTCTCTGCTTTGTAAGCCTTTTTGTCGGTATCGCTCTTATCGCGATGGGCGCTGTCGCACTCGCGCTTGGCGTTGCAACGGCGGCAAACGAAAAAAAAGCAAACGAAATTTACCAAAGCAAGCTCGAAGCCTATAATGCGGCAAAAGAGCGTCAGCTTGAGCTGTCGGGCAAAATAAGCACGCTCAAAGCCGAGCTTGATGAAACATTCGAGAAATATTATCCCGACCGCCTCGGAAGCTATGATTCGGCATTTACAAGGCTTTGCGCCGACACCGAAAGCTTTAGCGAGCTGATTCCCGAAGCGCAAAAGGAGACCGACCGAGAGAACGAAGATAAGGCAGAGCTTAACGCAATGCTTTCCTCGGCAAAACTTGTATTCTCTAAATATACTGCCGTTTACGGCGACGACCTTGACAGCGCGCTGAAAGGTATACGCGAAAATCTCCGAGCAACGGAAGAGGCACAGAACGACCTTAGCGCCAGGCTGCGCGTTGCTCAAAAATACGCCGAGGAAAAAGGTCTTTCGGGTGACGCTCCGCACCTTCCCGACAAAACCGCCGTCGAGCAGGCTCTGTCTGCAAAAAAAGCCGAGCAAGCCCGCCTGAACGCGACCTACGGAAGCAAACAAAAAGAAATAGAGACGCTCGAAGCGGAGTCTGATATTCTACCCGAGCTTATAGACGAAGCCGAGAGACTTCGCGGTGATATTGCAATTTATGAGGAGAAGCGACGCACAGCCGAGAGCGCAAAGGAATTTTTAAAGCGCGCCTCATATAATCTTTCTTCAAAATATCTTCGCAAAATGGAGCAGAGCTTCAGGGAGAATTACGAAAAAGCCTCGGATTCGTCTATGCCCGCCCCAAATATTGACGCAGAGCTTGGTCTTACCTTCCGTGACGGAGGAGCTGAACGTGGTGCGGAATGGTACAGTGAAGGTATAAAGTCTCTCATAGCTCTTTGTATGAGGCTTGCGCTGACCGACGCCCTATTTGAAAATGAATCTCCGTTTTTGATTCTCGACGATCCCTTTTCAGAGCTTGACGGCGCAAAGCTTGAAAGAGCAAAAGAGCTCATAAAAGAGCTTGGAAATAGCCGTCAGATAATCTATCTCACCTGCCACGAGAGCCGAAAAATACAGTAATTTATTTTATTAATACAAAGAAAAGCATTGACAAATATACTGTATTGTGGTATAATGAAAACAAGACAGAAAGTTATCGTGCCGAAAGGTATTTGACATTATTAACATAACAGTATATAAAGATCGGCACACAGAGACCTATAGGGCATCTGTGTGCTTTTTGCAAAATTTTTATGGAGGTTTTTAGAAAATGAAAAAATTTATCATCAAAAAACTTATCCCTATAATTCTCGTGCTGATCATCTGCGTTCCGCTTGTCGCCTGTACTCCGCAGGGAGACGAGCCGGGAGAGTCCACCAAAAGCGATGATACCTCCGGGGCTGCGGCAGGCACAACAACTGAAGAGCCTACAAAAAACGAGTTAATCTGTAAGAACGAGGACGTAGGAGAAGCTTGGAAAAAATACGTGCTTGATTATGAGGAAAACGTAGAATTCGTTAACGTTTATCCTCCGACAGAATTTGATGTTACCAGTTCAATATACCATTTCGAGTTCTACAAACTATCGGAAAAAGATGCTCTTGATTCTTTAATGTCTATATTAATGGAGATTGGAGATTATGCTACTGAAGAAAATCAGCTTGAAAACAAAGGTTCGTATAAATGCAGTATTTTGTTCAATTCTGACGATCCTCAAAATTTTTTAGGTGTCGCTCTTTATGATAATATGATCAGTATAACTTCCGAGGCATCCTTCATTACATTCATTACAAATGAAGACATTTCGGAATTGGTCGACGAGATCATGCAGATAGCAGAAGATAAGGGAGTATTTATAACAAAATGAATTCCGCCGCGGCGACGAGAAATCGTCGCCGCAGTTTTTGTTACATATCATTGATAATTCAACACGTAAAATACAGTAATTTTTGTTAATCTCTTGACTTTTGGCAACAATTATAGTAATATATTTGTGTATTTCAAAAATAATCCACTATTTAAAGAAGGAAGATGAATCGAAAATGAAAATTCTTGTTATCAATGCAGGAAGCTCGTCGATAAAGTATCAGCTTATCGACATGGAAAACGAATCGGTACTCGCAAAGGGTCAGGCTGACCGTATCGGCATTGAGGGCGGTAACTTCAAGCAGAAGGTCGCAGGACGCGAGGACTATAAGATCGACGTTCAGATGAAGAATCACGCAGAGGCTGTAAGTCTTGTTATCGAGACTCTTACCTCAAAGGAAAACGGCGTTATCGCCTCGCTTTCCGAAATTTCGGCTGTCGGACACCGCGTACTCCACGGCGGTGAAAAGTTCTCGGGCTCCGTTATCGTTGACGAAAAGGTCATTGAGGCTATTGAAGAGTGCTGCGAGCTCGGCCCGCTTCACAATCCCGCAAACCTCACGGGTATCCGCGCGTGCGAGCAGCTTATGCCGGGTGTTCCTCAGGTCGCGGTCTTCGACACGGGATTCCACCAGACAATGCCCGACTACGCATACCTCTATGCCCTTCCCTACGAGTACTATGAAAAGTACCACATCCGCCGCTACGGCTTCCACGGAACCTCTCACCGCTACGTCAGCATGAGAGCCGCCGCTATGCTCGGCAAGAAGCCCGAGGAGCTTAACATCGTAACCTGCCACCTTGGAAACGGCTCGTCTATTGCGGCTATCAAGGGCGGAAAATGCTACGACACCACTATGGGTCTCACCCCTCTTGAAGGTATCATGATGGGTACGCGCTGCGGCTCTATCGACCCCGCGATCGTTCCGCTTCTTATGAAGAAGGAAAACCTCTCGCCCGATGAGATCGACCACATTATGAATAAGAAGTCGGGTATTCTCGGTGTATCGCAGGTAACGAGCGACAACCGTGACATCGAAGAGGGCGCAAGAAACGGCAACAAGCGTTATCAGCTTATCGAGTCTATGATAGTTCACCAGCTCACAAAGTACGTCGGTGCATTTGCTGCCGCTATGGGCGGTGTTGACGCTGTCGTATTCACAGGCGGTATTGGTGAAAACAATCCTCACTACCGCGCTCGCGTCGCAAAGAACCTCGAATTTATGGGAGTCAAGATCGACGACGCTGTCAACGCAAAGGCAATGCGCACCTCCGACGAAAACGACATCTCGGCGGCAGGCTCGACAGTAAAAATGCTTGTTATTCCCACAAACGAAGAGCTTATGATAGCAAAGGATACAAAAGAGCTTATTTCTTAATCAGCTCAGAAACAAAAAAACACACACTCGAGTGTGTGTTTTTTTGTTTTTTTCATTATTTAAGTACCTTGCAGTAGTCAAGGACTGTAATAACGATTCCCACAAGCGCGTAGAGCGATACGAGACCGCCCACAAGTCCTCCGAGAAGACCGACAAGCCATCCGATTATCGGAATAATTCCTGCAATAAACACAACTAAACCGATAACAGCTCCGCCGATGATCGATGCGAGGATGTATACGACTATCTTAATTATAAGCGCCTTTACGTCAGCCGCACCAAACGAGTAGGGGAAAATTTTCTTAAGTGTTTCCATGGTACATTAACCTCCATTCTGCCGCCACATCGGGGGCATAAAAATAACAAAATTTGATTACGTGAACAGTGAAATTCTCGCGCGTCAGGTTAAGCTTTCACGTTAACCTCCAAAAAAGAATCCAAAGAGCAACATAATGAGAATTCTGAGCCAACCAACCATTGCCATAGTAAAAATCTCCTTTGTGTTTTTTATTTATCAATGAGTCTCAGCGCGCCTGTCGGGCACACGTCAACGCAAAGATGACATTCACGGCATCCCGAAATGACTTCGGGATCGTTCCATTCGGGCTTTATTACCGTATCGAATCCGCGTCCGACAAGTCCGAGTATAGACTTTTTCGCGGTCTCCTTACAGGTCCTGACACAAAGCGAGCACAGCACGCATTTGCTGTTATTACGCTCGATCGAAACAAGTGTCCTCTCTGTTTTATGTATATTCTTTTTGCCCTCAAAGCGTTTCACGTCGGCGTTTTCCGCGTCAGCGTGCTTTATGAGAGTACATTTACCGTAATCGTGACAGCCGCACTCGAGACAGCGCTTTGCTTCACGTCTTGCTTCTTTCTCGTCAATTCCGCACGCAACGGGAGAAAAATCGTTACGTCTTTCGTCGGCGTTCCTCTTCGGCACCTCGGCTCTCTTTGCCTTATCATAAACCGAGAAGTCGATATCGTTTACGTTTCTTTCGGAAACGATAGGAGCACGGTACGGTACCGCATTTCCTTTAAGATACCCGTCGATAACGGCAGCCGCCTTATTAGCTTCGCCTATCGCCGCGATAGCAATCCCCGCGCCGCGATTCGTCGCGTCGCCTACCGCAAATACGCCTTCTATCGAGGTCGCAAAGGTGGTCTCGTCTGCTACTATATTTCCGCGCTTGTTGTATTCAAGACCGCATATACCGCCAAAATCAAGCGACTGACCTATAGCCTCGATCACCGTGTCGGCTTCTATATATTCGAATTCTCCCTCAACCGCGACAGGCGAACGTCTGCCCGACGCATCGGGTTCTCCAAGCTCCATGACCTGAAGCTTTACCTCTGTGAGCTTTCCGTTCTCTCCGACAAATTCCGCGGGGTTGCGAAGGAATCTGTAGACTACTCCCTCTTTCTCGGCTTCTTCGATCTCCTCGACCTCGGCGGGCATTTCGGCTCTTGTTCGTCTGTATACCACGGAAACGTCGGTCGCTCCGAGTCTTACGGCGCTTCGGCAGGCATCCATTGCAGTGTTTCCTCCGCCGCATACGACTACCTTCTTGCCGATCTCGGGTTTCTCACCAAGTCCCGCATTATAAAGCGACACGGCTCGGAGGAAATCTATTCCGCCAACAACACCAGAAAGCTCTTCTCCCGGAACACGCATCGACGAGGACTTCCACGCTCCGACGGCTATCACTGTTGCGTCCGCGTTATTTTTTATTTCCTCAAAAGAAATATCTCGACCGATCTTTACGTTATTTATAAGCTCTACGCCATATTCGGCTATAAGCTCTATTTCCCTGTCAAGCACGTCCTTCGGCAGTCTGTACGCAGGAATACCGCAACGGAGCATACCGCCCATTTTCGGGATCGCGTCGTATATCTTTACCAAGTTACCCTTAAGTGCGAGGAAATACGCCGCCGTAAGTCCTGCGGGACCGCCGCCTATAATTGATACGGTCTTACCCGTGGGTGCGTCTGCGACTGCTCTGTAGGGTTCGTCATTTAAATCGTTATCCGCTGCGAAATACTTGAGTGCCGCGATGGAGACCGGCTGCTCAACCTTGCCGCGTCTGCATTTTTTCTCGCAGGGATGAGGACAAACACGACCGATCGACGCAGGAAGAGGAAGCTTTCTTTTTATTATTTCGACCGCACCGTGATCGTCTCCCTCTGCGATCTTTTTGACGTATCCCTGGCAGTCCGTA
>JAZODV010000172.1:0-1600 GCA_045597185.1 Eubacteriales bacterium
TATCAAGGCAAACAAGGCAGACACAGTTGCGGTTCTCGCAGTACTCACCGACGGTAAGCTCAACTTTATCGCGGCGGCGGGAAGCGATGCCGTAAAGGCAGGCGCGCACGCAGGAAAGCTTGTCAGCGCGGTTGCGGCTGCAGCGGACGGTAAGGGCGGCGGACGTCCCGATTCTGCTATGGCAGGTGCTCCTTCTGTCGACAAGATAGACGCGGCTCTCGCGACAGCAAAAGCAACACTTGAAACAATGATCAAATAAACAACTTAACGCTTTAGGGGATACCCTAACTGACAGTTTTGCAAGAATACGGTATATCTCGAAAGAGGTATGCCGTATTTTTTGTGCAACAAAAACCACCATAGAGATACATTGGTCGTCCGTTCCTCTTTTTACACATTCATAGAACGACTTAACGGAAATCTTGTTTATTTTGATTTTTTATTGTTTGTTTATCTTTCAAATTTTGATTTATCGGTGGCTTGCGCTTTTTTATGCGAGACTCTATCTCGCGCTCTGCTTAAGAAACTTTTTGAAAAAAGTTTCTTAAGAATCTTCAAAAACTTTTAAACAAGGGGTATTGTTTTAGGTTTTTGTGTATCTTTCAACGGTCACTCGGGCGTGACCGTTGAAGTTTTATACGGTTCTTTGCGCGTCGAGGTCGGAGGTCTTGCCAAAAGTGAAGTACGGTTGCGGCGCCTCGACTTGACGCTCTCGCAGTCGCGGCTCAAACGCTCACATCACGTGGCGTTCTCACTGCGCGACGTTACAGAAGGTTTGTTTGGTTTAATTTTTTCGTATTTAAACGTTTGTTTGTCTTTCAAATTTTGATTTATCGCACCCTCTCGATCACGTTCCACACCGGAGAACCTAGCAAAAGCATCTCCCAAAAGTGGCACCGTCATTATGATATTGTTTAGACGAGGGAGGGCTTTTCACTTTCCGGAAGGTTATTGGATAAAATTTCAATAAATATATTTACAAACCGTAAAAATTGTGATACAATAATTGTGCCAAACAAAAAACGAATAATGATTTTAAGGAGAGCACCTTATTTTTATAGGGTGTTTTATACTCTTTTGATTTTTTTTGCACAAATTAGTGAATAATGGTAAAAACGTTGATTCCGCTAATTTGTGTATGGTGTTTTCCGTATCATTAGTTTTTTGTTTGGCGACAATTGGAGTTGGCGTTTTTCGGTGTGCCGGCTTCGGTTGGTGCACCTTTTTATTTTTTATCACACACCTCTATAGGAGAAAAATGAGTAATTATATTAAAAGAACACAGCCGGATGTTGAAAGCACAAACGATTATGATTTCTTCGAGGGTATGTCAAACGAGAACCGTGAGCTTTTCATACGCGCGTTATTCAACGCGGAGGATTCGGAAATCCGTATGCTTGAGGAAGAAATCAAGGATACGGAAATCCCTCCGCAAACCAAACGGCATAAGATACGAATGAACCGTCTGTTTCGTGAGCGTGTCGGCGGTTCGTTTCTCCCCTTTCCCGAAGAAGATAATCTCTATGAGAGAGTACGAAGCAAGATTGTAATAAAACTAAAGCTCAATGAATTTTTCGACCGTCAAAAAAAGCGCAACGAA
>JAZODV010000173.1:0-18633 GCA_045597185.1 Eubacteriales bacterium
TGGGGAACATCCAGCCCTACCGCGCGAAGCTCACGAACACGCGAAAAGACCTCCTTTGACGGCGCATCGAACAGGATGGTGCCGTCGTTGATCACGATCACACGATTGGCCCGCGCCGCCTCCTCCATATAATGCGTGATATGCAGTATGGTGATCCCTTCCTCGCGGTTCAGCTTTTCCATGGTTTCAATAACCTCATGCCGCCCGCGAGGATCAAGCATCGCCGTGGATTCGTCAAATATTATGCACTTTGGAAGCATAGCAATAATACCCGCTATAGCAATTCTTTGCTTTTGACCTCCGGAAAGCCTATGTGGCTCATGCTTTGCAAATTCTTCCATTCCAACACGCTTCAAAGCAGAGTCCACGCGTTCTCTTATTTCATTTGACGGAATCCCAAGATTTTCAGGACCGAATGCTACGTCGTCTTCAACGATAGTGGCAACAAGCTGGTTGTCGGGGTTTTGGAAGACCATTCCTATATTACGTCTGACCTCTATCAGATCTTCTTCGGTCATATTCTCTATATCAAGCCTTTTACCCGCTATAGTAATACTTCCCGCACTCGGCTCAAGTATCATATTAAGCAGTTTTGCAAGCGTTGATTTCCCCGATCCGTTACGTCCTATTATCGCAACATAACTTCCCTGTTCAATATCAAGATTTACATCAGATACTGCCGGAATATATATGTTTTCATCATTGTAGGTATAAGATAGATTTTCTATTTTTATAAAAGCTTCGTTCAATGTTATATCTCCAAATCTATTCAGCAGTCCACCTTGCAGAACCGCCGCAAGGTAAGTATGCTCCGCTTTTTTTAACAGGCAATGTAAGCTCTCCCGCCTCACATCGACCACCATATAACTTTTTCACATTAAGTTCAAGAAGATAACTCATAGTGAGCGGTGAAAGCCCTGTCGTATATGAATTTATCAAAAAGAACAGCGGTTTATCAGATAAAAGCTTTGCTGCAAGAGAAACAAATTCGTCAATACACTCTTCAAGCTTCCATATCTCACCGCCGGGACCTCTTCCGTAAGAGGGGGGATCCATTATCACAGCGTCATATTTGTTTCCTCTGCGTATCTCCCTCTCGACAAATTTTTTACAGTCGTCGACGATATATCTTATAGGAGCGTTTGCAAGTCCCGAAAGTGCCGCGTTTTCTTTTGCCTGCGCGACCATTCCCTTTGCCGCATCAACGTGTACTACCGACGCACCTGCCGCCGCAGCCGCAACTGTAGCGCCACCGGTATAAGCGAAAAGATTTAATACTTTTATAGGTCTGTTAGCATGTTTTATAAGCTCCGAAAACCAATCCCAATTAGCCGCCTGCTCTGGAAAAAGTCCCGTATGCTTAAATCCCATAGGTTTTATCAGGAATCTAAGCTTTCCATAATTTATAATCCAGCTTTCGGGAAGCTTGTTTTCCATCCACGCACCACCGCCGCTCGACGAACGCTTATACGATGCATCTGCTTTTTTCCACTCTGCGCCCTTATCTGAACGCCATATTATCTGTGGGTCGGGGCGTATGAGAGTATATTTTCCCCAACGTTCAAGACGTTCTCCACTCGAAGCATCGAGAAGCACGTAATCATTCCATTTATCTGCTGTCCACATACCATTTTCCTTTTTTACTTGATGTTATAGTATTTTGATAATTTTGATCCGCCCGTATGAGCGTGACAAATAGCTATGGCGAGGGCGTCTGCAGTATCGTCCGGCTTCGGAGGAGCGGGCAGATTCAAAAGCAGAGTTACCATCGTTATGACCTGCTTTTTATCAGCTCTTCCATAACCGACGACAGATTGCTTTACCTGAAGCGGTGTATATTCATTTATAACAATGCCTTCCTTTTGCGCTCTGCAAAGTATAACGCCTCTTGCCTCTGCAACCCTTATACCCGTGGTTTGATTCGTGTTCCAGAACAACTCTTCGACTGCCATTTCATTGGGCTTGTACTTTTTTATAATTTCGGTGAGATCCTTATCTATCTCAAGCAGTCTTTTTGGTGTCTCCATTCCGGCAAGCGTTCTTATCGCACCACAGCCAAGAGTTTTGAATTTTACACCATCATATTCAATAACTCCCCAACCAACTATTGCAAGTCCGGGGTCAATTCCAAGTATTACCATATATTCACCATTGCTCATACATTATTCCAAACTACATTATATCATAATTCACGCCGTTAGTCAAATGTATTTTATAAAGTTTATAATTATATAGCAAAAAAGACAAAAATAGGATTTACTTATAGCATTTTTTGTGGTATAATTAAGTGTATACCGTGTATACTCGGAGGAAACAAATGCAAATAATAAAGTTTTCAGTAAATGATCTTTTGGAATTAAAAAAGCCGCACCCATGCGGAGACAAGCTGTTCAGGGTTGCTCGCGTTGGAAGTGAGGTCAGAATAATATGCAATGGTTGCGGCCGAGACATGACACTTGACCGCATCAAGCTTGAAAAGTCGATAAAAAAAGTAATACCCTCAAAGGAAAAAAACGGAGGAAGCACAAATGGTTAATCAGCCTGAAATAAATAGCGAAACGACCGTACAAGAACTTACACCACTGTTATCATACAAACCCGGCTTTAAAGCACGGGTAACGTCAATATTTAAAGAATATTGGTATCTTTCTCTTGCGTTTATCGTACCTGCTGTGATTATGTATCTCATATATCTCTCGATGGGAATACATCCTATCGGAGAGGGGTCTGTTCTAGTGCTTGACCTTAACGGACAGTACGTAAGCTTTTATGAGGGGCTTAGACATTTCATATACGGTGACGCAAGCCTTTTGTATTCATTTAGCCGCGCGCTTGGCGGAGAATTTATGGGAATGTACGCTTATTATCTCGCAAGCCCGTTCTCATATATCGTTGCTCTCTTCCCTCAGGAAAAAATACTCGAAGCGCTGCTGACGATATTTCTTATTAAAACAGGTCTCTGCGGATTTACATTCGGGTTCTATCTCCATAAGACCTCTAAAGGTCACAAACGCTTTAATCGGATCCATATAGTAACCTTTTCGGTTATGTATGCGCTTACCGCATATGCTGTGGTACAACAGCACAACTCTATGTGGATAGACGCGGTACTGTGGCTTCCCATCATAACCTATGGAATCGAAGAGCTTATCAAAAAAGGTCATTACAAATTATATACAATTGCACTTACAATATCGGTAATGAGTAATTTCTATATTGGTTGGATGACCTGTATTTACTGCGCCGCTTACTTTTTCATTTATTATTATATGCACAATGAAAATAAGCGAAACAACCCGTACGGTGAAAAAGCACATTTTGCAAAATCTTTTGTCAGAATAGCGGTGTTTTCAGCTATAGCTCTTGCAATATCTGCGGTCATTTTGTTGACAGCATACTACTCGCTGTCTTTCGGCAAGCAATCGTTCTCGAACACAAATTGGGAATTTTCTATGCGTTTCGACCTGCTTGATATGTTGGTAAAATTCCTTCCCTGCTCATACGACACAGTTCGTCCCGAAGGGTTGCCGTTTGTATATTGCGGAGTTCTGACTCTTCTTTTAGTTCCCATATATTTCTGTTCACCGAGATTTTCGGTACGGGAAAAGATCCTTTCGGGTGTTTTTGTCGCGTTCTTCCTTTTGAGCTTTGTTATAAGCCCTGTCGATCTTGTATGGCACGGATTCCAAAAGCCTAACTGGCTGAACTACAGATACAGCTTTATGCTGTCATTCTTCCTTTTGGTGCTTGCTTATAAAGGAATTCTCGAAATAAAAAGTACAAGTCCCAAAATATTACTCACGGTATCAGCGTTTCTTGCCTTGTTTGTGGGCATCGTGCAAAAGCTTGAGCTTGATACCTACGTTTTAGGCGAGGGGTCAAATGACAGAAATCACGAGGTTGGTAAGCTTCTCACGCTCGAGTGCATCTGGGGAACGCTAATATGTGTGGCTGTGTATCTTATAATTCTGTGTGTTGCCAGAAGATCTCTTAAGCCTCAAAACATCTCGTTAGTTCTTGCAATAGTAGTTTCTCTTGAATGCTTTGGGAACGGTCTTATATCGTGTCTTGACCTCGGCTCCGACGTTGTATACACGTCTTATACCACATATCATAACACGATAGATCCTCTAAGAGCCGCAACGACAGCCGTCACGGAAACCGACAAGTCTTTTTACCGTCTTGAAGAAATCAAACACAGAAAAGCAAATGATAATATTGCCGTTAACGTAAAAGGTCTTACAAATTCCACGTCTACACTCAACGCAACAACGATACAGTTTCTTCACAACATGGGATATTTCAGCAAATCTCACGAATCAAGATATTTCGGTGGAAATATGCTTGCGGACTCTCTGCTTAATATAAAATATATGCTTGCAGGGGCTGAGGACGGTAATTCAAATTACGACGGAGAATTCAAAAACAACAAAGAAATTCTGGCAGATGACCGATACTATACTCCTTATTACTTTGACGATGATTATACCGTTTATCAGAGCAATTATTATCTGTCCTTAGCTTACGCAGTCGATTCGGGTATCGTTGATTTTGATATGTCTGGATATCAAAATCCTTATGAAATGCTTAACGCTTTGGTTACCGCGATGCTCGGTGAAGATAAGATCATTGAGGTTTACAAACCTCTCGAAAATTACAACATAGTTAAAAATAATCTTACCGAAAAGACAAGGAGACCCGTGTCTGCATCTAATTACAAATATCCTCTCGTTCAATACGACAAAATTGATTCAGAAAAAGCCGCGAGCATACAGGTGGTTCTCGATATGCCATATATAGACACCGACGAGGACACAATAAAAAATATTGAGGATTTTAATTCAGAGTATGATAACTTTGGCGAAAAAAATCCTTATGAAGCCGAAACACAGTTCGTATACTTTTATTTTCCAAGTGAATTTCACAGAGCATTTACCTTCTCAACGGGCTCCGGTGAGTCATACGGCTCTTGTTACGGAAATGGTGGAGATCGTTCTCTGTTCGTTGGAGAAGTCACAGAGGGCTCGACCTTTAAGGTGACTCTTACTCTCGAAGCCGCAAATCTGTATATGACAAAAGACGTACCTCTTTTCTACTATATCGATTACAGTGCCTATGAATACGTTATGGAAAAGCTTTCAACAACGCTTGTAAAAATAGACGAGGGCTACTCAGACGATCACCTTACAGGTTCGGTCACAACAGCCAAAGACAAGACTACAATCTTCACATCTATTCCTTACGACAGCGGCTGGAAACTTCTTGTAGACGGAAAAGAGGTCGAATATTACGGAATCCTCGGAGATTCTTCACTTGATGACAAAAGTGTTACCGCAGAAGGAGCTGTTATCGCATTTAATATAGACGGCGTCGGCGAACATTCAATAGAGCTTGTATACAGACCAAAAGCCTTTACGTTTGGACTCACGCTAACAATTATCGGTTCTCTTCTTCTCCTTCTGATAATTATTTTTGAAAAACCGATCAATAAACTTTTATCAAAGATCATGTTCCCTATAACGGTTCCGATAAGCCTTCCCGAAAGTGATGGAGAAAAAACCAATTCGGTTCCGGGCAACGGACTGACCCCTTCAATATCTCTTGAAGCTATGCCGTTCGAAGCACCTGTACCTCTCGGCCAACCAAATAATGACCAAAACGGAGACGAATAATGTTTTACTATATCAAAGGTCCTCTGACCTACAAAGATTCCGCATATGCCGTGATCGAAGCCGGCGGTGTCGGATATAAAATGGCTATCAGCCAAACCACCTTCAACACGCTTCCGCCCCTCGGAACGAGCGACGTTAAACTTTTTACGCATCTTTCAGTGAGAGAAGACGGAATCGAGCTTTTCGGATTTTATTCAGTTGAGGAGCTTTCCGCTTTTAAAATGCTTATAGGTGTTTCAGGAGTAGGTCCAAAGGTTGCCGTCAGCATACTTTCGTTTCTTTCTCCAGAAAAATTTGTACTCGCCGTCTCGTCGGAAGATGCTAAAACACTTTCAAAAGCAAGCGGGGTCGGCTCAAAGACCGCTGCCAGGATCATTCTTGAGTTGAAAGACAAGCTTTCAACGCTTTCTGTAGAAGCACCGACACTTGCCGCAAGCGTTCCCGAAAGCGTTTCACCGTCTGCGTCCTCTGAATTATCCGACGCTATTGAAGCTCTTTCCGCTATAGGATATACGCGCTCGGAAATTATGACTGCACTTCGAGGCGTTGACACCTCAAAGATGTCGCTTGAAGAGATATTCAAAACTGCAACGAAAAAGCTCATGAAATAATATAGGAGGTTTTTTATGAACGACGAATTTGATTTTGAAAACCGAATAACCTCAACCTCTTACACTCCTGACGACACAGAGATAGAGCAATCCCTACGACCTAACGAGCTTACGGAATACATCGGTCAGGAGAAGGTAAAGGAAAATCTTAAAATATATATCGAAGCTGCAAAGCGGCGCGGTGAATCCTTAGATCACGTTTTACTTTACGGCCCTCCGGGACTTGGAAAGACCACGCTCGCTCATATTATCGCGGCTGAAATGGGGGTCAATATAAGAATAACCTCAGGACCTGCTATCGAGCGTCAGGGAGACCTTGCCGCACTTCTTACAAATCTAAGTCAAGGAGACGTGCTTTTTATCGATGAAATACACCGTCTGTCACGGTCTGTCGAGGAAATACTCTATCCCGCTATGGAGGACGGCTCGCTTGATATCATAATAGGAAAAGGCCCTGCCGCAAGAAGCATACGTATAGACCTTCCGAAATTCACCCTGATAGGCGCAACCACTCGTGCAGGTCAGCTCACTTCCCCGTTGCGTGACAGATTTGGAGTCATGTTCAGACTTGAGCTTTACACTAACGAAGAGCTTGCGTCAATAGTAACGAGAAGCGCAACGATACTCGGTATTGAAATCTCGGGTGACGGTGCTTATGAAATAGCGTCTCGTTCAAGAGGAACTCCACGACTTGCAAACAGACTTTTAAAACGTGTTCGCGATTTTGCAGAAGTAAAAGGAAGCGGTGTAATAGACTCGAAAATTGCCTGTTATGCGCTCGATAAGCTTGAAATAGATCAGCTCGGACTTGATAATATCGACCGTATGATGCTTAAAGCAATTATTGATTGTTACGACGGCGGTCCTGTCGGTCTTGAAACCCTTGCCGCAACCATAGGAGAAGAAGCCGTAACACTTGAAGACGTTTATGAGCCTTATCTTATGCAAATAGGATTCCTCTCAAGAACCCCGAGAGGCAGATGCGTTACACGTCTTGCGTATGACCATCTCGGTCTTAAGCCAAGGAACAACAATTCAAAAAGCACAGAGCAGCTTGATATTTTTGAAAGCTAAAAAAAGTGCTCAAATGCATTCTGCATTTGAGCACTTTTTTATTTTACCGTACTGTAAATATACGAGTTTCCTATTTTTATATATGCCGTCGCCGAGTAGCTTGACAAATCAAGTATTTCACCGTTTTTCGGGTTTAAACGAATATTTACCGAATACGTAGTTCCATCGGCATCAAGATCATCATAGACTATATTTTTCTCGGGTCGTTCAGCCGACATATAAAGAGCCGATATGCCAGAAAGCCTATCTTTATACTTTTCGTATCCCTCGTCAAAAATATGATGTGTTAGTCCGCCAAGCTTTGTGACATAATTTTTAGGGGCCACAATGCCCTTATACGTAACATTATCTTCTCCAACAATGCTAATAAGCTCATCGTAAAAATCCCTTGATACCGTTGATACAAATACATTTTTGGAGTTAACGGTTTCGGTAACGGTAAACACACCTATGTGATATATATAGTCTGCAATAAGAGCTTCATTATAATTTTTAGCCGCTCCATTCATATCGTATGAGACCGCCGAAAGTATAAGGGCTATATAAACGTCCGTGCTTTTAGATTTGGATAAATTAGGATAACAGTATGACGGAAGTGAGGAATAAACCGACTTTGTCTCCGTTTCTCCTGTAGAAGTTATATTTCCTGTATTTATACAGTTTTCACAGGATGCTCCCGACGAAACCACACCGAAAATACCGCCCGTGCTTGTAGATTTTGAGCTTATGTTTCCGATATTGACGCAGAAACTAAGTGTTGCAGAAGAATCGGCAATGCCTACTATGCCAGACGCAGCTTGTCCTTCCTTGTCGGTTAACAAGGTTACACTTCCTGAATTAAGACATCTTACAAACTTTTTTGATCCGTTTGCAGTCGAGCAAAGTCCTGCCGCAATAGCTTCAGAATCAAGACAGTTTTCTGCGCATATGCTCCCCAGATTCATACAGCTTTCATAAAGCGCGAAGGTTGATGCTTCACTGTACCCGATAATACCTGCGGCTCTTGCTGAACGCGCTGTAGACACCGAAATCCCCTCTATACCGTTTGCTTTATCTCCTATTGCAACAATATTTTCTTCAGAATATGAATGTCCGTTCCCACCCCATGCTGTCGCAGTAATATTTCCGCTATTACAGAAGTCGGTAACCGAAATTTCTGTTCCTGCGTAATATCCCACAAGTCCACCTGCGGTTGGAGCTCCCGTTCGTCCTGCCGATGTAACAGCGCCCGAATTACATGAATCAAAAACAGTAAGAGCAGCGTCAAGGGTACAGTTTCCTATAAATCCACCCGATATTCCATCTGAAATAACGCTCGACACGTTGTGAAGATATGTAGCAATATCCCCATTGTTCTCCGAATTCTTGATCACAACATTACAGGTGGAATTAAGATATCCGACAAAGCCTCCCGCGTTCATTCCCCATATATTTCCCGAAGTAGTTGCCGAATAGCTGTTTATTATAATATCGCCTTCATTTGTGCAACTGTCAAAAGAAAGCGTTGTCGAGGAACCGGCCGTTTGAATTTTTCCCACCATACCTGACGCCGAAAACGAGCCCGACTTTACAAGAAGTGAAATGCCGGCATTGTTACTGCAATTTATAAGGTTTATATTATTTACGTTTGCGGAAATACAGCCTATGATCGCACCTGCGGTCGATTCGTTATTGTTTGAAACAGGATATTCTATCGAGCCTTCAAAAAGGCAATTATTAAGGTCTATGCTTTTTGCCGAAGAAGAAACATACCCAACAATACCGCCTGTTATCACGGCTCGCGTGGAAATTACCGATACGTATACATTACAATTATCTATACTTAACATATTGCTCGTTGATTCGGAGTTCCAATGCCCGACAACACCGCCCGAAGAACGCGTTGCGTTATGAGAATTTGCTCCAAGATCCATAATACCGCTGACAGCTATAAGATCAGCGGTAATGTTTCCCTTAGCGTAACCAACAAGTCCACCGACATCGTGAGTTTGGCTTCTTATACTCATATCAAGATCCATATCTGAAACACAATTTGTAAAGGATATGTCCGTATAGGACTTTGATTCAGCAATAAATCCTCCTGCATTACCGCCGATTAGAATCACACCGTCAGATGTACAGTTTTTAAATTCAACATCTGCATACTCTGCCTCTCCGATAAATCCGCCCGCAGCAGCGCCTTTTGAAGTTGACCTTGATTCAAGTCTACCGTCAAAAACACAATCATCAAAAACTATCTTCTCGCCGCCAAGCCCTGATATTTTAGCGACAAAACCCGACAGTACAGTACTCTTAGATGGCATTACAACTATCTCTACCGAAGATCTTATATTGCTAAAAGTAACCGAACCTGAAATTTCATTTATTATAGCTGCCGTTCCGTTTGACACACTGCCGATACTTCCCTTTACCGTGAAGTTTTTAAGAGTGCCGTTCGATAAGTTAGTAAACAGAGGAACATCTGTAGTTACTGTATAGCCTTTTCCGTCAAACGTCTTTCCCGAGCAAAGTGCGGCTTCAACATCAGAAAAATCTGAACTGTCTAAAACACTTACGTTTCCGGTCAAATAATAATTCCCCTGTGAATCCTTTTTGATCTTTCCTTCCTTAGGAACGACTCCCTCTATCGTTCCGGCATTCGACGGTGCACCGGTAGCTATGTTTTTTATTGGGTTGCTGTAGTTTTTTAACGAGTAGTCATTTTCACTGTTATCTCTCTGATTGTTAACACCAACAGCAACACAGGAAAGACACAGCAAAATACAAATTATGATAGCAATAATTTTCTTCATGAGCAAGATCTCCTAGTTCTATGGGTTTAGTAACATTATATCAAAGAATCACAATTATTACATAAATTATTACAATATAGAATATTTTTTACAAAGTTCAACAAAATTCGCAAGATAAAGCATCAAAATAAAACACTCAAAAGCTCATTGAAATTTGATATAATAATATCCGCTCCGGCATTCGACAGCTCGTCTTTGCCACCGTATCCAAAAAGCACTCCGATAGTATGCATTTGAAAAGCTTTACCGCCATAAATATCATATTCTCTGTCACCTATCATAACGGCTTTTTCGGGAACGATATTAAAACGTTTAATTGCATAATCTATAACGTCCTCTTTTTTGTTTCTCTTTTCATCCATTGATGCACCCGCAATGCCGAAGAAATACTTTTTGAGATAAAAATACTCAAGTATCTGTTCAGCAAATTCTTCAGGCTTTGAGGTTGCTACTATCAGCTTTTTTCCTTGTTTATTAAGCTCGTTCAACGTTTCAGCAACACCGTCGTATACTGTATTCTCAAACATTCCGCGGACTTTGAAATATTCTCTGTAATGACCGAGTGCTTTCTTTGCATCTTCCTCTGAAAATCCATAGTATTTTTTAAAAGAATCTATAAGCGGAGGCCCGATAAATGAATAAAGCTCTCTTTTATCCTCAACGTTTATACCGAATTTTGATAACGCGTACGCGACCGAATTAGTTATACCAACACCGGGGTCGGTAAGTGTACCGTCAAGGTCAAATAAGATATATTCGCTGTTTTTCACTTTCACCATTCCTTTTACAAAAGAGTGAGTACATTTAACATATACTCACTCTTGATTTTTTAATATTTTTTCTTATCTATTGCTCTGTGGATTATCTTTACTATTTCAACAATAGGAATTATAAGGATCGCAAGTCCGAGCGCTATAGCATATTCAAGCCAACCAATAGATACAAGCTCAAACGCCTTGGCAAGGAACGGAACTTCAATAACTACAGTTGTGAGAATCAAGGAAAGCAGACCCGCGCCCCAAAGCCATTTGTTTTGTCCCTTCATTGTAAATAACGAACCGTGAAGCGAACGCATATTGAAGGAGTGGAATATCTCACACATAGAAAGCGTAAGGAACGCCATCGTCATTCCGTGTGCACTGTCTGCGCTGTTTATGATATTGAAATTTCCAAACTCAAGATAATGACCGACTGCGTAAGAAATGAGTGTGATAAGTGTTACTATAACACCTTGATACGCAACAGCAAATCCGAGTCCACCGGCAAAAATACCTTCTTTACTGTCACGAGGCTTGCGATTCATAATATCAGCCTCAGGCTTTTCCATGCCAAGAGAAAGTGCCGGCAGACAGTCTGTTATAAGATTTATCCAAAGCAGGTGAACGGGCTTAAATATTGTAAAGCCCATAAGGGTTGCAAAGAAGATTGAAAGAACTTCCGAAAGGTTTGACGCGAGAAGGAACTGAATTGCTTTGCGGATATTGTCGTAAATTCTTCTTCCCTCTCCAACCGCCGAAACGATCGTAGCAAAATTATCGTCGGCAAGTATCATATCAGCAACGTTCTTTGTAACGTCGGTACCCGTGATACCCATACCAACGCCTATATCAGCGTTCTTGATAGACGGAGCGTCATTAACGCCGTCACCCGTCATAGCGGTGACCTTACCCTTTTTACGCCATGCGTTAACTATTCTCGTCTTATGCTCTGGCTGAACACGTGCGTAAACGCTGTACTTTTCGACCTCTGTCTCAAAGTCCTCGTCCGAAATATTATCAAGCTCAGAACCCATAATAGCCTGATCTGCCGACTCAATAATACCAAGTTGCATAGCGATAGCGACAGCTGTATCCTTATGGTCACCTGTGATCATAATAGGACGGATGCCTGCGCTGCGGCACTCATCGATAGCAGGCTTTACTTCGGGACGAACAGGATCTATCATACCGACAAGTCCTATAAAGCAAAGCTCGTTTTCAACGCTTTCAGAATCGTATACCGTTGGCTCTGCACCGAGCTCCTTCTTTGCAGCAGCAAGTACGCGGAGCGCCTTATCTGCCATTGACTTGTTGGCGGCAAGGATATCGGCACGGATACCGTCTGTCATATCCACAACCGAACCGTCGACGAGAGCTTTTGTACATCTCTTGAGAAGCTCATCGGGTGCGCCCTTTGTGAACTGGAGAAGACTACCGTCTGCTGCTTTGTGAACGGTCGTCATCATTTTTCTACCCGAGTCAAACGGAACCTCGCCTATACGTACAAGCTCGTTTTTCTGTGTGTTCTTTGAAAGTCCGAGCTTTTCTGCATAGTTTACAAGTGCGCATTCTGTCGGCTCTCCGATAGCTGTACCTGCTTCTGTGTCAAACTCCGCATCAGAGCAAAGTGACATTGCATTCGCAAGAAGTGATTCATCATCTCCATAATGATCGACAACAGTCATTTTGTTCTGCGTGAGAGTACCTGTTTTGTCAGAACAGATTATCTGTGTGCATCCAAGAGTCTCAACAGCGGTGAGCTTTCTTATAATGGCATTACGCTTTGACATATTGGTAACGCCTATCGAAAGAACAATAGTAACAACGGTTGCAAGTCCTTCGGGTATTGCCGCAACCGCAAGAGATATCGCTATCATAAAGAAATCCATAACATTGTGGAATGAGAACTGATCTCCCATCGCAGATGAACGGATCAGGTTGATTCCGAAAACGACAACACAAATTCCTATTACGAGGAAAGTGAGTATCTTGGAAAGCCCCGCGAGCTTTATCTGAAGAGGTGTCTTACCTTCTTCTGCCTGAGCAAGAGCGTCTGCTATCTTACCCATTTCGGTATCCATGCCAGTTGCAACAACGACTGCTTTACCGCGACCGTAAACAACAGTAGAACCCATAAACACCATATTCTTTCGGTCTCCGAGTGCAACGTCTCCGTTATCTCCGGCAGTCAAAGCTTCAGATTTTTTGTCAACGGGAACCGACTCACCTGTAAGAGCTGCTTCTTCTATCTTCATAGAAGCACATTCTATTATTCTTGCATCGGCAGGAACAGCGTCGCCCGCTTCAAGAATTATAACGTCGCCTACAACAAGGTCCTCGCTTGCAATGAATATCTGTTTACCGTCTCGTATGACCTTGCTTTGCGCTTTTGACATTTCTTGCAGAGCTTCAATCGCTTTTTCCGCTTTGCTTTCTTGAAAAACGCCCAAAACAGCGTTAATAAGAACGACCGCCATAATTATAATAACATCTGACGGAAATTCATGCTCCACAACAGCAAGAACCGCAGATATTACCGCAGCGACCAGCAAAATAATGGTCATAGGTTCTGCAAGCTGTTTCAAAAAGCGGTGAACAAGTGATTCTTTTTTAGCTTCAACAAGCTTGTTCTTGCCGTTTTTGGCAAGTCTTTCCTCTGCCTCGGATGCAGAAAGACCGTCAACATTACTGCCGACCTCTTTGATAACATCCTTGGCATCATTCAAGTAATGCTTCATTAATTTATCTCCTTAAAAATAATTTACCGATTAATATATAAAAAAGACTCCCACAACCGCTCGGTTGCAAAAGTCTTGCCATCAAAAGACCCGAAAACCGGACTGCAAAGAGTCGAGTTGGCGATTTTCGGAAATGCGAAGCATTTAGCTACTCCCTTTTACTGTTTACCCTATTATTATACCATATTTTAGCGGTTTGTCAACGCTTTTTAGAAAAAAATAAATAAAATAAATAAAATAATGTCTTTCACTCAATATATTTTACTGTTCGTTTACGATTGTTTAATTATTATATGATATCATTCTCGTAGTTATCATTTTGATTATAAGAATGGATTGAAAAAATGAACTGCAAAAACAAAATACAAAAAGCAGCCCACAGTGAATCTGACAAGCTGTTATACAAAAAATTAATATTAACGCTTTCGGCTATATCGGTCGGTTCAGCGTTACTGTTCGCCTTTTGCTTAAGCCCTCTTATTGCTTATTCAAACGCTGAAGGAACTATTCCCTATCTCAGTGATATTTTCTACGCTGTATATTGGGTATTCGATCTTATTGTATTCTTCGTTTCTTATGCATTAACAGCTTTTTGCTTCTACCGTTTTGGTGTTTCAAGGTCTATCCTTGCGGTCGTGATCTTTTCGGTATCTACGATTGCAAAATACGCACTTAATATAGTGTCATCTTTTTACGTTTTCGGCGTATATCCAACAAGTAATGAAGCATTAAAAGACGAGATCGTGCCAAATATTGTAAGCTCATCCGCAGAGCTTATTCAGTATCTTATAGTTTCTGCATTTGCCTTGATCATAATAGGTAAGAAAAATAAACTTGCGGATATAGCAAAGAAAAGCGCCGCAAAAATTGGTGTCCAATTCGATAGGCGAACCCTATTCTTTCCCTTTAAAAAGCTCTTTTCTCTTAAAAATCCAATGCTTTTAACGGCATTTATTACTGCAATTACCGTTGCCTTGATAAAGATAGTCCCTAACAGACTTATGTATGATATATGGGTCGGTCTTCCCTCAAGTATTATTGACGGTATGTGGATGTTCATAGCTTATACCACTGACATCCTCTTCTGTGTTCTCGGATACTTCATTATGATATACGTATTTTCGAAAGCCGACACAAAAGACCTCACACTAAGAGTAAACGACACAAAATAACAAAAATATGCTATCTCAGCTTTAAACCTGAGATAGCATATTTATTTTAAAGGACACATTTTAAAAACTGCTTTGCCCTATCTGTTCTTGGACTGTCGAAAAATTCTGCAGGTGACGCTTCTTCTATTATCTGTCCGTCCGCCATGAATATAAGGTCAAGAACCTCTCCTATGTCAATAGCTTTTTTGCATTTTTTTCAATTGGTCTCAAGTTTTTTTCGTAAATATTCACCAGTATATGAATATTTACATTTTGAGATATCTTCGGGAGTACCGGAGGCAACAAGTGTTCCCCCGCCGTCTCCGCCCTCTGGTCCGAGATCTATCAGATAATCACAAGTTTTTAGTACATCGAGATTATGCTCGATAACAAGAACCGTATTACCTGCGTCAACAAGGCGACCGAGAACCGTGATGAGCTTTGCTACGTCTGCCGTATGAAGTCCAGTCGTCGGCTCGTCGAGAATATATATTGTTCTTCCCGTGTCACGCTTTGAAAGCTCTGTTGCGAGCTTTATTCTCTGTGCTTCACCGCCCGAAAGAGTAGTGGACGACTGACCTATCTTTATATATCCAAGACCAACATCGTAAAGTGTTTGTAGCTTCTTTGCTATTTTGGGAAGATCTGCAAAGAAGGTTATTCCCTCTTCAACCGTCATATTGAGGACATCATATATATTCTTTCCCTTGTACTTGACCTCAAGCGTATCTCTGTTGTATCGCTTTCCGTGGCAAACGTCACAGGTCACGTATACATCAGGCAGAAAATGCATCTCAATGCACTTGACACCGTCACCCTCACAAGCTTCACATCTACCGCCTCTTATATTGAAGGAAAAACGCCCTGCACTGTATCCGCGTGCCTTTGCGTCCTGTGTCTTTGCAAAAAGTGTTCGTATATCGGTGAAAAGACCTGTATACGTCGCGGGATTTGAGCGAGGAGTTCTTCCTATCGGGCTCTGATCTATACAGATTACCTTATCAAGCTTTTCTACACCCTCAATGCGATCAAATTTACCTGGATGCGTATTTGCTCTGTTCAGCTTTCTTGCAAGATACGGATAAAGAATACCGTTTACAAGCGAGGATTTTCCCGAGCCCGAAACGCCCGACACACCGACGAAGCAACCGAGCGGGATGTTTACGTCGATATTTTTCAGATTGTGTTCAGCCGCACCGTATACAGTGAGAAAATCTCCGTTTCCTTTTCTTCTCGTTTCCGGAACGCGTATGGTTTTTCTTCCCGACATATAATCTCCGGTTATAGAGTTTTCACAAGCGGCGACCTCCTTCGGTGTTCCCGAAGCTACGACTTTTCCGCCGTGTATTCCCGCGCCGGGACCTATATCGACAAGAAAATCGGCACTTTCCATCATTTCCTCGTCGTGCTCAACAACGATAACGCTGTTTCCAAGATCACGAAGTGATTTTAAAGTATCAATGAGCCTGCCGTTATCACGCTGATGAAGACCTATACTCGGCTCGTCAAGTATATAAAGAACGCCGACAAGTGAGCTTCCTATTTGCGTGGCAAGTCTTATTCTCTGCGATTCTCCGCCTGAAAGTGTGCCTGCACGTCTTGTAAGCGTCAGATAGCTGAGTCCTACACTCTGCAAAAATCCAAGACGCGAACGAAGCTCCTTCACTATCTCTTTGGCGATAAGCCTCTCATTTTCCGTAAAGCCATCGTTCATAGTTTCAACGAAGCGAAGTGCTTCACTTACGGACATTGAACAAAATTCATCTATATTTTTACCGCCGACAGTTACGGCAAGTATTGTATCATTAAGTCTGCGTCCTTTACATTTCGGACATTCCGCTTCTTCGATGAGCTCTTCGTAATATTCGCTCATACCCATAGTCATACGGGATTCGATCATACCGACGATACCCGGAAATTTCGTAACCTGCTTGCGTCCGCTTTTACCGAAATAACGAGTTACAGAATATTCTTCATCGCCGGAACCGTATAGAAGTATCTTTAACGCTTCTTCGGAGAATTTTTCAAGAGGAGTATCAACGTCAAAGCCATGGCGCTCACCGACCGCCGCGATAAGCGGTCCATTCCAGGTATCCTCGTCCATTGATTTAAATCCGTTAACACCTATTCCGCCCTCTCGTATTGTCAGAGACTTGTCAGGTATGATACGCTCCACCGCAAGACGCCTGTGTACGCCAAGTCCCGCACACTCACTGCAGGCACCTGCAGGATTATTGAATGAAAACATACGAGGCTCAAGTTCTCCAAACGAAATGTTGTGTTCTTCACACGCGTAATGTGTCGAGAACTCCATTTCAGTGGGCTTTCCCCCTCCGTCACGCGGCACAGTAACGGTCATAAGATGTCCGTCTGCAAGCGCAAGCGAGGTCTCAACAGAATCGGAAAGACGCGAACGAATATCCTCACGCATCACAAGTCTGTCTACAACTATCTCTATTCTGTGACGTATATTTTTGTCAAGCTTTATCTCTTCCGAGAGGTCGTACATATTTCCGTCAATACGTACACGCACATAACCGCTTTTCTTAGCGTCGGACAGGACCTTTTCGTGCATTCCCTTTTGCGCTCTCACAACGGGAGCAAGCACCATAAAGCGTGTTCCCTCGGGCATTGACATTATACGGTCTATTATACTGTCGGTCGTTTGCTGTCTTATCTCTTTTCCGCAAACAGGACAGTGAGGTACACCGACTCTTGCGTAAAGCAGACGCAGAAAGTCGTATATCTCGGTAACAGTGCCAACAGTCGATCGCGGATTTTTAGACGTTGTTTTCTGGTCTATGGATATCGCAGGAGAAAGACCCTCTATGCTGTCAACGTCGGGCTTATCGAGCTGACCGAGGAACATTCTCGCATAAGACGAAAGTGACTCAACGAATCTTCTGTGTCCCTCTGCGTATATCGTATCAAACGCAAGAGAGGTCTTACCGGAACCGGAAAGTCCTGTAAAGACCACAAGCTTATCTCTCGGTACTGTAAGGTTTATATTTTTAAGATTGTTTTCGCGCGCACCGCGCACTATAAGTTCTTTTGACATTTTCTATCCTTATCAATTACTGTTTACTCTCACGAAGCTCTCTGATTCGGTCACGTATATACGCAGCCTTTTCAAATTCAAGCTGTCTTGCCGCATCCTTCATTTCCTTTTCGAGACGCTCTATAAGCGATTCCTTTTCTTTCTTCGTAAGCTTCTTTGTCTTTTCAGACTTGTCTTTTCTGTCGTCTGTTACCGCAGTACCTATTTCAATAAGATCACGTATACCCTTAATAACTGTCTTCGGTGTTATTCCATGTTCTTTGTTATAGGCCTCCTGTAGCGCGCGACGGCGATTCGTTTCCTTGATTGCCCTATCCATAGAGCCGGTAACGGTGTCAGCGTACATTATGACCTTACCGTGTTCGTTTCTCGCGGCTCTGCCTATCGTCTGTATAAGTGACGTTTCGGCTCTTAGAAATCCTTCTTTGTCGGCATCGAGTATCGCGATAAGCGACACCTCGGGTAAGTCAAGTCCTTCACGGAGAAGATTTATACCGACAAGCACATCGAATACGCCAAGACGAAGGTCACGTATTATCTGCATACGCTCCATCGTATCGACGTTGAAGTGTATATAGCGGACTTTAAGTCCGTTGCTTTCAAAGTAATCGGTGAGATCCTCTGCCATTTTCTTTGTCAGAGTAGTGACGAGAACGCGCTCGTTCTTCTCTGCTCTCATTCGTATCTCCCCCATAAGATCATCGACCTGACCTTCTATCGGGCGTACCTCTATTTCGGGATCGAGAAGTCCCGTCGGACGTATTATCTGTTCGACAGTC
>JAZODV010000174.1:0-4548 GCA_045597185.1 Eubacteriales bacterium
AGAAAAAAGCTTGGCAAAAAAGAACACGCCGAAAGAGAATTTCGCCTCTGCGGAGGCGACCAGCGCACGCGCGCTGGAGCAGCGGTCGCTTTTTGCAAAAAGCGACGCAAAAACCTTCAAACGCTTCGCGCTGTCAGTGCGATAAATCCCAATTTATCGGGCAACCGATGCGCCGTTCTTGTCAAAAGATTAATGTCTTGTGTATAATAAATAATAAAATATAATAAAAATACCGAAATATGTCGCTTGCGATTATTGACTTTAGAACGAAAATGTGATAAAATAAAACAGAACACGGTGACCGTAACCGGCGGAAAAGTGGAGCACCACATGGGAAAGGTCATCAGTAAAAGCCGACCGCCTGGGCAATTCTGTTCCCCAAGTGGGAGAAGAATGCCCTTTTTTAATTGAAAATCGAAAGTTGAAAATGGAAAATTAAGGAGATAGATTTATGAAAAAAGTTGCAATTATTATGGGAAGCGACAGCGACCTGCCTGTCGTAACTCCTGCCGTCGAGACGCTTAAGGAGTTCGGCGTTGAGACCTGCGTAAGAGTTCTGTCGGCTCACAGAACGCCCGAGCAGCTAAGAGCTTTTGCGTCATCGGCTCGTGAGAACGGCTTTGGCGTTATGATAGCCGCCGCGGGTAAGGCTGCGCATCTTGCGGGCGCCGTTGCCGCGAACACCACACTTCCCGTTATCGGTATTCCTGTCAAGGCGTCAACGCTTGACGGTCTTGACGCGCTTCTTTCAACAGTTCAGATGCCTGCCGGTATACCGGTTGCAACGGTTGCTATAGACGGCGCGAAGAACGCCGCCCTGCTTGCGCTTCAGATCCTTGCCGTAAATGACGCGTCTCTTGCGGCAAAGCTTGATTCGCAGCGCGCCTCGGCTACTGCGGCAGTGCTTGAAAAAGACAAAGCCGTTTCGGCAAAATTTTAATCGGGGGAGCTTATGGGAGGATTTTTCGGAGCAACCTCACAGCGTGACTGTGTAGCCGATGTATTTTTCGGAGTTGACTACCACTCGCACCTCGGAACACGTCGCGGAGGAATGGCGGCAGTTGATTCTGAGATCGGATTTCAGCGTGAGATCCACAATATAGAAAACTCACCCTTCAGAACCAAGTTTGAAATGACGCTCGGCGAGATGAAGGGAAAAGGCGCGATAGGCTGTATCAGCGATACAGACCCGCAGCCGATACTGATACGCGGCAAGCAAGGAACTTTTGCGATCACGACAGTCGGACGCATAAACAATAAGGACGAGCTTATAGACCGCTTCTTTGCGAACGGCGGAAACCACTTCGACACGATGAGCGGCGGAAGAATAAATGACAACGAGCTGGTAGCGTCGCTGATATGCGCGTCTGACAGCATCGTTGAGGGCATAAAATTCGCGCAGACACTAATAGACGGCTCGGCGACGATACTTATGCTAATGCAGGACGGCTCGCTTATCGCCGCAAGGGACAAGCTCGGCAGACTTCCCGTTATGATAGGAAAGAACCGTGACGGATATTGCGTCACTTTTGAATCCTTCGCTGCCGAAAAGACGGGATACAAGATAATCCGAGGGCTCGGACCCGGTGAGATAGTCAAGCTTACGCCGACAGAGATGACGGTCTTGGCACAGCCGGGCGAAAAGATGCGTATCTGCGCGTTCCTTTGGACTTATTACGGATATCCAAACTCATCGTACGAGGGAGTAAACGTAGAGCTTTCGAGAAATCGCAACGGAGCGATAATCGCGGCGTATGACAGAGAAAACGGTATTGCACAGGATATAGATTCGGTCTGCGGCGTTCCCGATTCCGGAGTGCCTCACGCGATAGGCTACGCAAACGAGAGCAAAATACCCTTCAGCCGTCCGTTTATAAAATATACGCCCACTTGGCCGCGTAGCTTTATGCCGCAGAATCAGGCTCAGAGAAACCGTATCGCAAACATGAAGATGATACCTGTAAGTGAGCTTATCAAGGGAAAGAAGCTATTGTTCGTCGATGACAGTATAGTTCGAGGAACACAGCTTCGCGAGACTGTTGATTTTCTCTATACGAACGGAGCCAAAGAGGTACACGTGCGTTCGGCGTGTCCGCCTATAATGTATGGATGCAAGTACCTGAATTTTTCGAGAAGTAACAGCGATATGGAGCTTATAGCGAGACGTACGATACACGAGCTTGAGGGTGAAGCGGGTCACGAGCATATAAGCGAATACGCAGATCCCGAGACCGAGCGCGGAAGAATGATGCGCGAGGAGATACGCAAAAAGTTAAAGCTTTCGTCGGTGGAGTACCAGTCTCTTGACGGAGCGCTTAAGGCTATCGGCATCGACCCCGACAAGATATGCACCTACTGCTGGACGGGAAAAGAATAAGTGAAGAGTGAAGAGTGAAAAGTGAAGAGGTAAGGTGAATTTCACTTTTGGGAAGACCTCCGACCTCGACGCGATAAGCACCGTGTAAAACCTCAACGGTTGCGCCCGAGCAACCGTTGAAAGAAACACAAAAAACTAAAACATCCCCCTTGCTTGAAAGTTTTTGAAGATTCATAAGAAACTTTTTTCAAAAAGTTTCTTATGTGGGGTGTGGAGTGAAACCCCACATATATAAAGCAAAAAATATTGCCGCCTATGGCGGAGAACGGAGATAATTATGGAAAAGAGTTACAGTGAAAGCTACGCGGCAGCAGGCGTTGATATAACAGCGGGCTACCGTGCCGTTGAGCTTATGAAGAAGCACGTCGCAAGAACCGTCGTACCGGGTGCTGACGTTGACATCGGTGGATTTGGCGGTCTGTTTATGCCGTCTCTTGCCGGAATGGAAGAGCCCGTGCTGGTCAGCGGAACCGACGGAGTCGGAACAAAGCTTAAGATAGCTATGATACTTGACAAACACGATACGATAGGTATTGACTGTGTCGCTATGTGTGTAAACGATATAATCTGCTCGGGAGCAAAGCCTCTTTTCTTCCTTGACTATATCGCGTGCGGCAAGAACTATCCCGAAAAGATCGCGGAGATCGTCGGCGGTGTTGCCGAGGGCTGTGTGCGCTCGGGCTGTGCTCTTATCGGCGGCGAGACTGCGGAGCATCCCGGAATGATGCCCGACGACGACTATGACATCGCAGGCTTTGCCGTTGGTATCGTTGATAAAAAGAAAATAATAGACAAAAACAAGGTCAGCGTAGGTAACGCGATCATCGCGCTCCCCTCAAGCGGTGTTCACTCGAACGGATTCTCGCTTGTAAGAAAGGTATTTGATCTTGAGTCTCCCGAGAGCAAGAAGCCGGTCGCATCTCTTGGCGGCAGATCGCTCCTTGAGGCGCTTCTTGAACCGACGGTTCTGTACGTAAAGCCGATACTTAACCTCATCGACAAGGTTGACGTCAAGGGTATCTCGCACATCACGGGCGGCGGCTTCTACGAAAATATTCCGAGATGTCTGCCGAAGGGTATCGGTGCCAAGATCGACAAAAAGTCGCTTCGCATCCTTCCCGTATTCGATATGATCGCAAAAGCAGGAAACGTGCCCGAAAGAGATATGTTCAACACCTACAATATGGGTGTCGGCATGTGTGTTGTCGTTGATTCAAAGGATGTTGATGCGGCACTTGCATCGCTCCGTGACAGCGGAATCGATGCTTACGTAATGGGTGAGACCGTCGAGGGTGACGGCGTTGAGTTCATCTGAGGTAAAAAATATGACCGACAGAAAGGTTAAAATAGCCGTACTCGTTTCCGGAGGCGGTACAAATCTTCAAGCGCTCATCGATGCGGAAAAGTCGGGAATTATAAAATCGGGTGAGATTGTTCTCGTTGTTTCGAGCAAGCCTGACGCGTACGCACTAACAAGAGCCGAAAGCGCAGGTATAAAGACCGCCGTAGCAGAAAGAAAAACACTTGGCACGCAAGCGGCATTTGAGGCGAAGATACTTGAGGAGCTTGATAAGAACGGCATCGAGGTCATAATTCTCGCGGGCTTTATGAGTATACTCAGTGAAAGCTTTGTAAAGAAATATCCGAAGAGAATAATAAACGTACATCCCGCACTCATCCCGTCGTTCTGCGGTGAAGGGTTCTACGGACTTCGCGTACACGAGGCGGCACTGTCGTACGGCGTCAAGCTGACGGGCGCGACGGTACATTTTGTCAATGAGATAGCCGACGGTGGCGAGATAATCGCGCAGAAGGCAGTGAAGATAAGAAAGAACGACACACCCGAAACTCTTCAGAGACGCGTTATGGAAGAGGCTGAGTGGAAGCTGCTTCCGAGAGCCGCGGAAACGGTATGTAAAAGCATAGTGAAGAGTGAAAAGTGAAGAGTGAAAAGATAAGGAAGATTTTCGCGAGCGAAAATCAAATTTATTGAAATTCATTATTCGGTAAATTGGGATTTATCGGTGAGACGAAAACAAAAGAAACACCTATCGCAAATAATATTTCTATAAACCGAATAAACCTTAAAAATTGTAGGGGTCGACGTCCTCGACGACCCGATACGTTGATTTATTGAGCATAATATTTTATAAATTTATTTTGTGAGTGTC
>JAZODV010000175.1:0-4501 GCA_045597185.1 Eubacteriales bacterium
GCACAAAATAAATTTATAAAATATTATGCTCAATAAATCAACGTATCGGGTCGTCGAGGACGTCGACCCCTACAATTTTTAAGGTTTATTCGGTTTATAGAAATATTATTTGCGGTAGATTTTTGTTGAGGTTTCGTCTCACCGAGAAATCCCAATTTACCGCTCCGTAAAGCGTTACAAACGCTTTAATTACCATTCAATTTTGTGTGTAACTACCGTTTTGGCGTTATATTTTCGAAGCGCGCGGACAAGCTCCGCATCGGCGTGAAAATAAAACGCCGTCGGCTCATCGTTTTCGTCGGTAAAAAGCATAAAATAATTCTTCTGCTCCTCAGTAAAAACTCCGAATATCTCCTTTTTTGGCGCAAAATCGCGCAATCGCGAATCGTATAGACCGTTTGAAGGCGCTATAAAGGCGACATCGGCAAGGTCGAGCGTCAGAAGCGTGCGTCTTGACCGTCCGCCGTAAATGGCAGAAAACGAAAACTCGCCCGCCTCAATAAGATATTCGTACTCAGGATTCGTTTTTTTCCACGTAAAAACGATCGCAAAAATATCGATTCCTACGGCAAGCGCGACGGTCGGGAAAAACAGACCGTATTGCCACGTAAGAATTGCCGTTCCAACTCCGCCAAGTGCAATTACAATATAGAGAACGACGAGTAAAGCACGTCTTTTTTTCAGTTTTTTATAACCGTCCGGCGGTTTTAAAATATAATCGAATACCGCTGTCATGCATTGACCTCATTTTTCGTTTGTCTTTCAAATTTTGATTTATCGGTGTGTTTGATTCGAAAGGATCTGTAGGGGTCGACGTCCTCGACGACCCGTTTGAAATGATTTAATTAAAATATAATCTCTATAAAGACACGCACAAAATAAATTTATAAAATATTATGCTAAATAAATCAACGTATCGGGTCGTCGAGGACTTCCACCCCTACAATTTTTAAGGTTTATTCGGTTTATAGAAATATTATTTGCGGTAGATTTTTGTTGAGGTTTCGTCTCACCGACAAATCCCAATTTACCTGCGGCTTATTGATTTGAAAACGACCGGTTTAATGTAATTTTTTCGGTGTGTCGATAACTCCTACCAGATAATCGAGCGATACGTTGTAATACCTCGCCAACGTTATGAAGTGATGCATTGGAAGCTCGCGCTTGCCGCTTTCATAGAGATGATATTGCTGCTTCGATATGTTCAAAACGAGTGCTATTGTTTCTTGATTTTTGTCGTTATCCTCTCTGATATCTCTCAACCTTTGATAAATATACATAATTTTACTTCCTTTCCAAACCGATTCTTATTGATTGATACAATTATATCACAACACTCAAACAAATGTTTGATAAGCATCCGAATGAATGCAATAACATGTGTACTGCTCCGATTTTAGCCAAACAAATCAGTAAAAGGGAGAAAAATTGCGGTGTTTAGCCGCAAAGCAAAAACACAGCCGAGAGTGCTATTCTCGGCTGTGCTTTTCATTTATTCTGTGTTTGTTCAATTCGAAGAAGAATGTCCTTAATATCGGTCAGGAGCGCCGCCTGGTCGGCGACGTCGTCGATAAATTTTTGTCTTATCTCGGCTTCTCTTGCCGCGGCGGCTTCTGCTTCCGCCTTTTTTCTTGCCTCTTCTTCCTTCGCGCGCTTTGCCGCGGCTTCAATTTCACGCTTGCGTATCGTGTTCTTGAGTTTCATAAACACCTTAAGCGCGACATATATTGACAGCGCGACGACCATAAAATCTATTACTCTCTGAAGAAAAACGCCGTAGGTGACCGCCACCTCTTCTATCTCATTTGCCTCGTCTGCCGCGCGAAGCACCCATTTAAGCTCTGTCAGGGTATCGGCTTTGAGCAGCATACTCGTCAGCGGCGTTATTATCTCGGACACGAGAGCCGAAACTATCTTATTGAACGCCGTACCGACTACAACCGCGATAGCGAGGTCTACCACGTTGCCCTTCGCAACGAATTTTTTAAAATCCGCCCAAAAAGCCTTCGATTTTTTCTCGACCTTTCTTCCCGCCTCGCGTGTAAGCTCAATCGCCTCGTCTACGTTATCTATACGCCTATTGTTTTTATCGTATTTTTTCTTTTCCCTTTTTTTCATTTTTGTCCTTTTTCCGAAAATGCCTTTGGGGCTTTCCCAAAGGCATTTTCTTCATATTTATATTTTATAATACTCAACCGCAGACAGGAAGAGTCCCATGTCGTAGTTGCCGGGTACGTTCTTGTACAGTCCGTTGCCGACACGCTCCGAGTGCCCCATCTTACCGAGCACACGTCCGTCGGGCGAGGTTATACCCTCTATTGCCCACATCGAATCGTTCGGGTTGAACTGAATATCGGACGTCGGATTTCCACTTGCGTCAACGTACTGCGTTGCTATCTGTCCCTTTTCGGCAAGCTCCTTTATAAGTGCCTCGGGCGCTATAAAGCGACCCTCACCGTGAGAGATCGGCACTGTGTAGATATCGCCAAGCTTGGTATGTGCAAGCCAAGGAGACATCGTGGACGCGACACGTGTTCTTACCAGCTTAGACTGGTGGCGTCCTATCGTGTTAAAGGTCAGAGTCGGGCAGTTTTCGTCGGTGTCGATTATTTCACCGTACGGAACGAGACCGAGCTTGATAAGCGCCTGGAATCCGTTACAGATACCGCACATAAGTCCGTCACGCTGTCCGAGTAGCTTATTGACTCCCTCGCGTACCGCGGCATTTCTGAAGAATGCCGTGATAAACTTACCCGAACCGTCGGGCTCGTCTCCACCCGAAAATCCTCCGGGAATAAAGACTATCTGTGCCCCTTCGAGCTGCTTTGCGAAATACTCCGCAGAGTCCGCAACGCCCTTCGGAGTCAGGTTCTTTATAACGATTATCTCGGGCTCAGCGCCTGCGGCGGCAACTGCCTTTGCGCTGTCGTATTCGCAGTTTGTGCCGGGGAATACGGGAATCAGTACCTTCGGCTTTGCCACACTTATGCTTGACTTTACGGGTGTTCCCTCGAACGATACCGTGGGGATCTCCTTTTCCGCGTGCGCGATATTATTGCAGGGATATACCTTTTCGAGCTTGTTTTCGTAAAGGTCTGTGAGCTTTGAGAGTTCGACGCACTCGTCTCCGAGCTTAATGTGCTGTTTATTTGTCGTGTAACCGAGAGTTACGCCCTCGTCACAGTCCTCAAGCTCAAGAATGAACGAACCGTACTTATATCCGAAGATATCCTCTTTAGTGATACCGTCTGCATACTCAAAGCCAAGACCGTTTCCAAGTCCCATCTTGAGTATTGCCTCGGCTATACCGCCAAAGCAAGGCGTGTATGCCGCAAGTACCTTTCCGCTTCTCATAAGTGCCGTTACTTTATTTACCGTTTCCATAAACGACTCGGTTACGGGGAGTCCGTTTTCGTATTTCGGCGCGAACAGTGCGACACGGCTGCACGGAAGCTTGAATTCAGGGGAAATTACCTCTTTTATCTTGCCCGTTGTTACCGCGAAGGATACAAGTGTCGGAGGAACATCTATCTTATCAAAGCTTCCCGACATCGAATCCTTACCGCCGATAGCGGCAACCTTCAGCTCTCTCTGCGCCTCGAGCGCGCCGAGGAGCGCCGAGAAGGGCTTACCCCAACGGACGGGATCGCGAAGCGGCTTTTCAAAAAACTCCTGGAAGCTGAGATATACGTCCGAATACTCAGCACCTGTGGCGACCAGCTTTGAGACTGACTCAACGACCGCGAGATACGCGCCGTGGTAGGGGCTCTTTTTGGTTATTTCGGGATTGTATCCCCACGACATATACGAGCAGGAATCCGTGTCACCCGATTCGGTTGAGATCTTATGTGTCATTGCCTGGATCGGTGTTCTCTGATTCTTTCCGCCGAAGGGCATAAGAACCGTACCTGCGCCGATGGTCGAGTCAAATCTCTCGGAAAGACCGCGCTTGGAGCAGACGTTGAGATCGGACGCGAGCTTTTCGTATTCTTCGGTAAAGCTTCCGTCAAACTTCTTAGTATAATCTGCCGTGGGGGCGGGCTTTATCGTGATATGCTTCTCCGCACCGTCTGTTGCGAGGAATTCACGCGAGATGTCAACTATCTTCTTGCCTCTCCAATACATAACGAGTCTCGGATCGGCAGTTACCTCTGCGATGACTGTGGATTCAAGGTTTTCTTTATCGGCAAGACGGCAGAAGCCCTCTACGTCCTTTTTCTCGACGACAACAGCCATTCTCTCCTGTGATTCGGAGATCGCAAGCTCTGTTCCGTCAAGTCCTTCGTACTTCTTCGGCACTTTATCAAGGTCGATGATAAGTCCGTCGGCAAGCTCACCGACAGCGACAGACACACCGCCCGCGCCGAAGTCGTTACATCTCTTTATCATATACTGAGCTTCGGGATTCCTGAAAAGTCTCTGAAGCTTTCTCTCTTCGGGTGCGTTACCCTTCTGTACCTCAGCGCCGCAGGTCTCAAGAGATTCCATAGTATGAGACTTA
>JAZODV010000176.1:0-9723 GCA_045597185.1 Eubacteriales bacterium
TTATCAACGACCGCGAGCTTACATCCCGTACGGTATCCGGGGTCGTATCCGAGAACGGTCTTGCCCTTGATAGGGGACTGCATGATAAGATGAGAGAGATTGTCAGAGAAGAGCTTTATCGCTCCCTCGCTTGCGCTGTCAAAAATATCGTTGCGGATCTCACGCTCGATAGACGGCTTTATAAGACGGTCGTAACCGTCGATAACGGCGGAGCTGACGTATTTTGTCGCGGGATTTTTGTTGGGATCAACAAGCTCTGAGAAGAGATAGTTGAGCGCAAATTCCTCTGGGAGCTCGATCGATACTTTTAAGAATTCTTCCTTTTCACCGCGGTTTATTGCAAGTATTCTGTGGTCGGGAACTTTTTTTACCGGCTCAGCGTAATCATAATACATCTGATATACTGATTCGGCTTCTGCGTTTGAGGCTTTTGTCGTGAGAACGCCGTTAGAAAATGTGATAGCGCGGAGCTGCTTACGGTACTCTGCGTTATCGGAAACATCCTCGGCGATAATATCACACGCACCCGCAAAGGCTTCCTCTATATTGTTTACGCCTTTTTCTTCGTTAACGTATTCCTCAGCCTGAACCTCAAGCGCGGGCTCGTAAACCTTGCGTTGCTCCATTATAAGCTTTGCAAGTCCCTCAAGACCTTTTTCACGCGCAACCGAAGCACGTGTTTTGCGCTTCGGACGGTAGGGACGGTATATATCGTCGATCTCGGTGAGAGTCTGGGCGTTATCGATAGTGGCAACAAGCTCGTCGGTCAGCTTACCCTGTGCCTCAATGAGGCCCTTGACCTCTTCGCGACGCTTTTCAATGTTGCGAAGGTAGGTAAGTCTGTCCTCAAGAGTACGAAGCACAGTGTCGTCAAGCGATCCCGTAACTTCCTTGCGGTAACGCGCGATAAAGGGGATTGTGTTGCCTTCATCAATAAGAGCAACCGTTTTCTCGACTTGGGATACCGAGATGTTAAGTTCTTTTGCAATAATTTCGTTGATAGTCATTTTGTTTCTCCGTTTGTGTTTCTGTTATGTTTTTGTAATTCTTTAATTTCGTCCGATGTTAAGAATCTCCACTCGCCGCGAGAAAGAGAAGGATCAAGCACAAGCGGCCCGAATGCGATACGTTCAAGTGAGGTTATCTTATTGCCGACCGCCTCAAACATACGCTTTATCTGATGGTAGCGTCCCTCGGAAATGGTGATGACACCCGAAGCTCCGTCACTTTCGACAGTAAGACTCGACGGCTTTGTGATATGATCCTCACCTATATCGACGCCCGACTCAAGAGCGGATACGTCTGATTTCGAAAGTAGTGACTGAGCGGTGAATCTATAGGATTTCGGAACGTGACTCACAGGCGACAGCAAAAAATGCGCGAGAACGCCGTCGTCTGTCAAAAGCATAAGACCGACGGTGTCACGGTCAAGTCTGCCTGCGGGAAAAAGGTTAAGGCGGCGAAGCTCGTCGGGAAGCAATTCAAGCACGGTAGGAAGGTTTTTGTCGTCGGTCGCGCTGACGTAGCCTGTCGGCTTGTTAAGCATTATATAGGTAAATTCACGGTAGACGACCCTCACTCCGTCAAAGCATACGGTATCGTTTTCGGGGTCTATCTTTATATCGGCGCTCTTTGCTCCGAGACCGTTGACGGTGACTCTGCCCGAACGTACGGCACGAGATGATTCGCTTCTTGTAGCTGTTCCCGTGATGCTTAAAAACTTATCGAGACGCACGTCGGTAAAGCCCTCCTCCCAAAAAATAATTAGCAGATATATTGTACCATATTTTGACCCTTTTGTAAAGTGAAATTGGGAAGAAAATCACAGTATGATATACATTTCAATTTTGACAAATTCAACAAAGAAAAAATGCAGAGAAGGATGTTCTCTGCATTCATTAATAGTTTTGTTAATAAATAGTTATATCAATGGAATAACTCCCCCACTCATCTGACCATTCAAAAGAATGTGTTCCTTTTCCTGCTTCGTTAAGTTGAGCCGCATTTGAAGGATTTACGTAATACAGATGCATACTTCCGTCATTATAATATATCTTCACACCCAAATTTATATTGCTGAAATTAGTACCTTCCTCAAAAGATTTTTTTTGCAAGTCTATCTTTTCTTTAAAAGCGAAATTCCTTAAACTTTTATCTGAACCCCATTTCTTTTGGGGATCAGAACCTCTGCTTGCATCATATATTATTTCATTCACTTTTGTTGTCCTGGTATATCCGTTGGTATTAGGAACTTTTATGTTTATTATGGTATAATCCAAATACATATATCCGTATTCGAGCTTTTTAAGATTATCATTTAAACGAGTTTTTAACTCTTCTTTTTGATGTATTTCTTCTAAACTCCAAGAACTTGTAATTTCTTTTTCCAACGCTTCTAAACGAGCCATATAATAGCAATAATTATTACTGTAGCAAATAAGTGTATGTTCGCCACTGATGTTATGAGATTCATTTTCGGGAGTAAAAATGAAATCAGGCTCTTTGTCAAAATCTGCATCGTAGACAGAAAAGTGATTCTGCGTTGGAAAATTTGGGTAAAGTTTCGATTTGAATCCATCCGAATATATATTTTTTACCGGTGCTATTGAGATAGGAACTAAAGCTGCAAAGAAAAGCAGTACAATTAATAAATCAAGGAAAAACCCCTTTTTTCTGCTTTTTATAGGTAATAACCTCATAGTTTCTTTATAGTATTTATAGTAATACTTTTTAAGCGCAAATTGGTCAATGATTGAGAATATTAAGTAAACAGAGATAGAGCCTATTGACAAATAAATGAAATTGCTATCTATCAAGAAATCATTTGTCGCGATGTCATTATAGAAAATTAGTGAGGGAATCAAGAATATTGTATAAATAATAGCAAGAAGATTGCATCTTATACCTAAAGAATAAAAACCTAGAATTTCTTCTTGACTTTTTGCTTTTAAAAAATGTATGAGCCTGATTATGGCAAATAACAGCATACAGACTCCGCTAACTGTAACTATTGAGGCTATACTTTTAACAGGAATTAAAAATTGATTATAGTCAGAAAGCGGTTTTCCAAAATAAGAAAATACAAAGTCCAAGATTTTCGGAGTATTCTCTCCTGCAATTTTTCCATAAGGAAAAAATACGAGAATAAAATATATGAATGTGGAGAGTACATTTGCTATTGTGGTGATTTTTACTACTTTGTTGTTTTTTGGATGCTGTGGTTGAACGAGTTTTATTTCTTGTAAAAGTTCTTTTTCTGCTTTTTTTGTGAGATGTTTGATCTCGTTTAATTTTTGTTTTTCTTTATCCTTTTCGTGCTTTACAGTTATTAACATAAGTACAACCGTAACAATACAAATAAGTACCATAATTAATTCTTTCATATAAGCCTCCTAAGACCTGTGTTTTATGCAGTATATCATATTATTAGCATTTTGTCAAGCGAGACTTATCAAGAATGATAATTATAAATCAAGATTGATAAGGTATAATGTAAGCAAATGAAGTTTTAGGAGATATTGAAAATGAGTACGATCGCAGATAGAATAAGATATTTACGTGAGAAAGCGGGATTTTCACAAGTTTATCTGGCAAAAAAACTCGGTATTTCAAGAAGCGCTGTTAATTCATGGGAGATGTCGCTCTCATCTCCTTCAATTTCCAATATAATAGAAATGACGCAGTTATTCAATGTTAATGCAGACTATCTCTTATCAACGTCCGATAAAATAATGGTGGACATCTCTTCTTTGAATAATGAAGAAAGGGAAATAATATTAAAATTAGTTGCGTGTTTGAACGATAGTAAAAAGAATACCGGAACAAAGGAATGAATAAAAGCATCCATTAAAGCGTGCACTTTAGTGGATGCTTTTATTGATAAATACGTCTTAATTTCCTTGACTTTTATAAAAAAGCTGTTATAATTAAAATGAGATACATACAATGGAGTATTGAAGTTTTGGAGAAAATATAAGATTCGCCTATGAATATAACAGTATATAAGTTAAGAAGCGAAAAAATAAACCGAAAGCTGAAGCTCGCGCTCGTGTCTGACCTGCACGACAATAATTACGAAAAAGTGCTTGAGAAACTGAAAAAAGCATCACCCGATATCATTGCGATACCGGGTGATCTTACCTCGCGTCTTGATCTGCTTGACGGTGAGCCGTCGCATGATAAAATGGGAACAATATTACATGAAAATGCTTTTGCATTTCTCGGCGAAGCATCAAAGGTATCCCCGACGTATTATTCATTCGGAAATCACGAGCTTTGCGGACATAAATATAAGAAAAACTTTGGACGTCGGTGTCATGAAAAAAACTTGTCGGAGATAAGAAAAAGCGGAGCTGTATTGCTTGATGACGAATATACGGTCAAGGGCAATTTAGCAATAGGCGGACTTACTACGGGGCATACAAACAGAGATATGTCACCCCATACGGGTTGGCTTGAAGGATTTATAGCAAGAGAAGAATTTAAAATACTTCTGTGCCATCATCCCGAATACTACGAAAAGTATTTAAAGGAGCGAGATATAGACCTAATACTGTCAGGGCATGCTCACGGCGGACAGATAAGACTTTTTGGAAAAGGTCTGTTTGCTCCCGGTCAAGGAGTGCTTCCGAAATACGCATCGGGAGTACATGACGGGAAGTTCGTAGTGAGCCGTGGACTTGCTAATACGGCAGGAATGATCCCGAGACTGTTTAATCCCACAGAGCTTGTGATAATCGAAATAATTCCCGAATAAATGAAAAATATATTGACAAAGTCCGGTTCTTGGGTATAATATATTTTGAAAATAAAATACCATAAGGAAGGTTTTCATATGTACAGAATTGGCGTTGACCTTGGCGGAACGAATATTGCCGCAGGTCTTGTAGACAGTGATTATAAGATAGTGCTCAAAAAGAGCATACCGACAAACACGCAGAATGGATCAGAGCAGATAGCAACCGATATCGCAAATCTCTGCAATATGCTTTGTGAGGAAAAGGGAATAACAACGGCGGATATTGACGCTATAGGAATCGCGTCTCCCGGTATTGCCGAGAGATCAAGCGGATGCGTAAAATATTCGTGCAATCTTCCATTTGTGAATTATCCGATATGCGAGGCTGTCTCAAAAGCAACAGGCGTAGCTGACGTAATAGTTGAAAATGACGCAAATGCGGCAGCCTGGGGCGAAGCGGTTGCGGGCGCTGCAAAGGGTACATCTAACTCTATAATGATCACGCTCGGAACAGGTGTCGGCGGCGGTATAATTATTGATAATAAGATATACTCCGGCTTCAATTCTGCAGGTGCGGAGCTTGGTCATGTGGTTATTGAATATAATGGACGTCCTTGCTCGTGCGGACGCCGCGGTTGTTGGGAGGCATACAGCTCTGCCACGGCGATAATCAAAATGACCAAAGAAAAGATAGAAGAGTGTGAGAAGAACGGTAGGACTACCGTTATGACCGATATAGTCCAAAAGAAGGGTAAGGTATCGGGTGCGACTGCGTTTGATGCTATGAGACTCGGAGACGAGGCTGGTCGCGAGGTTGTTGATACGTATCTCGGATATCTTGCGTGTGGACTTGCGAATATGGTGAATATATTCCAGCCCGAGGTGATCTCTATAGGCGGTGGAATTTCAAATGAGGGTCAGAGTCTTGTTGACAGCTTAATACCGTTAATTGATAAAGAACGCTACGGCGGAGATATAGTCAAGTCCACCGAGATACGAATAGCAGAGCTTAAAAACGATGCGGGAATCATCGGCGCGGCACTGCTCTCAATTTGAATAAAATAAAAAACGGTTTACCGTACGGTAAACCGTTTTTTATGCTTAAAAACGAACTTTTGTAACAACTGTTTTAGGGTTATAAAAACGAAGAATTTTGAGAGCCTTTTCTGTCGCTTCAAAGTAGTAAACACAGCGCTTGCCGTCGGCGGTCTCAAAGAGCATATAGTAAGCGTCGGGAGAGGAGAACGACGAAACGCCAAAGTAGGTTTCCTTGGGCGAGTATTTTTCAATATCGCGCTTCGCATGTTCTGTATACGGTGCTATCGTGTCAGCCGCCGCTATCCTTGTGTCAAACAGCTTTTTTCTGGTTTTGCTTCCGTAAATGACCGAAAAGGTAAGAACGCCCGAGGTCATTGAATATTCGTATTCGGGCTTAACGTAACGCCATGTAAAAAACGCAATTATCCAACAGGTAACAGGGATGAGTGCCATAAGCGGCGCCGCAAGAACTCCAGCTTTCGCAAAAGCAACGACGAAAATAAGCGCAAGGCAGTATATCACGTAAAAAATTACGAGTAACGTCTTTTTCAAGCGGAGCTTTGGGTCTTTTTTTGAATGCTCAACCGAGTATTCATAAGTGTTAAACTCATTCATGTCAGTTTTTAAACATAATGTCGCCGTACGAGGGATAAGGCCAATCGGACAACGGCATGTAGCGTTCAGCCTCGTCAATGACTTCACGCAAAGAATTCATTATTGGAATAACGTTGTCACAAAGCGTACGGGCAAATTTTTCGGAATCATGGTAGTTAGCGGAAGTAACGTCTGTGACTAATCCTTCAAGGTCCGAAACAAGGTCAAAGGCTTTGTCCTCAAGCTTTATGAGAATATCGAAGGTCTTACGCTTTGCCATACCGCCCGAGTGCTGAAGCGCACGGTCAAGCTCTGCGGTGTACCGTCCTATTGCGGGAAGATAACCGTGACGAACCATATCTATCATCGTTTTTGCTTCAATACGTACGGTACTTGCATAGGAAAGTAGGGAGATCTCCTGACGGGAAACCATTTCCTGTTCGGTGTAGATACCGTGACGTGTGAAAAGGTCTACGAATTTCGATTCTGTGAAGTGAGGAAGAATATCGGCGGTGGTAGCGTAATTGCTCAGCCCGCGTCGCTTTGCCTCCTCTACCCATTCCTTTGAATAGCCGTTGCCGCCGAAAATAATACGCTTATGATCGCGAAGAGTGTGACGGATAAGGCGGTTGAGAGCAAGGTCGAAATCCTCTGCGGCTTCGAGCTTGTCGGCAAATTTGCGAAGCTCCTCGGCAACTATCGTGTTGAGTGTCGCGGTAGGTCCTGCAATATTGAGTGACGCGCCGAGCATACGGAACTCGAATTTATTACCCGTAAAGGCAAAGGGTGACGTACGGTTTCTGTCACTTGAATCGCGAGGAAAAGAGGGAAGCGCTGAAACGCCGAGACGTATCTCGGTTTCCTTGTCTGGCTCGTAATCTTCTTTGGCAACGAGCTTTTCGATTATATGTTCAAGAACCTCGCCGACGTATACTGAAATAATGGCAGGAGGGGCTTCATTACCGCCAAGGCGCAGGTCGTTACTGCGTGTCGCAACAGAAAGACGGAGCAGGTCCTGATATTCGTCGACAGCCTTGATAACTGCGGAGAAGAAGAGAAGAAACTGCGCGTTCTCTGCGGGAGTTTTACCCGGGTCAAGCAGATTTACTCCGGTGTCGGTTGATATAGACCAGTTATCGTGCTTTCCCGAGCCGTTGACAGAAGCAAAAGGCTTTTCGTGAAGCAGACAAACAAGGCCGTGACGCTCTGCTACGTTACGCAGATACTCCATTGTGATGTGGTTATGGTCAACTGCCGAGTTTGCATTTTCGAAGAAGGGAGCAAGCTCATGCTGAGCAGGTGCGGCTTCGTTGTGCTTTGTCTGAGAGAAAATACCGAGCTTCCAGAGCTCAGTATCAAGCTCACGCATAAATTCGGCAATACGCGGCTTTATAGCGCCATAGTAGTGGGAATCACCCTTCTGACCCTTGGGCGCTGGCGCGCCGAAAAGAGTTCTGCCCGAGTACATAAGGTCGGGTCGCCTGTCGTACATTGATTTGTCGATAAGAAAATATTCCTGTTCCGCACCGACCATAGGAATGACCTTTTTTACGTCAGTGTTACCGCAGATACGGAGAAGACGGACTGCTTGCTTCGAAAGTGCCTGCATAGAGCGGAGCAGGGGAGTCTTTCTATCGAGTGTATCGCCCGCAAAGGAGCAGAAAACCGTTGGAATATAAAGAGAACCGTCCTTAACGAAAGCGTAAGAGGTGGGATCCCAAGCGGTGTAGCCGCGAGCTTCAAAGGTGGCACGAAGACCGCCCGAGGGGAACGATGACGCGTCGGATTCACCTTTTATAAGATTTTTGCCCGAAAAAGCCATAATGGGATGACCGTTTTCATCGGGACGTAAAAAGCTGTCGTGCTTTTCTGCGGTAATACCCGTCATAGGTTGGAACCAGTGAGTATAGTGAGTCGCGCCCTTTTCTATTGCCCATTCCTTCATAGCGTCGGCTATACGGTTAGCAAGAGAGATATCGAGACCGACACCGGTATCTACAGCATTTTGAAGAGCCTCGCAGTCCTCTTTTGAAAGACGGCGATTCATTTCATCCTGATTAAAAACCAAACATCCGAAATATTCGGGAACACTGTTATTCATAAACAGACTCCTTAAAAAAACAATATATCATTCTAAATTATATAACAGAATAGTAAAAATGTCAAGAATAATTTGTTAGCAAAAAGCTTGCGAAACACAACTAAATCATAAAAATTCATAATACGTACACCTATTTGTGTTCTTTAGGTCAAAAAAGTGTGGTATAATTAATAAAATAAATAAATTTGAGGACAGCTATGATATTATATGTTATTATTTCCTGTGCGGCATCGGCTCTTGCAGTGGCGGCTGTGCTGTATATTCTTCACGGAATCGGACTTTCGACAATGCTAAGGCGGAGCGGATTTAAAAAGCCGTGGTTTGCTTTCGTTCCGTTTTGCAGAGTTTTCGCACTCGGTTGCCTTGCCGACCAGTGCCGAGACATAATGCCGCCCAAAAAGAGAGGACATAAGCTGCTTTATTTTGCGATCGGCTTTGCCGCGCTCAATATTGCTTATCTCGTTTTTTATTGGACAAAGATTGCCGCACCCACTGTAGAGTTTTTTAAGGCTGTGGACGTTCTGTTCATAAAAACGATTGAAGCGGGCGGAAATCTTCCGACAGACGAATTCCTTGCAATTGCGGATGTATATTCGAAATCGGTAGAGGCACTTATAACAAAGCCGCTTGAAGTGCTTTCGATGCTTGCAAGTATTTCCGCGATGATATACGAAGTATACAATATATTTGTGCTTATGCGTGTTTACAGAATATTCGCGCCGAATTCGTCGTTTGTACTTACGCTTCTCTCGATCTTTATTGAGCCCGCACAGTCTATAATCTTCTTTGTTATAAGAAAAAAGCCTCTGCGAAACATGAGATGGCAGGAGCCCGAACAAAGCTTCGATACGCCGCCGTTTAGTATGTAACAAAAAACTACTGCAAAATTTGCAGTAGTTTTTTTATATGATCTCAAGAAGCCTCATTCCAATAGTATTTATTCCAAGGTTTGCAAAAAGATGTACGAGCCAAGAGACCCATATCCGTTCGCTTTTTATATCGAGCAGATCAAAGAGCAAGCCACAGAGAAAAAGTGCCGCAACGATCAAAATAAACAGCCAGGGAGCAAACCAACCGCCCATAATAGCTACGTGGTACAGCGCAAACGCTACAGAGCTGAAGAGCAGAGCGAATTTGAAAGAAGTAAACTTCTTAAGCAATAAAAACGCAAAGCAACGGAAGAAAAATTCCTCAAGCAGTGAATTGCAAAGTGATATGTAGACCGAAACGTAAACAAAGTTGTCTCGTGTAA
>JAZODV010000177.1:0-8228 GCA_045597185.1 Eubacteriales bacterium
TGTTGTCCTTGATATTGCATTTTATAAACATTACTGCAGAGTTGTTTGACAAATAAATTCTATGCATACTGTCCCCCTTGGGTGAATTTATGGTTTCTATAATATTAATTATATCAAATTTTGTATTTTTTTGCAAGAACATAATGTAAAAATAAGCCAATAAATAAGCCAATTATTTGCTTAATTTGGTATTTTGTATGAGAAATTATAATTTTCTTATATACACATATTTACTTGTTATTTTTCATCATTACTGTATTTATCTAATATAATAGCTGCGTGCTTATCAACGCTCTCAAGCTTATGTAGATATATGTTTGTTGTTTCAATGCTTGAATGTCCGAGACGCGCGGATACAGTTTTAATATCGCATCCATTAGCAAGAAGTATAGTAGCAGATGTGTGACGCAGACAGTGAAGCTTTAGACGGCGTATATTATGACGAACAAGAAATTTTGAAAATTGTTTCGTTGGTGTTTGCGGATTCATTACGTTGCCATTCTCATCAGTAAACACGTAATCGAGATTTTGCCATGTATCAAGTGAGAGGGAATACTCTTCTTGCCTTTTCTTATATTCCTTTAACGTTTCGCAGAGGCAATTTGGAATAGCGATAGTGCGAAAGCTTGAATGTGACTTTGGCTCTTTCTCAATAGACTTTTCGCCCTTGGGTTTGTAAATACTTCGCTTGACGGATAGACATTGTTTGTCAAAATTGATGTCAGACCATTTGAGTCCAACGATTTCACCGCGGCGCATGCCGGTGAAAAGAGCGAGTTCAATTAATAGTCTGATATTAATCGGCTCTGTTTTAGCGGCATCAAGGATAGTTTTTGTTTCTTCGATTGTGAATACGCCAACCTCTTGATAACGCTCCTTGGGAAACGTTAAACGGCGTGATAAGCCAACGTCATCGTCCATATAGTACATCTTGTACGCTAATGTCAACATAGAGCGTAGTACGGTGGTATATCTTTTGACGGTAGACGGAGATATGAACCCCTGTTTGCCGTCGCTGCGTGGCATGGAATTGAGATATAATATGAAGTCTTGGACGTGATATGTTTTGATGTTCTGCAAGCGCATTCTTCCAAACATAGGAAGGATATGCTGATTTATTATGCTTTCATAAAATACGTAAGTGGCAGGGGAGAGAGTGCTTTTTTGAATTGCCAAGTATTCTTTAGCGAAGTCGGAAACAATTTTGTTCTCCGGCTTTTTTCGATTGCGTTCAAATTGTAATTCTTCGGTAAACTCCTCAATAAACTCATTTAGTTCTTTTTCAAATAATCTTTTTGACAGATTAGGTTTAGATGGAGTGAATGTCTTTCCGTGAACAATTTGTTTTCCGGTCATAATATCTCTTCCGCAAGATATACGCACGAGATACTTTCCGTTTTTCCTTTTTGCAATAGTTGCCATGAAGCTTCTCCTTAAAATTTATTTTCCCGAGGGTATAATAAATTTTAACATATACATGCGAAATCCCCCAAGTCGTTCGCTACGTTTTCCCAAGTTATCCCTTAAGTTTATTTTTGTGGCTCGTATCGTCTTAGAAAGTTACCCCACAAGTATGTTCGAATGTTGGTAAATATTGTGTGTTTAGACAATAAAAATCCCCTCTACCATTCCGAAAAGTAGAGGGGAAATAATACAAAAGTCTTTATTTGTAAGGTTTTTTGCAATATTTGAATTTAAAGCTTGTACCTACCATGTACCAGCCATGTACCTACCAAATGTAAGTACTTTGTATGTACTAAAAAGGTTGTAAAAAGGAAAAAGGTCTGAAATGTGTTGAATGTGAATAAAAACAAAAGAAAAAATCCGCAAGAATTTGTACAATTCCTACGGATTTTTGGTCTGAGTGACAAGACTTGAACTTGCGGCCTCTACCACCCCAAGGTAGCGCGCTCCCAACTGCGCCACACCCAGATTTTTTCGTACTTTGGCATTATACCACATATTTTTAAATAAGTCAATACTTTTTTTCTCTTTTTTTCTTTCTTTTTTATTTTTTGTTGGCTTTGCACCTTTTTCACTCTCTCCTTTTTGACTTCCTTTGTTGGTTTTTTCTTGTTCTGCGTTTTGTTTTGATGCTGTTGGTTTAACAACAGTTCTATCACGGAGCTTGTATGACACAAAATGTCACGTACGGAGAAAACGCCGCACAGGACGAAAATACAGGCGTTTACGAGCCCACTGTCGAGTCTCTTTCAAAGAAGTACGGAGATCAGGCTAAGGCTTATGTCAGAGGGTATAATCTTAATGCCGGGCAGGACATTGACAGATTTGACAGCGCTTTTGCTTTGGCGTACAATATGGGAAAGAGCGGTGTTTCTTTCGATTACGTCAAAAAGAGCGCAGCAATAGGCAATGACCTTACCGATGCTCAAAAAGAGCTTGCCTATAACGCGGGGAAGGAATCCGCAGACGTTGAGGCTCGAAATAACTATTTAAGAAACGTATTGCAATCCAAGAAAAAAGGTGGTACAATAAATGAAAACGATATTGACGGAGGTATAAATAATGCCGAACAACGAACGGAAGAAAACGCTGGAAGAGAAACACAAGGAGCTCGTGAGCTCGGAGGAATTTCGCAAGAATCGAGAGGAGCACGAGAAACGAATGGCGACGGATCCAGAATACAGGAAACAGTGGGAGAAGAGAACGAAAATCTTCGAGAAAATAAATCTGTTCAACGACTGCCTGGAGGATTAAAAGGCAACACTTGGTTTTCAGACACCAATAATTATATTGTGCCGGAGATAGGTTCCGATTTGCACAAGGCGCAAAACATGCTTACAAATGAATACGGTATAGAATCCTATGTCATTAAGAAATCAGCATGGAACTTAGAGGCAAAAGCAGGCGCACATAATAAAAAAATATATATTTGTGAAGATGCAGATCCCGATAATCTTCGTGCGATTCCTTATCATGAAGCAACACACATTTTAAAGCAATTTAGCTTCGGACCTTATTTGAAATTTATTGAGCACACTCCCGATATGTTGAATATGTCATCCAAAGAAGCAATAATACTTTTAGAGGTGATATCGAGTCATCTTGGATATGACATTTTTAACATGAATGATAAGCAGCAAGACAGGTTTTACGATGAATTAAATGCTACGGTTTACGGTTGCATTGCAGGTGAAATCATTTTTGGTACCGAATTTGATGCAGATTGGATTCCCAACGCTTTCAACGACTTTGACGCATACATAAACGAGCTTTCCGAAATACACGAGCAGTTCAAAAAGGAAAATACGTCTGCGAGACCCGAAGGAAAGAGAGCGGTCCGCCGCAGAGGATTTGTAAAGAGCGAGGGCGTTAAGCTGTCGGAGTTAAAAAAAGCGTTTAACGACACGCAGAATAAGGCTTATAAGATACTCGATACCATTGCGAGAGTTACGGGTGTCAATATAGTGCTTTACAAGTCCGACGTTGACGCCGACGGTAATTTTATCGGCAAGCAGGGTAAATTCAAGTGGAGCAACGACACGATATACATTGATATCAATGCGGGACTTGAAAACAAAAATGACGTGGGCGATCTTGCTAAATACACGATGCTTCGTACCTTCTCGCATGAGTTTTCGCATTTTATTGAAAAGTGGAATCCCATACAGTATAACGAGCTGAGACGCGCGATATTTAACGAGCTTACCGCGAGGGGCGCTGACGTTGACGAGCTTATAACGAATAAACTTGCTGAGGACAGCACCGGGAAAATGACCTATGAAGAGGCAAGCCGCGAGGTAGTCGCCGAGGCTCTTACCGACATTCTTCCCGATTCGAGCTTTATTGAAACGCTTGCAAATAAGCATAAAAACGTCTTTAACAAGCTGCTTTCAAAGCTTAAGGAGTTTATTGCCGATATCAAGGCGTATTTCAAGCGTATAGGCTCAGAGCAAGTAGAAGAAGCAAACAAGCTTAAGGAAGAAATGAACGGAGCGTTGCATTACGTCGAAAGTATTGTCAAGCTGTTTGATAAGGCTGCTGTCGATGCCGTTGAGAATTATCAAGCGGCAACGCCTAAGACTGACGCTGACGGTAAGGTTCAGAATCAGGAGCGCCCCGGAAGCGCAAAAAAGGCAAATGAAACAAAAATCACCGCGGGAATGTCGGACAGCGAGCGCGCGGAAATCCTCAAAAACAAAGTAATCAATGCGCCTATGTATGAGGGTCAGGCGGACTCGTTAATTGCGGAAAAGAAAACTGAACTTGAGATTCAAAAGAAAAAGTTTGGTAAAGATACAGTGGTTGAAATTGCCGAAAAACTTGAAATCCCCGGAACAATAATTAAGTTTGAGGAAGTTGATGTTCAAGTTCTTCTTTCTAAAGGAAATATCGAGGAGAGCATAACAAAAGAGGCTACACCCGAGCAAATCGCAAAACTTCTGCCAATACTTCCAGCAACTGCAAAAGATTCGGTTGTTATAGAAAGGCACAATAATAGATACTATTATGACACCGACACGATGTATTTTGATAATTTATTAGGTGCATATATTGACGGTGATAATTTAATTCCTATACGATTTGGGTTAAAATATAGCCGAACCGGTAATACAACGCTTTATGTTGTGGTAAATCAAAACGAAATAGCAATCAGCAATCTTGTTGAAACAAAAAAGGACCGAGGTCATAGCGATCCCAGCCCTGATTTAACAGAGTCCGGAAATCCCCTTCGCTCGGTCACTTACAGTATATCACAAATTATTCCGTTTGTCAACAGTAAAGATCTGTTAAGATACATTCCCGACGATTTTCTTAACACCGAGCAGCTCAAAGCCAAAAGGGAAGCTGTTGCGGAGACCGAAAAGTATACCTATGAGAAGAACGATAAAAAATATTCTGCTTACGTTGAAAAAGGCCTTAATGACACTGCAAAGCAGATGCTTTCGTCAAAAGCAAAAGCCGAAGGATATGAAAAGATCAATGCGGAAGAGGTTTATAATAGTGCTGAAGACAGAGTCAAGCTCACGGATGTTACATACGACGACGAGGGAAACCTGATACCTATTTCAAAGCGGTATGATTCCTCTGATCCGGACGTACGTTATCGAGAACGCACACGCACTCTGACTGTCCGAGACTTTATACAAATGGCAGGCAGTGGGGAGCTTGATATAGAGCTTACCGAAGCCGAAAAGGATTTTATAAGGATATACAAAAAGAAGGTCGATGAGTTCAATTCTCTCAAAGATCAAAGCGAAAAGCTCGGTAAGCTTTATTCAGAGCAGCAGTTCGGCAAAGACGGCAAAAAGCCAAACCGCGACGAAGCTATCAAGACACTTAACCGCAAAAAGATAATTGACGGCAAGGTCGAAAAGGCAAGTCTTGAAATTATGAAAATGCAGGATTCCGCAAAGGTCCTTCCGACTCTTCTTGAAAAGACAAAAAAAGGGTAGCCAAGTTGACACAAAGTCACCGGGAGTTTACCCGATCGAGGCTACCGATATTAGTATATCACAAATTATTCCGTTTGTCAACAGTAAAGATTTGTTGATGTATCGTAATATAATTGCAATATATATTTGAAAACAAATTGACAAATATGTATTTACGTGCTATAATAATAAAATAAATAATAATAATCGTATTTTGCGGAGGTATATTTATGTTCAGAAAAAACAGTGACGTTCATGCTCTTATTATGGATCAGATAAAGGATGTTGAAAAGTGTCTTGTCGCTTTTGAGTGCTTTATGCGCGCGGCGACTGCAGAGAAAAATCCTTCTTCCGAGTCTATCATTGCTCTTAAGGATGCCGTTTGCGATGCCGAAGATGTTGCCGACGTTTCTCTTCGTGCCATGATCGATTCTCTCAGCGGTGGCTCTTATCTGCCGTCTACGCGTCAGGATCTTATAAATATTGCCACAAGCTGTGACAAGATAGCAAATAAGTGCGAGACTGTTGCAAAAAGGATAGTGCTTTATCGCTTTTCTTTCCCCAGCGAATTTGCAAAGGAATTCAATGAGATCTACGACATCACCGAAAAGCAGTTTGCTCTTCTTGAAACGAGCGTTGATATGCTGTTTTCCAAGTTGAACGCGCTTCAAAAGGATGCTTCTATACTCGATGATATCCGCAGACTTGAAACTCAGATAGACGTTATCGAATACAGGATATCCGAGACTATTTGCTCCGGAGACGCCGAGCTTGCCGCTAAGATGCAGTTCGTCGGCATCGTTGAGGAGCTTTGCGATATTTCCGACATTATCGAGGATATCGCCGACAAAATTCAGATAATGCTGATTGCAAGAAAGGCATAAAATCGAAATGTGGATCTTTTTATTACTGTCCGCCGGTCTGTTTATGGGCTGGTCGCTCGGTACTAACGATGCGGCAAATGCATTCGGTACCGCTGTTGCGACTCGCGTTGTAAAATACAGGACCGCCATTATTATCATCGCTGTTATGGTTATTGCGGGCGCGGCTCTTCTAGGACACAACAACATTGACAAGCTTGCGAGTATTGCTACAAACAACGAGGTAATAGCCTCTCAGGCGGACGTTGACTCCGCAAAAGAGGCGGGAACGCTTGAATCTCTGCGTCTCAAATCCGCGCTTAAGGCGTTTATCATCTTCGCCTGCGCTGCCATTACCGTCTTTGTAATGAGCTATCTTAAATTCCCCGTATCCGCGAACCAGTCTATCACCGGCGCTGTTATCGGTTGGGGTCTGTGCTACGCCGACTATTCCGACCCTGCGCTGCTTAAGAGTAACCTTGGCGAGATACTTGAGTTTGTGTCAACCTGGTTGATAAACCCATTGGGCGCAGCTATAATATCGTTTGTGCTTGTATTTTTTGTCAAAAAGTTTATTGAAAAACGTTTGACATCAATGAAAAACTATGATATCATCGTTAAGCTAGGCTATATTGCTGCAGGTGCGTTTTCCGCTTTCAGTATTGGACAGAACAGCTCCGCAAGCGTTACAGCGTTTTACTATGACGCAACCGGTCAGGGCGCAAACCTTTTGACAAACGCGCGTATTACAGCGATACTCGGCGGTATTGCTATCGCTGTCGGTGTTCTCACTTTCTCGAAGCGTGTTATGATGACTGTCGGCGGCTCTATTGCCGAGATAAGTCAGGTTGACGGTTTCGTCGTTATCATCGCAAGTGCGCTCACAGTTCTGCTTATGGGTAAGTTTATGGGCATTCCCGTATCTACCTCGCAGTCGGTCGTCGGCGCAGTTGTCGGCGCGGGACTTGTCGGAGGCATCAAGAAGGTCAACTTCGGCGTATTCAAGCGAATCGCTATCGCTTGGGTAAGCTCGCCCGTATCTGCGGGTCTGCTTACGTACATAGTAGCTATTTGTACCAAGGGATATTTTGGCGCATAATGAATAAAGAAAAGAGCGTTTATGGTTTCCATAGACGCTCTTTTGAAAGGACTAACAATGAACAATTTTTTTGCATATATGGCTCGTATGAAGCTGATAAAGCGTTGGAGTCTTATGAAATCTGTAAGTGAAGAAAATATTGCCGAGCACAGCGCGCAGGTGGCGCAGATAGCGCATGCGCTTGCGGTGATAAAAAACCGTAAATTCGGCGGAAATATAAATGCCGACAGAGTTGCAACGCTCGCACTTTATCACGAGACCTCGGAGGTATTGACGGGAGATTTGCCAACTCCGATAAAATACTATAATCCCGAAATACGCAAGGCATACAAGGACATCGAAAACATAGCAAACGAAAAGCTGCTTTCGATGCTGCCTGAGGAGCTTTATGATGATTACCGCGATATAGTTCTTTGCGATACGGATTCGTATGAGCACGTACTCGTCAAGGCGGCAGATAAGATATCGGCATATATAAAATGCGTTGAGGAGCTGCGAAGCGGAAACCGTGAATTTGCAAAAGCCGAGAGTACACTGCTTTCAGAGGTCGAGAGGTATTACGTATACGACGAGGTCAAATATTTTTGCGACACCTTCTTTGATTCATTCCGTAAAACTCTTGACGAGCTTGAGTGAGATTATCAATAAGATAAGACCTGCGAAAAATGCGTCGGGTTCTTAAGGACAGTTTTAACAATAAAATAACAGATAGACAAGCGGTTACAATCTGACGAGGCTTTTTATTTTTCTGCAAGTGCGCACTTACTCACCACTAATGCGGTAGTACAATTCAAATTATGAAATAAGCCTCCGACAAGGATTTTTCCTATCGGAGGCTTAACTATTAGATTTTTTCAGCGTGTTTTTCAAGAT
>JAZODV010000178.1:0-5900 GCA_045597185.1 Eubacteriales bacterium
GTCTGTCGCGCTTGCGTGAAGATACTCGCATCTGAAGCTGAGAATACGTCCGAGTCTGCCCTCGTCAATGAGCTGTTTCGCCCTCATAACGGCGGGTAAAAAACGGTTATTGAACACTATCTGTGCCGTTATTCCCTTTTCCTTTGCAAGCATTTCTATCTCCGACGCCTGCTCATAGCTTACGCAAAGCGGCTTTTCGCAATAGATGTGCTTACCTGCGGCTATTGCCTTTTTGAGAGTTTCGTAGTGGTAAATATTCGGAGTGCATATATCGATAATATCCACCTCGGGATCATTTATAAGCGAATCCTCGTCCGTAGCCTTGCAGCCTATAAGCCGTGCCGCCTTTTCAGCCGTTTCGGAGTGACCGGTTGTAACACCTACTATCTCCGCGTCAAACGGCAGATCCTTATAAAAATATTTAAGATTATCCACACACCATGCGTGTGTTTTACCCATAAAGCCGAAGCCTATAAGTCCTATTTTCATATCCGTGCTCCTCAAACGTTTATTTTGTCGCAAAAAAGCGTTAGTTTATTATACCATAAAACAAATAAAACCGCAATCCCTTTCTATCAGAATTGCGGTTTCTATTTTGGTGGAGCTTGCTTAACGAAAATCGAACCGTTAGTACAACTTTCGATTATAATTTGTAATTTCGTTCTTCTCATATACAAGGAACAAGGAGCTTGTAATTAGAAAAAGCTTACTGAATATCATTTCTGCGACGACTTGGCACGTTTTAAGAAATTCAAACTCATCCTCGCGTTGATACCAACCACCATCATCTATACATAAACAGAGTTGACACTCGGTAATCTTATCACTAATATGCCTTTTGGCTTTCGAATTCTTCCGAGAAATTCTATCAATTATGAGCTTTTGCAGTTCAAAGCCACTTCCACCATACCAAGCAGATAGCTCTCCATTTGAATTGATTTTAGTGCCTCGTATGGATTTGATATCTTTACGTATAGAATTTTGATACGAAACTACCTTTTGGGTGTTCGAAGTAATGATGACGGATACTTCCAACCCTATTCCCAAATCGTAATGTACGAAATCAAAATCATCCGCTTTTTTATTCCAACAAAAATCGTTATATATATGATTGTATGAAGATGCAATTGCTTTTATTGCAAAAGGTTCGATTATATTATCGTTGTAATTAAGTTTTTGATTCATCGAGCAAATGGCATATAGTTGTTATTTTAAATATTTTTCTGGAACATCGAATCCAGCATCCTTTAAAGCTTGGGCATATTCCGGGTTGCTAAGGCGTTTTTCGGATTCCTCATACTCTTTTTTGTCTTCCTCGATAAACTTTTGGCGATTGATAAATGAGTATACAGTTAATCCCAAATATATGGCATCTACAACAAACGCAATAATAAACAATACAGTAGAAGGTTCCTTGATTCCAAAGGCTCCCCAAGTTAATAGTATGCCTAATGCACCAAAAGGCATAAAGAACGCAAATATACAATTGAACCAACTAAATCCTTTCGTACTATACGGCTTCAATGCAGGTTCTTTAATTTCTTTATCTACAAATGAGTTACCACAATGTTTACACGTTATAAAAGGAGACCCAGAATGTTTTGTGTACTGTTTTGTATATGTCGAGTATGTTTCGTAGGTTTTGCCACAATGCGGGCATTTTTTGAAAGTATGTGTAGCCATATATGCACCTCCGTGTTTCTATAAGTAGATTATATCATATTTTAGCAAATATTTCAAGTGTGTATATGGAAATAATGTTAAGAAAGTTACCAGCAAGTAAAAAAATGATATCATGATATCAAAAAAAGCTCCTTATAAAAAATTTATGAGGAATAACGAACGGTATCAATAGAAAACATTAGGTACGAAGCAAAAAAAGCGCAGGGTACAATTAGATACAAAATTAGGTACCAGAATTAAAAATATAGCATTAAAAAGCCGTGACACAGCATCAAAAAGAAAACAAAACCCTACATCAAATATAGTAAAAAGCAACAAAAAACCACCGTTTTTCACGGTGGTTTCCATTTTGGTGGAGCATAGGGGATTCGAACCCCTGACCCCAACACTGCCAGTGTTGTGCGCTCCCAACTGCGCTAATGCCCCAAGACTCGTATATGATACCACAAACATTTTCTTTTGTCAAGTGGTTTTAAAATAAAAATTACATTATTTTATCTTTTCATAATGTTCTGTCTTTATTATGCTTTTTCGACTCACTTCGCTTTTTTTCTGTGTCATTTTACATTACCTCGCATAAGATGTTAAGGAAAGACGCCGCCTTTGGCGGTATCCTTATATCTTTTGTAGGAGGTTTTATTATGGCAGATTGCAGATTCCCCTGCGGCAGCGCGACTCCGTCGCGCGAAACTGTCTGTATCGAGACTAACCGTATTCTCGATTCCTGCCGTGACCGCGATTGCTTTGAAAATGTCCGCGTATATCTGACCGACTGCGGTAACGATATTATCGCTCATACAAGCGCGGTTCGCGCACGTGACGCCGAGATCGTCTGGACGGCTATCGGCGTTGATCCCATCCAATTCAACAGAGGCTTCTACTCGGTATCTATCCGTTACTTTGTCAAGCTCGTTTTCGAGGCTTGCGTGGCAAACGGACGCTCCCAAGAGTTTGACGGTATTGCCGTTCTTGACAAAAACGTCGTGCTTTACGGTGGAGACAGCGTGTCAAGTGTTTTCCGTAGTAGTCCCGACGATTCAAGCTTTTGCTCACTCCCCGTTCCCGGTATGTGTCACAGAAACGTACCCGTTGCCATCGTTGAGGTGGTCGATCCCGTTGTTCTCGGCATAAAGGTAGCCGACAAGATAAGCTGTCCTTGCGTTTGCTGCTGCGGATGCGGAGACATTCCCGAATCGGTTTGCTCCTGCCTCAGCGGATTCCCCGCCGAATGCAAGGATGACCGTATACTGACCGTTTCTCTCGGTATTTTCTCCGTCGTCCGTCTTGTTCGCACTGCGCAATTCACTGTCAATGCCGCCGAATATTCGGTTCCCGACAAGGAATGCGTTGAAGCCTGCGACAACGATCCTTGCAGTGTTTTCCGAAAAATGGCGTTCCCTGTCGGCGAATTCGGTGTCAGTGCAAACGAAGCGAACACCTGCCCGTCGAGCTCTCACGCAGACCGAAGCGACAAGCGTTGCGGCTGCTAATTTTTGGCATGTCATATTTGGCAAGACCGAAAAAGTCCGGGGATAAATAATATATCTACTTTGAAAGCCCACTCATATCATAATAATATGACTGTAACGGTAAATATGTTGAATTTCTTCGAAATTCTTCAAATTTAATGGACTTTTTCTACCGTCGTTTGTGGGGCTCGACGTACTTTTGTACGCCTCACGCCCCGCAAACGGCGCTTCTTGCTCAAATCCAAATAAAGGCTGTCTCAAAATTGCGTTGAGGCAGCCCCTCTTTTTATCCACCTATCAGCTCACTGACCGTGACGAATTCGTAGCCTTTTTCAAGAAGCATTGGAATTATTACGTTGAGAGCTTCGACCGTGTGGCATTTTTTCGATATATAATCGTGCATCAGTATAATGTCTCCGGTCTCTACGTTTTTATCAATATTGCTCTTTATTTCAGCCACAGAAGTTCCCGCCCAATCTCTCGTGTCAATGCGCCAAAGTATGATAGAGTAGCCTTTTTCGCTTGAAATTGCTTTGACCGCGCTGTCTATTACCCCTTCTGGCGGTCTGAACAGCTTTACGCTTTCGACTCCCGCGACCTCTTTTATTGCTTTGTCGCATTTTGCCATTTCGGTCAGAAGTTCATTTTCGTTCATGTTCTTTATATGCGGATGCGTATAGGTGTGATTGCCGATCTCGTGACCTTCTCTCGCTACTCTTTTTGCCGTATCGGGATAGTTTTTTACATTTTCACCGACCATAAAAAACGTAGCCTTGACGCCGTATTTTGAGAGTACATCGAGTATCTGATGCGTGACCCTCGGGTGAGGTCCGTCATCGAATGTCAGGGCGATCTTCATTTCATCGTTTGAAGCGCATCCGTACACTTTTTCAGCAGATACGGCTACGGAAAAAGCACACACGATAAATATTACCGCCACTAAAAAGCTTATTATTCTTTTCATTTTTTAAACACCGCCTGTCAGCTCGTCAAGCGTTCCGAATCTGTAGCCTTGGGCTTTTAAGGCTCTTATGACGTTTCCGAGTATTTTTGCGTTCGTCTCGGACGTCGGGTGAAGAAGAAGCACAGCACCGTTGTGAATATTATCGAGTATTTTCTTCTCTGCCGCGTCCGGAGACATCTGATGAGCATTATCCCAATCGGCATACGCAAAGCTCCAGAAAACCGTTTTGTAGCCGAGCTTATTTGCAAAATCAAGATTCTCCTCGCTGAACTTTCCCTCGGGCGGTCTGTAGTATTTTGCCATATTTCCGCCTATTTTCTCGGAATACAGAGCTTCAAGCGCCGCAAGTTCTGCCGCAAATTCATCTATATTATGATACCTTGTCATATCCTTGTGTTTTGCCGTATGATTACATACCGTATGCCCCTCGTCTACCATACGCTTTACAAGCTCGGTATTTGCCTCGATAAGATGCGACAGTACAAAAAACGCACCTATTACCTGTTCGTTTTTCAGCACGTTGAGTATTTTTTCGACATTTCCGTTCTCATATCCCGCATCAAAAGTCAGATATACCACCTTTTCGTCACACGAATCTCCGTGCTTTTTATCTATATAGTAGCCATTATATTTTTCTATAAAACTCATTGCCGGCTCGCACGACGGTTGCAAATGCCCTGTACGTCTTACGCAATACCAATTACACACAGCAGTCTTTTCCGCGCTTGTCGGCAATATAAAATATGAAAGCAAAACAAAGACCGTCACAAATACTGATAAAAGTTTTTTCATTGTATTTTTCCTTTCAATTTATCGTCGGTTTTATATTAGTTTTAGAGAAAAACAGTTTTTTTTACGTTGAAATTTATGTATTGCAAGGCAAAACTATTGACGAATATAAATTTTTGAGTTATAATGATACATATTTTTGATTGAAAAGGAATTTTTTACATGAAAATGTGGGACGGACGGTTTTCGGGCACACCCGACAGCCGTGTAAACGATTTTAATTCATCTATAAGCTTCGACTGCCGTATGTACCGAGAGGACATTACGGGCTCTGTTGCTCATGCCACGATGCTTGGTGAGTGCGGTATAATTTCTCTTGAGGACTCAAAGCTTATATGCAAAACTTTACTTGAAATACTTGACGATATAGATAACGGCAAGCTAATGTTCGATCCCGATGCAGAGGATATTCATATGTTTATCGAGTCTGTTCTGACAGACCGTATCGGCGACACGGGAAAAAGACTTCACACCGCAAGATCGCGTAACGACCAGGTCGCTCTTGACCTTCGCATGTATCTCAAAAAGGAAATACGCGAAATACAGGTGCTTACGCTCAGGCTGCTTGATGTAATATACGACAAAGCAAACGAATATTACGACGCAGTTATGCCCGGTTACACACATCTGCAAAGAGCACAGCCGCTCACTCTCGGTCATTACCTTATGGCGTACGCGCAAATGCTTATGCGCGACCATGAAAGACTCGACAGAGTATATGTAGAGACTGATGTTATGCCGCTCGGCTCCTGCGCACTTGCCGCAACGACGTATCCCATAAACAGAGAGAGAGTTGCGGGACTTCTTGGATTTTCAAAAATAACCGATAACAGCATCGACGGTGTTTCTGACCGCGACTACGTGCTTGAGCTGTCCTCCGCTCTATCGATCTTAATGATGCACCTCAGCCGTTTCTCCGAGGAGATAATTCTCTGGTGCTCGTCCGAGTTCGGCTTTATCGAGCTTGACGACGCATTTGCGACAGGATCGTCTAT
>JAZODV010000179.1:0-1851 GCA_045597185.1 Eubacteriales bacterium
TTTCGGGATTGCGCGAGCTTTTTGGTATTCTTGCGTCGAGTATTTCTATAGTTATATCAACGTTCTTTAGGTTTTCTGAGATAAGGCGACGAGTCTTCGCCATGTGTCCGGGAAACCACTGTATCTGTCTTTCCTGCATTGTTTTTACCGTTGCTTTCGGAATGAAAGCGTCCTTTTGTATTTATTCGACCTTGCCGAACGGAGAGAGCCTCAAAATGACTTTTCCAAGCACACATTCCTCGGCAACGTAGCCGACATTAAGACGGCTGTCGTCTGAGCTGTAGCGGTTGTCACCCATGACGAAAAGCATGTTTTCGGGAACCTCGTAGATCATTGTCTGCGTTATTCCTTGTTCGAAAAGCTCCACCCAATCATTGACGTATTTTGATGCGTACACCGCTTCGAGCGAGGCAAAATTTATATAATTTTCATCAATTATTTCCGTTTCATCGAAAACACCGTCATTGCTGACGAAAACCTTCATGCCGACATAAGCACCGCCGTCAGTCTCGTTAAGCACGTAATCTATACGCACATGCTGACCGCTAATTGCAATGACCCTTTTGACAAGGGGTTTGTTGAGAGACTCTTTCGGGTTGTTTGATTGGTGGAATACTATGACATCACCACTCTTGGGCGTGTACGCAATATCGCTTACGACGAGCATCTGGCCGTGCTCAAGAGTATCATACATTGAAGAGCCGTCGACTCTGCAGAGACGTATGCCGAGAGTGAAGAGAAGAAGAACGATGCAAGCCGCTATTATGACAATTTCGATAAAATCGAATATTTCGTGTGATTTTTTAGCAGTCTTTGTTTCCTGATTCATATATACCTCATTATTTTTGTATAAGCAGACCCATAAGGTCATATCCATTGGCAAGGTAATTGTTCGCCGATGCTGCAGACGCTTCCGTGAATGAGTCAACGCCGCTGTATGTATGCTCGGATGAGTATATCATATAGGGAACGGGATCTATTGCATGGGTGCGTATACGTATCGGTGTGGGATGGTCGGGGAGTATCATTATCTTAAAAGGCTCTCCGGTCGATTCAAGATACTCTAAAACCGGTGTGAGTATCTTTGAATCTATAAGCTCGACCGAACGTATCTTGTTTTCGGTCTCGGCACGGTGTCCGCACTCGTCGGGAGCTTCAACATGAACGTAAACGTAATCAAAGCCGTCCTTGAAGGCTTTGATAGCAGCGTCTGCTTTGCCCGAAAAATTTGTGTGTATGTTTCCGGTTGCTCCGTCAACGTCGATAGATGTCATTCCTGCGCAAATACCTATCCCTTTTATGAGGTCAACTGCCGATATGACCGCACCGTTAAGCCCCCATTTGTCCTTGAAGGAGGGAAGCGCGGGCTTTTTACCGGGGCTCCAGAGCCACGCCGAGTTTGCGGGACGGAGACCGCGGCGTCGGCGTTCTTCGTTTACGGGATGGTGCTCAAGGATAGCCTGACTGTCTTTCATAAGACGGTAAAATACCTCTCCGTCCTTTCCACTAGGAAGATAGTTCTTTATAGGCTGACCGAGAATATCGTGAGGACGCATGAAATTATATTTATCATTGCCGTTTTTCCAGATAAGACAGTGGCGGTAGCTGACACCTGTGTAAAGCTTTCTGCCCTTCAAGGGAAGAGCCTCGTTCAGAGCCTTAACAAGCTCGGAAGCTTCTTCCGTTGAAATTTCATCGGCACTGTGGTCGACCATAGTCGCCTCGAAGTAATCGCCTTCGTCCTCGGAAACGGTGACCACGTTGCATCTGATGGCAGTGTCGTTTTCGCCCATTTCGATACCCATGCTCACAGCCTCGAGAGGAGAGCGCCCCTTGGAGTAGATTTTGGGG
>JAZODV010000180.1:0-4206 GCA_045597185.1 Eubacteriales bacterium
TCGATTGGAAGTCCTGCGTTTTTATCGCGCAAATATTCTGCTTTAAGTGTTCCCGCGTCGTATTCCGAATGACCGGTTACGAATATCTGTCTTCCCTTTTCTGTTGAAACGATATAAACTCCCGCTTCTTCCGAGCTTGCGAGTATTTTAAGTTGCGGTACTTTTTCTATCTCTTCTCTGAGAACTGTCGTGTGTCTTGAATGAGGAACCATAAATACGTCATCAAATCCGCGGAGCAGTATTGAACGCTTATAGTCTGCCGTATGCGGAAAGATTCCGAACATCTTTTTATCAAGCGGATATTTTTTTATACCGTAATGATAATACAGACCTGCCTGCGCTCCCCAACAGATATGGAACGTGCTTGTTACGTGCGTTTTACTCCATTCCATTATTTCGCAAAGCTCATTCCAATACTCGACCTGCTCAAATTCGAGCTGCTCAACAGGTGCGCCTGTGATTATCATTCCGTCAAAGCGTCTGTCGGATATCTCATCAAAGGTCTTATAAAACGCGAGCATATGCTCGGCAGACGTATGCTTTGCTTTGTGGGTTGCCGTTTGAAGCAAAGTAAGGTCAACCTGAAGTGGAGAGTTGCCGAGAAGACGGACAAGCTGTGTTTCTGTGTCTATTTTTTTCGGCATCAAATTAAGCAACAGTATATGAAGCGGACGTATATCCTGCGTTATGGCGCGTGTTTCGGTCATAACGAAGATATTTTCATTCTGCAGGGTTTGCGTTGCCGGCAGAAGGTTCGGTATTTTTATGGGCATTTGTGTCTCCTTAATTATACGTTTTGCAGAGCCTGCTCAATATCTGCTATAATATCGTCAACATGCTCCGTTCCAACCGAAAGTCTGACAAGACCGGAAGGAATACCTGCGGCCACGAGTTGCTCGTCTGTTAGTTGACGGTGTGTCGTTGATGCGGGATTTAGTACACTTGTTCTGGAATCTGCAACGTGAACAACAATCGCAGCCATCTTGAGAGAATCCATAAACTTGACTGCCGCATCTCTTCCGCCCTTGATAACGAACGAAATTACTCCTGCGCAACCGTTCGGGAGATATTTCTTTGCAAGCTCGTGTTGAGGATCGCTTTCAAGACCGGGATAAGAAACACTTTCAATTTTGCTGTGAGCTGAAAGGTATTCAGAAACCTTTATTGCGTTGGAACAATGTCTTTCCATGCGAAGATGAAGTGTTTCAAGTCCGAGGTTAAGTAAGAACGCGCTCATTGCTGTCATAGGAATACCGAAATCGCGCATAAGCTGCACTCTTCCCTTGGTTATGTATGCGACATCGTTTCCAAACTGCTTTACGTAAGCGACACCGTGATAAGAAGGATCGGGATCGTTAAGCTCACTCCAACGTATGGGATCTGCTGACCAATCGAATTTACCGCCGTCTACAACGCAACCGCCAACAACTGTTGCATGTCCGTCCATATATTTTGTTGTAGCGTGTACGATGATATCCGCGCCAAGCTCAAACGGACGGCAAAGGATCGGCGTCGGGAATGTATTGTCAACCACAAACGGAATACCGTTACGGTGAGCAATTTTTGAAAAGCGGTCAAAATCAAGCACATCAAGTGCGGGATTTGCGATAGTTTCCCCAAAGAACATACGTGTGTTTTCGTCTATGTGTTTTTGAATCTCCTCGTCGGACATCGCCGCGGTAACAAATCTTACGTCAATACCAAAGCGCTTAAGAGTTACAGAAAACAGATTTACCGTACCGCCATATATTGAAGCAAGCGAAATTATGTTCTGCCCGGCTTTTGTAATATTAAGCACAGCAAGAAGAATAGCAGCCATACCAGATGAGCAAAGTATTGCGCCTGTTCCTCCTTCAAGCTCTGCTATTTTTTTCTCAACCGCGGCAACAGTGGGATTTGAAATTCTTGAATACATATGTCCTTCTGCTTTAAGGTCGAAAAGATCACCTACTTCGTCGGATGAGTTGTATTTATAGGTGGTGCTTTGATATATAGGAAGAACACGTGGTTCTCCGTTTCCCGGGTCATAACCGGATTGTATGCATTTTGTATCAAGCTTGTAATTTGACATAATTTCACCTCTTAAAATTCGTTAGTTTTTTAACTGCTTTATATTATAACACAAATTCGGTATATTTTCAATACTAATTACACGATATTTGTATTTATTTTAATTTTTATAAAGCAAAAATCAAAACACCGACACGCCAATGTCGGTGTTTTTTCATTAAGAAGTCTTTTTGAATCCGTGAATAAAGCCTTCAACGTCTGCCGTACAAATGTCGCCGCCGATAACCTTGTTCTTATAGACGATAAGGTTAGCGTATACGGTGCCCTCGTAGTCGGGATAATTTGTTATCTCGTATGTATATCTTGTTATTGCTTTTCCTTTATAGTCCGAAAGGTCGAGTCCCTGACGCTTTTGAAGCTCGTTATAGGTTGAGAAAACATTGTCAAATTCTTTTGGTATCTTTGTTTCCTTTACCTCAACTGCCGTGGGCTTGACCTCCCAGCCAAACTGTCCGAGAAAAGCTATGCGGTCCTCGTCGGTCTTTATTTTACTGTAATTGACCTCTGCCGAGGTGGGAACGTCCTCTCCGCCGTCATAAGTCGGGATAAACACGATAAGTGTTATCAGTGCGACCATTGCGACACAGATTATTCCAAAAAATTTGAGTGTACTTGCCTTAAGTGAATAGACAAACATAATTGCCTCCCGTAATATAATTTGATTTAATAAATTATATTTTCCAAAGAGTCAATTTATGATATGTTTTTTATATTGTTCCGCGTTTTTTTCGTACTGTGGAATGAACAAGTCCGAACAGTATATAAATAGACAGGACAGACGATCCGCCAGCACTCAAAAACGGCAGTGTAATACCTACGACAGGCAAAAGGCATAGACACATTCCAATGTTTTCAACTGTTTGCACCACGACCATGCCGGCAACTCCTGCGCAGACAAACGAACCGTAAAGATTTGGGGAGCGTTTTGCAAGAATAATGAGACGCACAACTATTACTGTCATAAGTATAAGTAATATTATACATCCAAAAAATCCGAACATTTCAGCGTATGTGGAAAAGAAAAAATCTGTCAGAGATCCGTACATATTCTTATAGCTGCCGGCTCCGTTTATTCCTCTTCCGAAAAAGCCTCCGCCGGCAATAGCGGTACGGCTTTGTATCTGTTGAAGCCCTACATCTGTCGGGTCAAGATCGGGATTAAATCCGATAAGTATTCTCCTTCGCTGATATTCTGCAAGGAACTGCCACAAAAACGGAAACGCCGCGACAACCCCTACTATAGCGACAAGAAAATACCAAAGTGAAAGTCCGGCACAATACAGCATTACTGCCATAATTCCTACGTATACAAGCGTCATTCCAAGGTCTCCGGACATTAGAAGCAACCCGAGTATAACACCCGCGTGGAGTATCAAAAAAATAATGTTTTTCGGTCGGTTTATTTCGGTCTTTATCACACTTAAATGTTTTGCAAAGGTCAAAATAAACGTCGCTCTGACAAACTCTGACGGTTGTACGCTTATACCTATTACAGGAATTTTGATCCAGTTTTGATTTGTTCCGGCGTTTTCTCCGACAAACAGTAGCAACACAAGAACAACAGCCGATAAACCGTATACAACAACATAAAATATCGGCGAAAGGTCGGAGAGATCAAGATTTGCGATTATTACCATAAATACAAGTCCGACAATCGTCATTGCAAATTGCATTATAAGCATTCTCATTCCGCCGTATTCGCTGTTTCTTGCACCGTATAGTACGAGAAGACTCATTATAGACAAAATAGACGTTGCACCAAACAGTATTGGGTCAATGGCACTCAGCTTGTCCCGAAGAAACTTCATCTTTTCTCTCCTTTCATAATTTATACAAAGGAAGAAAACGCCGTGACGCTTTCTTCCTTTTTGGTAAATATACTTTAATTAATACTGTCTGCCCCAAACGACCATGTGTTTTGCAGGCTTTCCGCAGCAAACGCAGGTGTCACCGATATGCTCTTCATTAAACGGAATGCAACGTGACTTGACACCGCCCGTGATATCCTTAAGCTTATCTTCACACTCGGAGCAACCGCACCACATAGCGCGTATAAATCCGGGCTTGTTCTCTGCTATGTCAAGGAATTCCTCATAGCTGTGAGCGTCGTTTGTTTTCTCTGCGAGATTGTCAAGT
>JAZODV010000181.1:0-1656 GCA_045597185.1 Eubacteriales bacterium
CGTTGAGATCCGCGGTGTCGCAGACCAGATGTACGCACCTAAAATATATAATTTTACAGATGAAAAAATAGAGAGCGCAAAGGCCCATTTTGCAAAGAGAGCCCTTGATATACCGCTTTTGACGAGCGGAGCGTACGTTCTGGACAATACCGATCTTGAGTCGGTAAAGACCGAGATACGCGAATACTCCGAGCTTGCGAAAAAGCTTGGAGTAAAGTACGTCCGTGTGCTTATGGAAAAAACGCCCGCGCCCGAAGCAGCTCCCGATTTTGAATATCTTGCGAAGAGCTACCGTGAGCTTTGCGGTATTGCCGCCGAGTACGGTGTTACTCTTCTTACAGAGACAAACGGATTTTTGTCCGATACTAAGGTCTGCCGTCGTTTTATGGATACGGTAAACGCGGAAAATATGGGGCTTATTTGGGATGTTCACCACACGTACAGATTCTTTAACGAAACACCCGAGGAGACTGTTGCCAATATCGGAAAATATATAAAGCACGTTCACCTTAAGGACTCGGTCAAGGGAAGCAACGGCAAGGTAACGTATATGCTCACAGGCTACGGTGATTTTCCGTTTGATAAGGTCATAGCGGCGCTCAAGGGCATCGGATATGACGGATATCTGTCGTACGAATGGGTAAAACGTTGGTCGCGCGAGCTTGCGGAGCCGGGCGTTGCGCTTTTCCAGTATATTAACTATATTAAGAGTATTCTTTAAAGCACAGAACACCGTAACGGTTTCGTTACGGTGTTCAGAGTGCGTTATGAGGTTTAAGCCATGTTTTCGGAGAGCTTTTTGCCGCCGAGAAGATGGAAATGCAGGTGCTTGACGGTCTGAGCGCCGTCCTCACCGCAGTTATTGATAATGCGGTAGCCGTTCGTGAGTCCTTCGCTTGCGGCGATCTTCGGGATAGCCTCAAAGATCTTCGCAACATAGGAGCTGTTGCTCTCGTCGATCTTGTCGGCGCAGCAGACGTGAAGCTTCGGAACGATGAGAATATGAACGGGTGCCTGAGGGTTTATGTCGCGGAAGGCGTATACGTTTTCGTCCTCGTAGACCTTCGATGACGGTATCTCGCCCGCGATTATTTTACAAAAAATACAATCCATAATTAAACAACCTCCAAATTTTTATGATATAATTTTACCACTTTGAAAGGCTGATGTCAAGATGTATAAAATATTTGATATCCACACTCACACCTATCCGCCCCGCCTTGCGGAGAAGGCTGTGAAAAATCTCGGTGATTTTTACGTTTTCAACGTAGAAGGAAAGGGAACGTACGACGACCTTGAGGAGACCTCGGCGAAATGCGGTGTCGTTGGATTTTTGCTTTTTTCCGTCGCAACCAACGCGCATCAGGTCGAAAAGGTAAATGACGGAATTGCCGCACTTGTGGAGTATTCAAGAGAAAGAGGATACGAAACTCACGGCTTTGCGGGAATGCATCAGGATACTCCCGATTTTGCCGCGGAGCTTGACCGAATCCAAAAAAAAGGACTTCAGGGTGTAAAGATACATCCCGATATTCAGGGAGTAAATATAGACGATCCGAGACTTTATAAGCTTTATGAGCTTATGGAGGGCAGGATGCCGATATATTTCCACATGGGAGACGACCGTCCGCAGTACAGATTTTCGGAGACCGACAG
>JAZODV010000182.1:0-15112 GCA_045597185.1 Eubacteriales bacterium
GCTTTGTTGACTTCGCTTCGCAAAAACAACACTCAGTTGTTTTTACTCGCTCACCTTCGGGTGCACCACGGTATTCCTCGAAGCTTACGTCGGTAGAGCGCATGCATTCCGAAGGAATATTGCGTGACGAGGAGCAAAGAGTATTAAATAGATAAAAAGAGGAACGGCTGGAAGAAAAATTATTCCGAGTGGCAAACTGTTAATTTCGCCTTTGGCGAATGTTACACGATGTCACTGGTCAAGAATTGCTTGCAATTCTTGTTTGGATGCTACGCATCCCTTCGAGCGTCCAGTTCGGGGAGCCAGAAAAAAGCACTTGCAATCGCAAGTGCTTTTTTCAATGAAGCGCACCTTTCGGTGCATGAAAAATGAAGCAGGGCTTCGCCCTGTGAAGTGTTCCTTCGGCACATAAGGATGCGGTGGTGCGCTTCGCTTCATGTTTGCGAAGCAAACGCATCATACGAGCGAACTTAGCAAAGAAATGCGTGAGGCTTTGTCAATGACTCTGCCCCTTTTCATCCAATCCGAAGGATTGGTATGTAATCACGACGCAGTCGTGTATGGAATTGCCGCAGGCGTATGGCATCACGCGCCAGCGTGTATCTTTCCTTCGGATTGATTCCATACAACACTTCGTGCTGATTCCATACCGCAGACAAGCTGCGGATTACATACACGCCTTCGGCGTGATTTTTTTATTTAACTTAATCCAACAACTTCGTAGAAAAACAGGTAGGAGAGCGAAGCGAGCTGCTAACGGCAACATTTGACGTTTTTGCTTGCAAAATGCGTCGGTCTTAAGGATAACACACTAATTTTTATGTGGATTTTATTTTTTATTTTTTATCCGAAATTCCTATAAAATAATCTGCGCTAACCTTATAAAAACGGCACAGCTTTATAAGATCCTCGATTTTTAGCTCTGCTCTGCCGTCCTCAATATGACTGTAGCCCTGCTGTGATTTGTTTATGACTGCACCAACTTCTCTTTGCGTCAGGTCACTGTCTTCTCGCAAATTTCTCATCCTCGTTCTGTAATTCATAAAAAGCCCCTCATACTTTATTATTTGTAAAAAAGTTTATCATACTCACAAATTGAGTATTGACTTTTACTCAAAGATTGAGTATAATATATATGACACTTTTTTAAACAAGGGGTGTACAATATTTTTATGAAAAAGGTATCTGACAATGAACGAAAATTTGAAAATGAAAGCAAGTTCGTTGCTAATAGCAACGAGGATTATTTTTATCATCATTATTGCCCTTATTTTAGTGTGTGCTTTCTTTGGGGTTGTAGATATAAGGTCCGACGAGCAAAAAGAAGCTGATTATAGGAAGGAAGTGCTTGAAGAGACATTTGCACAAGCCGCCATAGAAGCAATAAAAATTTCACAAGAAAATTATCCGTATGCGGAAATAGAAAAAGTTTCCGTAATAGGTGGAGCAGGAAAAGTATTGGTAAAAGTTACTGCACTGAACGGTGTAAATCAATATGTATGGACATACTATAATGCAAAAAACAACACTATAGTGGATGAGTCTGTATATGATAATCTTTATTATTCGCTTATGACATCGTCTTTTTATGCTGGGCATGACGGTGATGATATCGAAACAATTTTTGAAGGCAAGGGTTTAATAATTTTGTGCGAGGAGGCGACAAAGTAATGGCTTTGATTGTTTGTAAACACTGTGGACAAAAAATCAGTGATACTGTCGAGATGTGCATTCATTGTGGCGCTTTGATATCTGGCGAACCATTTGTGCAGAAAGAAGAGTCTGAGGATGCTGACACCCTCGACCGAAATAAAGAAGAAAAGACGGCTCAATATGATTACGAGAAGTATAACGAAGATATACGGATACAACTTGAGCAACAGTTTTTAACCACAGATAAATGGGCAAGATCCTTTCGCAGAAAGGGTGTGGAGATACAAAAATTCAAGTCTTTGTTCTCTTGGGGAATTATCCTTCCTGTTTTGATAGTATTGGCAGTAAGATACTGTTATTCCAACGTATTTAAAGAGAGCTTTTACAACGAGATCCCTTTGGGGATAGCCGGTATGGGAGCAATACTCCTTTTTACAGTTTCGTTGATATTAACGGTCGTTTTGTTCTTTGTAGGTATGGTGTATAAACGGAGCTTGAATAAATACATATATATGAAAAAATATCAGCGATGGCTCTTAGAAGAAAAGAATGTTCGATATACTCCCGTTTTTTTGGATAAGAAGTCGAAAGAAAAGTTTGAAAAATTAGATATTGATAATATAAATTTTTAGGAGATAAAAATGGCAATTGTGATATGTCCCGAGTGCAAAAAAGAAATATCCAGCAAGGCCGATCACTGCGTTCATTGCGGATGTAATTTTATCGTTTGTCCTGAATGTGAGACTGTGTACGTAGAGAAAATTGACGCTTGTAGAGAATGCGGTTTTGTATTGAAAGATTTCGAGAATAAAGGAAATGGGAAGAGCGATAGTAATAGAACGCATGAAAAGAATTTAATGGTAGTGTCGAATGAGTGGGAATCTCAGAGAGCATTAAAATTTTTTACAAGACCTCTTTGCGGACTGATTCTTTTCTTAGCAGCAATTGCAATGATTATAGTTGCAATTGTAAACTTAGCGGCTTGGAGCGGCAAAGATGGCGCAATGATGGTAACTGAATATGAAAATACATTTTCAAATGCAAAGTTTTGTTTTATTTTGTTTGGCGTTTTTTATGTTTTGTTGTCAATTCATAACAATTTAGGAGAGATTATTTCACAGAACAGCTTTAAAAATTGGGTTTCCTTTCAAAAAATAGATTTGAAGCAACTGATTGAAGATAGTTTTAATCTTGATAAAAAGAATAGGGCAGTCTACGAATCTGCGGAGCTTTTTGGTACGATTGATTTTGCAATTCAAACCAGCGTGTATTCTGAAGATATAATTCTCAAGTCTAAGCAACGTACCCAAGGCATTATAAAAGTAGTTTTTTCGTTTGTATTTGCAGCTTTGATGATGTGGTTTTTCATTTCTAACGCAGAAGTTTATATGGTGGCGGAACTGTGGGAAAGTGATCTTTTGGGAACCAGCGGATTTAAGTTTTCTATGATTGAAAATTGGTGGTTGGTAATATGTGCAGCGGTTGTCTTTGTTGCAGGTTCAATTTATATTAGAACTACTGAAAAGCAAAATAAGATAGTTCAATATACATGGGTAAAGAAGAATCTGCAAAAATATGTTGGTTTGTATAATAAGTATATAAAAAGTGAAGATAGTGATCTTTTGAAAGATATAGATAAAGCTGAAAAATAACTAAGCGATGGAGAGAAGGCGCGCATCTTACGATATTATTTTTATGTAAGATGGTATGATTTGACTAATATTTTCAAGTGTTATAACTTTATTTTCAATTTCTATCATGAAGTCAAGAAAAAAGCAGGTGAATCGACCTGCTTTTTGTTTTGCTTTCCTTTTGATTTAATCCAACAACTTCGTAGAGAGACAGGCAGGCGAACGAAGTGAGCTACTGTCAATTTGGAGTGAGGTACGAACGACAAATTTGTAATCAAGGGAGTCGCCCGTTCAAGCCGTCTCTTTTTTTACTGTTAAGATTGACTAATAGTAAAATAAATGATATAATGAATAGACAAAACACCGACTTTTAAAAAAGGAACAGAAAAGAAGAGGATGTATGAAATGAAAGGTAAATTTAAAAGCATTTTTTTGTTGACCACGGGCATTGTTTCTATGCTGGTGATATGTGTTGCGCTGGGCTTTTTTGGACAGAATAAAGAGGATGTAATCATCAATAGAATAGTGGGCGTTGTTGCTATAATCTCGGGAATCGGAAGCGTCTTTATGGGAATATCATCGATCTTTAGCGCCTCCCTTGACAACGTGCGAGAATATTATGCGACGGGCGACTCAAAAGAGATGGCATTTGCAAGGCATGTTCTGTATAATTACAGATATATAAAGATAAAGTTCGGTAAGACAATTTTTGACGATGATTTTGACGAATGGGTAAAAGAAAATATCACTTCAGAAAATTCTGTCATACGTGTTACGAATAAAAATGAAGTGCTTGCGGCTGCGGCTGTGACTGCCGATTTCTTTCAGATGTGGGGATTGCTTCAATATAAAAACTTTCTTCCTATGTGGGTGTTTGAAACTGCCTCGGGGTACAGTATAATAAAGCTTTATGAGGCTTCGGAGGATATCTTCTTGTACCATCGCCTGACAAATCCTTTCTACGCAATGCAATTTAAAGGTCTTTGCGTCAGAATTGCTTCTAAATACAGAAAAGATATATCGAAGTGCCGCGAAAAAGAGAGCGAATATATAAAAAACGAGCTTGGTATAGAGGACCTTTCTGGTAACAAGTATTTCAACATTCCTTTAAAATAAGTCGTTGTTGAAAATAAAATCCGTCGTTTCGATCTCTAAACTTGATAAAAAGCAGATCGCTTGGCGTACGATAAAGCGGGTTGATCATAAAAGACATGTTCTGTTTTGAGCATGTCTTTTTCTCTTGCGGTTTTAGTATACATTATGAACTTGTTTTTTAGAGCATTTTTCGGTTGACAACGGCATTTGTAAATGGTATAATAAATAAAATAAACTAAAGTGATAATTTTCTTAAAAGGGAGGGGAGAGAGATCAAAAAGATGGGGTCGCAGAGTAATATAAATACTCTGAACGAAAAACTCAAGGAATCGCTTGTGTCGGTGCTACCGATAGTTATTATAGTGGCCATTTTATGTCTGCTCGTTACTCCGATCGAGTCAAGTCTGCTGCTCGCGTTTCTTATCGGAACGGTAATGATAATCGTCGGAATGGGCTTTTTTACTCTCGGAGCGGAGACCTCTATGACGGTCATAGGAAATCGCATAGGAGCGACGCTTACGAAATCAAAAAAGCTTTGGTTGATACTTCTTGTCAGCTTTATCCTCGGTGTTGCCGTAACGGTATCAGAGCCAGATCTTCAGGTTCTTGCCCAGTCGGTTCCGCATATCGACAATATGGTGCTGATCGTAACGGTCGGAGCCGGTGTCGGATTCTTCCTTATGGTATGTATGCTGCGTATCTTTATCGGTGTAAAGCTGCGTTGGCTGCTTATAGTTTTCTACGTTGCGGTATTTGTGCTCGCTGCATTTGCCGACTCTAATTATCTGAGCCTTGCCTTTGATGCGGGTGGCGTTACCACAGGACCTATGACCGTGCCTTTTATACTCGCGCTCGGTGTCGGTGTTGCTAATATGCGTTCCGACCGTGAGGCGGGGGCTGACAGCTTCGGTCTTGTGTCTCTTTGCTCGATAGGTCCGATACTTTTCGTTCTCATCCTTGGATTTATTTATCCCGGCGGTGATGCGGTTCCGAACGCGGGCGCTGCTATAAATTTCGGAACAACGACCGATATCGGTATGGCGTACATAAAAAATATACCGCACTATATGCTCGAAACAGTGATCGCGCTGTCTCCGATAATAGCGATATTTCTTGTTTTTCAATTATTTTCATTTAAAATGTCGCCTCGCGGATTCTTTAAGATCTGTTGGGGTATTCTATTTACCTACGTGGGCCTTGTGCTTTTCCTCACAGGTGTCAACGTCGGATTTTCGTCACTCGGCGCGGTACTCGGCGGACAGCTCTATAACGGCTGGACACGTTACTTGCTTATACCGCTTGCTATGTGTCTCGGTTGGTTTATAATTTCCGCTGAGCCTGCGGTATACGTGCTTGAAAAGCAGATAGAGAGCGTCAGCTCGGGCGCGATACCAGGAAAGGCGATAAAGTACAGTCTGTCAATAGCGATCTCAATCGCAATGGGAATCGCGATGCTGAGAGTACTGACGGGGATCTCTATTATGTGGTTCCTCGTTCCCGGATATGCGATAGCTCTTGTACTGTCATTCTTTGTTCCCGATATTTATACGGCGATAGCCTTCGACTCGGGCGGAGTTGCATCGGGACCCATGACGGCAACCTTTATGCTCCAGTTTATGATAGGCGTATGCGCGGCGGCGGGCGGAAATATTATGACCGATGCCTTTGGAATCGTTGCAACCGTCGCTATGATGCCGCTTATTTCTATTCAGATAGTTGGATTTATCTATGGACGCAAGACGAAAGCCGTCGTAGAAGAGCCTGAAACCGTTGATGACGAGATTATAGAACTCTGGGGGTGAACGAATGAACTATGTCATCTCAATAGTTAATCCCAATATGTCGGATAAGATGAACGCGATATGCGAAAAGCTCGGCTTTCCGCTTTGTGTAAGACTTCTCGGACACGGAACGGCGACGAAAAGCATAATGGATCTTTTGGGACTTGGATCGAGAGAGTATCATATATTTATGTCGATTGCCGACAGAGAAAAGACCAAGGCACTTGTAGATGAGGCGCGACGTGAGCTGTATATAGACGCGCCGGGTCACGGAATAATCGTGGCAACACCGATAAAAAGCGTAGGAGGAGGGAAGACCTTGTCATATCTTAACGGCGGCAAGCCCGCGGAGGGCGCACCGGAAATCAATTATAATTACGAAATAGTTTTAGCTATAGCCAACGAAGGGTATACCGACAGCGTTATGGACGCCGCGAGATCTGCGGGGGCGCGAGGCGGTACAGTGCTTCATGGAAAGGGAACGGGATCTAAGGACGCGGAAAAATTCTTCAAGGTTTCGATAGCCAGCGAAAAAGAGGTCATAATGATAGTTGCGAAGTCGACCGAAAAAGCCGAGATAATGAAGGCAATAGTTACGCAAGCGGGGACATCGACCGAGGCAGGCGCCGTCGTAATGTCTCTTCCCGTAACGGCAGTTGCGGGCTTTGGAATGCTTGAATGAAAAAATCAAAAGAACCACCTATGCTTATCATAGGTGGTTCTTTACTTGTAGCGCGATTTTTGCGACGTTTCCCCAAGAAGATAATCCACACTTGTGTTGTAAAATCTTGCAAGCTTGATAAGAATAGCGGTTGGAATGTCGTTTTCACCTGTTTCGTATTTTGAATAACCCGTTTGCGACATGCCAAGCATTTTCGCTATCTGCGTTTGATTCATATCACGATCTTCTCTGAGATCTCTGATTCGCGGATACATATTTACCTCCCATCCGTATTAAAATCGAATAAATCGGTTTCGTATTTTTCTGTTACCATACCATACCATACAAAGATTATTATAAATAATCTGTTTTAGGGTATTGACATTTACCCTGAAACAGGTTATAATATAATGAATTTGCAAGGTTTTTTGAATAAACCGACAAAGTTGATATCATGAATAATTGCATATATTTGTGTATAAAAAAACAAAAAATAATAAGAGTTAATTGTGCAACCTCACAAAACAAAAGTAAACTTCTTGACAATCATGGAAAATATCGTACAATGTTTACCCAACTAAAATATAAGTTGAGTTCTATTTATTTTTTGTAAAAATAAATATTATATGCGCATAGATTATCAAAGGAGGTTATAATGAATAAAGCAAAATTTGTATTGGGGCTTTTGATCGCCCTCGGCGTTTTGATACTTCTCGGCGGAGCATTGGTCGGATATTATACCTTCTTTTTGAAGGAAGATGAGGTTGTATACATAGATCTTTCCGACGAAGGAACGGAGACGCTGTCTTTTGATAAGCTTGATTTGGTTCCGGGAGAAAAAGCAGAATATACGGTGATTTTGAAAAGCGAGCTTGACGGTAAGCACAAAGTTTCTCTTGATTTTAAAGATAACAATAAGGAAATGAATCTGAAGGATTACGCGTACGTAACCTTGAGGTTAAACGGTACCGAGATATGCAACAGGCTGCTTGCCGAGGTGCTTGACGGCGAGGTTTTTGAAACCGAAATTGAGCTGAAAGCAAATTCGGAAGCAGAGCTTGAGATAATATATTATTTGCCCGAGTCTGTCGGCAATGAAGCGGAAAATGCCGAAGCTGATTTTGAATTAAACATAATTTATACAAATAATTGAGGACGGCATGAATAAAGAAAAAGTAAAAAAGATAGGAAAAATAGTACAGAACGTACTAATGGGTATTTTCCTTGCTCTTTGCGTGTTTGCGGTGATATTTACTATATTCTCAAAGAAGGATATAGACGGCGCGGCGGAGTTTTTTGGATATCAAATGCGAGTGGTCGATACCGCGTCGATGGCAAAAAACGATGAGACCTACGCGCATATATCGCAGTTCAAGATAAAGAGTATCCCGAAAAACTCAATGATATTCGTTGATCTGGTTCCGGATGATCCCGCAAAAGCGGCGGAATGGTACGCGGATCTTGAGGTGGGTGACGTACTTACGTTCAGATATCTCTACGTCAATCAGGTCACGATAACGCACCGAATAACAAAGATAACCGATCTTACGTCCGAGGGCAAGGGCTACAAAATAGAGCTTGCGGGAGACAACAAGGGAGAAAACGTCGAACAGATGGAGCAGACGATATATACGGGCGAGGAAAACAGCATGAACTACGTTATCGGAAAGGTAACGGGTCAGGCGAAGATACTCGGATTCATAATGTCGTTGCTAAAGAATCCGCTCGGCATCATATTTATAGTAATAGTACCGTGTTTTATTATTATCTTGCTCGAGGTCTTAAATATCGTCGGAGTCATGGCAGCGGACAGAAGGAAACGGGAGCAAGAGATAAACGCGCAGAAGGACAGTGAGCTTGAGGAACTCCGCCAAAGGCTTGCGCAGCTTGAAAATCAGACAAAAGAGACAGCGTCGGAACCCGAAAATACTGCATCAGAAGAAGAAACTGCAGAAAGCAAGGGACAAACGGAAGAGTCATAGTTACCAAGGGGTAAAATAAAATGAAGATTGCATTATTGGTATTTTTCATAATATCCACTATCGTAAGTATCGGAACATTGGTATTCGTAACTGTCGATATTATTAGGGAGATCAAGAAAAAGAAAGAAGAACAAACAGACAAAAGAGAAGAGCCGATACCGACACCTGTACAGGTAAAGGAACCCGAAAAGCCGTCAGAGCCCGAAATTACGCTTCCGGAAGCCGAGAAGGAGATAAGCGAGCATATTGTAGAGCATATTGGCGCCGAAGAGGCAGACAAAATGATCTCCGACGCGGTGGCAATGACCGTGGCAAGGGAAGAGATGGGCGCAGGCATCGGTCAGAGGACCTACATAAATATCGGAGATATAGACAAGAGCTTTGAAGCCAACGAGATAATAACACTTGAGGCGCTCAAAGAAAAGGGCTTGGTCGCAAAAAGTGTAAACAGGATAAAGATACTAGCGGACGGAGAGCTGACGAAGCCTCTCACCGTAAAAGCCGAAAGCTTTTCGATACAGGCTATCAAAATGATAGAGCTGACAGGCGGAACCGTAATAATACTCAAATGATTGAAATTCTGTGAAAACAGATATTCAATAAAAGTTTTGTCGAAAGGAGGAATGGATATGACAAAAGCTAAAAGAATTTTGCTTATCTCTTGTTCTGTAATACTGCTCTGCATGAGCATTATTTCAGGAATGACCTACGCGTTGTTCACAGAAGAGATCAACGTAAAGAACCATCTTCAGGCGGGAAATCTCGACGTAACACTCACAAGAACCAATCTTACATACGCAATGCTTGATACAGAGGGTTATCTTACCGAGACGACCAACGAAGACGATCTCTCGCTTACCACGTCTACCGATGAGAACGTATTCGGACTTACCGATGACGCCGTAATTGTCCCCGGAAGCTTTTTCGACGCAGAGCTTACGCTGACTAACGACGGAAACGTTGCGTTTGAGTACGGAGTAAAGCTCGTAATACTTAGCACTGACGTAGATAAGGATCTCGCAGACCAGATCGTTGTAACGATCAAAGGTACGGACGGTGCTGTCGTTGTTGACAAGAAGCCGATCAGCGAAATGACATCAAAAGATGCCATCCTCGTCGGAAAGATGGGACGCAATGCGGCAGGCGCTACTGCTGAAAAACACGTTTTCAACGTTAAAGTAGAGTTCCTTGACGACGTCACCAACAATCTTGCAAAGCCTAACAACGACGTTATGAAACAGAGCGTAGCGTTTGACCTTATCGTTGAGGCTGTTCAGGCAAAGAAATAAGCAAAGCAATCTCGAAGTAAACAAAACACAAATTGCGATATAGGACTTGAATCGTGATTTGTCCGAAGTCAAGTCCGTGCTTAACAAAGAAAGGCAAAAAATGAAAAAGAAAGTTATACTTACCTCGATATTGACTATCGCTCTCTGCCTTAGTCTTATCGCAGGCTCGACATTTGCTCTCTTTACGAGCGAAAGCAAGGTAAATATTGCCGTTAACGCCGGTAAAGTCGAAATGATCGCAAACGTCGAAAATATTGAGACCTGGTCTCTTGAAAACGACAAGACAGCCGCAGGACGCACCGACGGTACGTTTACACAGGGCGGAACCGCAACGTTTGCAAACGGCGTTCTTACACTTGACAAAATAATCCCCGGTGATAAAGTCGCATTCGATATCACAGGAACCAATAACAGCAACGTTACTATCCAGTACCGCGTAAAGATCGCTTGCACAGAGGGTGACCTTCTTATGTCGGCTCTCAAAGTAACAATAGGCAACGAGACCGTTACGGGTCTTTCTTCCTACACGTCCGCTTGGACAACTCTTGCGGCAGAAACCGCTATGAATACGGTTGACGTAGCTATCGAGCTTCCTGCAGAGGCAGGCAACGAATATCAGGATCTTACCACAAAGATCTCCGTTCTCGTTGAGGCAGTTCAGGGCAACGCAACCGTTACAAATGATGAAGCAGGTATTGTCACTTTTAGCATAGCAAGTACCGCAGAAGAGCTCAGCGCAGCAATAGCCGAGGGCGGTCTTGTTGTTATAAACGACGATATCACGCTTAACGATGCTCCTATCACAGTTCCCGCAAATGAAGAGGTTATAATTGATCTTGGCGGAAATAAACTTACAGGTATTTCTACAAGCTCTACATCCTCTAATCTTATCAAGGTTCCCGCAGACGCGACCCTTACTCTTAAGAACGGAACAGTATCCTTCGGAGCAACAACTCCCGATACAAACTGGGGTGGAGAGGGTCAGCCCGCATATCCCGGATATGCAAACAATACTATAAACTGCTCCGGTACTCTTGTGATCGATGGCGCAACGGTTGAAAATCTTACCGCAAAGGGCGGCGCATCATACGCTATCGACTGCTATCCCGGTGCAAACCTCATTATTAACGATGGCATTGTAAACGGAAGAGATAAGATCGCTATCCGTACGTTTGCAAACTCTGGTACAACGCCTATCAACGTAACTATTAACGGCGGAAAGGTTTCCGGATACAGAGCTATTTGGGTACAGCTTCCGAGCTCAAACGAGACAGTTGCACCTAACGTTAACGTAACTATCAACGGTGGTACGCTTGTTTCCACAGACACAGTATATAAACAGGTGCTTTACGTTTATTCTTACGGCAACAGCTTTGACGGAACTACGATCAACGTTATGGGCGGAACCATCGTAGGTGATATCGCTCTCGGCGGCGGTGGAAAGAACGGAGTCAAGTATGGTAAGGAGACCGTAAACGTTGATATGGCCAACGTTACACTTTACGGCAGCATCTACAGCTACAATGACGCAGCAGGATTCACCGAGATTGATGCAAACGCCACCGGCACGACCGTTGTTACGGATGCGACTTCTCTGAATCAGCAGATAGCAGACGCCAACGTTGACACCGTAATTGTCAGCGAAGGAAACTATACTCTTCCCAGCGTTTCCGGCAAGGATATGACGATCGTCGGTTCTGAGGATACCGTAATTACAGTTGGCAAACCCAACTGCTCAGGTTCTGACGTGACCTTCGAGGGCGTTACGATCAAGGGTAGCGGCTACTCCACTGGTGTTCAGCATGTTAATACTGTAACATATAATGGTGCAACTATCGTAGGCGAAATGTGTCTCTACGGCGAAAAGGTCGTATTCAACAACTGTAAATTTGAGCTTGCCGCAGGTCAGTACATCTGGACATACGGCGCAGCTGAGGTTGAATTCAACAACTGTACGTTTAATACCGCAGGTAAAGCTATCCTTATTTATAACGAGGGCGCCGATGCGGACAGTAAGGTTACCGTCAATGGTTGTACCTTCAATGCAACCGCGGGCGCAAAAGCAGGTGCTATTGCGAACCAGGACTGCGCAGCTATCGAGATCGACAGCACTCATGGTGATAGCTTCACTCTGATCACTTCCGGCAACACTATCGACTCCGACTTCTCCGGCGAATGGAGAATTAAAGACGTTAATACCGCTGTTACGGTAAACGGCGTTGAGTACACCACGCTCGCTGTCGACGGAAAGACTATGACCAGAGACGCAGATAAAAACGTAACTGTCAACGGGTAATTTTGCTCTGACAGTTCATCCAAACAATGATCATACTGACCTTCCGCGATTAACCTTGGGGAAGGTCAGCGTGTAGATTATCCATAACAAACGATCAGACAAAATATTTTTTTGGAGAGATTTATTAAAATGAAAAAGAAAGTTATACTTACCTCGATACTGACTATCGCGCTTTGCCTTAGTCTTATCGCAGGCTCAACCTTCGCTCTCTTCACAAGCGAGAGCAAGGTAAACATAGCTGTTACCTCGGGTCAGGTTGAGGTGACCGCGTTCCTTAAGGCAGGCTCATTCAAGGCGTATTCGAAAGATGTTGAGGTGTCTGCCGATAACGCAACCGAAAAAACCTTTGAAAACGGCGGAACGGCAACCGTAAACGACAAAAACAACGTACTTACCATAGACAAGATCACTCCTATGGATAAGGTCGAGTTCGTGGTCGAGCTCACCAACAACAGCAACGTTGCTATCCAGTACCAGACTGTTATCAGCTCTCAGAACACCGTTGTCGGTGAGGACGGAACCAAGCTTCTTGACGGTCTTAACATCACTGTTGACGGAATCGATACCATTAAGGTAGGCAACAACGCAGTTACCGAGTGGAAGAACGACTTTGCAGAGGGTGAGAAGAAGGAGATCAAGGTCTCGATCGAGCTTCCCGCAGATGCAGGCAACGAATATCAGAACCTCGGTGCAGAGATCACGTACACCGTAAACGCTGTTCAGGGCAATGCTACTGTTGAAAATCCTGTTGAAGACAGCGGCGAGACCTATATTTATACTGTTGCAGACCTCAAGGATTTTGCTGCATCGGTAAATGAGGGCACAATCACCTATGCTGCGAAGAAGCCTGCTTTTAAGCTTATGGCAAACATTGACCTCAACAATGAAGAATGGACTCCTATCGGAAACTCCACAAATAAGTTCACAGGAAATTTTGACGGCGGAAACTTCACTATTTCTAATCTTAAGATAACCGGAAACAATAGCTATGTAGGTCTCTTCGGATATACTGTAAACGGTGAAATAAAGAATCTTAAAATTCACAACGCAGACGTTAGCGGACGTTTGGGCGTTGGCGTTGTAGCAGGTTCTCCCTATACATCTACATACGATAATATCACCTTAACAGGTGACGTTAAGGTAAACGGTATGTCATACGTTGGCGGTGTCGTTGGTAGAAATGCATACGCAAATCTCTCCAATATCACGGTAAACGTTAACGCAGGAAGCTACGTAAAGGCAAATTCCGTTGAAGACGGTATTGCATACCGTACATACGTCGGTGGCGTTGTTGGATTTATGGGCGAAGGAAATCACGTTGTTTCAAACGTTGTTTCCAATATCGATGTTATCGGTACAACCTGTGATATCGGTGGTGTCGCAGGTATTGCACACTACGGCAACACCTTCAGGAACTGCATTTCTACAGGTAACGTAACAATTACAGACGCAGCAGAAGCGGCAGATGCCGAGGAAATCGGCGGTATCGCAGGTGTATGGCACAACCAGAACGGTACAAAGGTAGTCTTTGAAAACTGTGCATTTGAAGGAACACTTACCTCTAACTTAACGGGTGTAGACCTTTCCGACAACAAGATCGTAGGTAAAGCATACAGCTCAAGCGGAACTGGCGAGCTTTTCGTTAACGGATACAAGCTTGTCAAGACCGCAGAAGAGCTTGCAGCTCTGCTTACTTCCGATGCCGAAACGATTGGAGCTCTTCTTGCCAATGATATCGAGCTTCCTATCTCCTCTCTCGGAACAATAACCGGTGGTAGCGGTGAATATAAGCTTGGTGGAGACAACACAACTGCTATAAACATTGACCTCGGTGGAAACAAGCTTACAATAACCACTACATATTGGTCTATTCTCGGTGCAAAGAATGCTGACGCAACTATGACCGTCAAGAACGGAACTATGACAAGCTCTCAGGCTTCCGGCACATGGAATTCGTACGATCTTTCATTTGCTAACTGCAATCTCGCAGTTGAAAACGTAGCTTTTGAAAAGGCTATTGCACTTGAGGCAGCAGGCAAGACTGCAACACTTACAAATGTAACTATCAACGAGACGCACGATTATTATGCAATCTGGATCACTGCAGAGGGTCAGACAGTTAACCTTGACAACGTGACCATTAATTCCGCAGGTCGCGGAATTAAGATCGATGAGCAGTACGTTGGTACACCTGCAAAGGTAACTCTTAACGTAAAGGATTCTAAGATCACTTCTGCAAACAAGGCTGCTATCCTTGTTAAGTCTGTAGAAGGCGCGGATATTAATATTGACAATCTCAATATTTCCGCAGTAGCAAAAGACACAGTAAACGCAGTTTGGGTCGATGCGGATTCAAGCACATACGCAGATAAAGTAACCGTTACAGGCGGTACTTGCATTCTCGAGCCTTAAGGCTTAATGAAGCCCAAAAAACTCATCCCGCTCCTTTTTTGGAGCGGGATGTGCTTTTTTTTATATACATGTTCAAATTTTGATTTATCGGTGTGTTTGATTCGAAGGGATCTGTAGGGGTCGACGTCCTCGACGACCCGTTTGAAACGATTTAATTAAAATATAATTTCTATAAAGACACGCACAAAATAAATTTATAAAATATTATGCTCAATAAATCAACGTATCGGGTCGTCGAGGTAGCGAAGCGGCAACACGGTAGTGAATGACAGCCCTCGTGTGGCTGTCAGAGCCGTGTTGGACCGAACCGCA
>JAZODV010000183.1:0-11048 GCA_045597185.1 Eubacteriales bacterium
CTTTATTCCGTTTTCAAGACAAAGTATAATATTCATTACGCCGCCGTGAGATACGAGCAACACATTTTCGTTTGCAACTTGTTTTTTGAATTCATGCCACGCGCTTTGAATACGGTTAAAGAATTGCTCGGGGCTTTCTCCGCCGGGCCATGCTTCTGTATATTCAAGTGCGTTCCAATAAATTCCGGGATATTTTTCAGCCGCTTCTGTTTTTAACATACCTGCAAGTAAGCCGTTATTGGATTCACGAAACTTTGGCAAGTATGTAATCTCCAAGCAAAGCTCGTTTGCCACGATCTCGGCGGTTTCCTTTGCTCTGACCAGATCACTTGAATATATTTTCGTAATACCTTTATCGCGCAATATATTCTTTGCAGTGTTAACTTGCGCAATGCCTTCTTCGGTTAATCCGTAGGGACTCCAGCCACCGTAACGCTCGGACGGATCTTTGCCATGTCTCATTAGATAGATCATTATAGTTCCTCTTTTATCTTAGTTGCGTTCAATTATAACACAAACGTTGTAAGAAAGCAATAGCCGAAGGAGAGACATATGTGTTAAAAATTGCACCTTTTTTTATTTTTGTCATATTATTTAGTGTGGGGCAATAAGATAATATTATTGCTTGATTTTCAGATTATAAATTTCCAAGATAAGAGGTAATAAATGAATAATATAAAACTTGCCGTGCTCGGCGGAGATAAAAGACAGGCGGCACTTGCCGTGTTTTTGGCTAAAAAAGGATTTTATGTATGTACGTACGGTCTACCGAAGGAGCTTTTGGCAGGATATGCAACGGTTGAAGATTCGTTTGATAAAGCAGTAGATAACGCAAAGGCTTTTATACTTCCGCTTCCTGTTTCGGGTGACGGAATATATCTGAACTGTCCGCTTTTAAAGGAAAAAGCCCCCGAAATAAATGAAATACTTGGAAAAGCCGGATCACGTGAGGTGCTTGGCGGTCGTTTTTCTCCGAGAATACGCGACAAAGCCGAGAAACTTGGAGTAAAGCTGACGGACTATTTTGACATAGAAGAGCTGAAAATAAGGAACTCCGTGCTGACGTCCGAGGGCGCATTATCTGTGGCAATGAACAGACTTGAGGTATCGCTTTTCGGTTCAAAAAGTGCGGTAATAGGTTATGGAAGACTTGGAAAAACTCTTGCTCCGATGTTAAAAAGCATGGGCTCCGACGTAACGGTTGCTGCAAGACGCGACACTGATATCGCGTGGGCTCGAGCATACGGGTTTGACACACTTAAAATAAAGCTCGACACAGACGGAATATCTACACTGAAAAATCTCAGGCACGGATACGACGTGATATTTAATACAGCACCGTCGTGGGTGCTTGACCGAGGTGTTTTAAAAGGATTTTCACACGGCACACTTATAGTGGACCTGGCGTCAGCTCCGGGCGGAATAGATCCTGCCGCAGCCAAGGAAGAGGGAATAGAGGTAATTACGGCACTTTCGATCCCCGGAAAATATGCTCCCGTCAGCGCGGGGCAGCTTATCGGGGAGTATATAATTGAGGTACTTGAAAAATTATGATAGGCTATGCATTTTGCGGCTCATTTTGCACACTCAGGCAGTCTCTTGAGGAATTAAAGGGGCTGGTCGGTGCAGGGTACGACATTATACCGATAATGAGCTTTAACGTTTATGAAACAGACACAAGGTTTTTTGCCGCAAAGGATTTTATAAAAGAGGTTGAGAGCGTATGTGGCAGAGAAACGGTACATACGATAAAGGATGCCGAGCCGTTCGGGCCGAAAATAAAGCTTGACGCGCTCGTTATAAGTCCGTGCACGGGAAATACGCTTTCCAAAATGGCGAACGGAATAACCGATACACCGGTATGTATGGCGGCTAAGGCACAGCTGAGAGCTGACCGTCCGGTCCTTATAGCACTTTCGACGAATGACGGACTTTCCGCAAATTTAAAAAATCTCGGGGTCCTGCTTGAGCGCAAGTCGGTATATTTTGTTCCGATGCGTCAGGATGACCCGATAAACAAGCCGCATTCCTTGTCGGCGGAGTTTAAAATGCTCCCCGAAGCACTTGAAAAAGCGTTACGCGGTGAACAAATTGGGAAACTGTTCGTTAATTAACAATTTGTTGATGTATTACGGCTCCAATAGTGATAAAATATAAACGTAAATTTATCGCTATTGGAGCTTTTATGATAGAAATTAACGCATACGCAAAAATAAATCTTCATCTTGACGTTACAAGTAAGCGCAACGACGGCTTCCACGATATAGTAAGCTATATGCAGACGGTCAGTCTTTGTGATACCGTAACGCTTGAAAAAGCGGAAAAGGTACACGTTGTCGGTAATTACGGTGTCGATGAAAAAAAGGATCTTGCCTTTCGTGCGGCGTGTCTGTTCTTTGACAGAACTGGTATCTCTTCGGGCGTTACGGTGAGAATAGATAAACAAATACCGATGCAAGGCGGACTTGCGGGAGGGAGCACCGATGCGGCAGCAGTCCTTAAAGGACTTAACGAGCTTTATGACACGGAACTTCCATCGGACGAGCTTGCGGCAATGGGAGCGACGCTTGGCTCTGACGTTCCGTTTTGCGTCCTTGGCGGAAGTAAGCTTGCGTCCGGCAGAGGAGAAATACTTGAGGATGCGCCAAGCTTTCCCGATTGCGGAATCCTTATAGTAAAGGGAAATACCGGAATGTCAACTCCGGCACAGTACGGTATGCTTGACCGTATATATAATAATTTCAACGGATACAAACCAAGAAAAGACAAGCTTTCGGCAATGCTTGAAGCGATAGAGAGCGGAAATTTGCGCGGCGCGTGTGAAAATCTTTTCAATATATTTGAGGTAACGGGCGGATACGATGAGAAGCCTATGAATATAATGAAAGAGCAGGGGGCACTCGGAACGTTGCTCTCGGGAAGCGGTGGCTCGGTATTTGGTATTTTTGAAAATATTGATGCGGCACAAAACATAGAAAAACAACTCAAAAAAATGGGAATGACGGCATTTTCGTGTATGCCGATTGCTTTGTGAGGTAATTATGTTATTTATAGAAATTCTTAAAACGTTGCTGTTCGGTATAGTTGAAGGTATAACCGAGTGGCTGCCCGTAAGCTCAACGGGACATCTTATATTGCTTGACGAGTTTGTCGGGCTTAACGTCGGACGTGACCTCGGCGCTGAATTCAATGAACAGTTCCTTGAAATGTTCAATGTCGTAATACAGCTCGGAGCGATACTTGCCGTCGTTGTGTTGTTCTTTAAAAAGCTTAATCCATTTGCGCCGTCAAAGAGCAAAGAGGAAAAGAAAAGCACGTGGACAATGTGGTTCAAGGTCCTTGTCGCAAGCATTCCCGCAGCCGTTGTCGGACTCCTTCTTGATAAAATTATAGAGAACGCAACGGGAAAAGACATAGACGGTTGGCTTTATAACGGCATCGTGGTTGCAGCCGCACTTGTTGTGTACGGCGTTCTGTTTATACTTATCGAAAAGCTTAATAAAAACAAAGCACCCAAGATAAACGACATTTCCGAGGTGTCGTATAAAAATGCGTTTATGATAGGCGTATTTCAGATGCTGGCGATAATTCCGGGAACGTCACGTTCGGGCTCGACGATTCTTGGCTCAATGCTCATGGGAATGTCAAGAAGTGTTGCCGCCGAATTTTCATTCTTTATGGCAATACCCGCAATGGCAGGAGCAAGCCTTTTGAAGCTATACGGATTCTTTGACTACGTATCGGAAAGCGGAGTCACGGTGCCCACTGACGCATGGATAGTCCTTGCCGTCGGATGTATTGTTTCGTTTGCCGTTTCGATGGTAGCGATAAAATTCCTTATGGAATTTGTCAAAAAGCATACCTTCTCGTCGTTCGGAATCTACCGCATCATACTCGGTGTTGCGGTACTTGCGTATTTCATGATCAAATAATATGGAAAAGCTAAACGTACCGTATCCGATAGTCGTCGAGGGAAAATACGACCGTGACAGACTCGATTCGATCGTAAACGGCAGAATAATTACGACGGACGGCTTCGGGATCTTCAAAAAGCAAGAAAAAATGGCACTTCTTCGCGCGCTTGCGGAAAAAACGAGAATAATAGTACTTTCCGACAGCGACGGCGCAGGAAAGGTCATACGGTCGCATATTTCATCGGCAATACCGAAGGAAAAGCTGATCCAGGTCTATACGCCGCGAATCGAAGGCAAGGAAAAAAGAAAAGCCGAGCCGTCTAAAGAGGGAACACTCGGAGTTGAAGGGATCGACTTAAAAATACTTTACGAGCTTCTTCTGCCTTATGCGGACGGCTCGGCGTTAGAAAAAGAGAGAGATAACACTCTCTCAAAAGCAGATTTTTACGTGGCGGGACTGACAGGTAAGCCCGACAGCCGAGAGCGCAGAAACGAATTCGCAAAAAAAATAGGACTCCCCCCCGATATGACTCCGAATGCGCTCCTGTCTGCAACAAGGCTGCTTTTGACAAGGGAAGAATTTTTGAATATAGTTTCAGAAATATAAAAACAAGAGGATGGAACTTAGCGTGATACCCCAAGCTGAGTATCACGCTAAGTTCCATCCTCTTGTTTTTTTCGGAATATAAATCTTATTTAAGGAAAATGCCTCTTGCGAGGTCTTTTAAAGCTTAAAGCTTTCGGGAAGTAGATCTTTTAGAGTATATTCCTTGAAACTGTCACCGTAAGCAATAATGACATGCATATCCTTGTCGCAGAATTCAGACAGCGCCTGCCTGCAGACTCCGCAAGGGAAACAGGGCTCGGAGAGGTCTCCGTTTTGGCCACCGACGATAGCGATAGCTTCAAATTCACGCTCACCGTCGGAAACAGCCGAAAACAGCGCCGTGCGTTCTGCACAATTTGTAACGGAAAACGAAGAATTTTCAATATTGCAGCCGTGATATATTTTCCCGCTCTTTGTAAGCAACGCCGCGCCTACCGTGAAATTTGAATAAGGCGCGTACGCTTTTTCTGCTGCCGTTTTAGCAGCCGCGATAAGCTCGTTATATCTTTCCTTCATCGCCTTAATTATCAACGGGCATACCTTCCTTAAAATAGGAAGCCGCCATGTCGGAAATAGCAAGAGCATAAGCCAACGGGAACATTTCAAGTGCTTTTCCGATAGTTCCTCTGTCCTCGGGCGAACCGACAGCAAAGCCCATATGATAACGTATCGCAAACGCCTCGTCGCGTGTGAGCTTCATATATCCCGATATCATATATACCGATTTTTCACCGTGTCCGTAGGGAAGATTGTCCTCTATTGAATAGTAGGGTACTGTTTCCCAAATTCCGTTTTTCTTTACGTTTCTTGTGGTTTCCTTATAGAAATTCACTTTGCAAAGGTCGTGAAGAAGTGCGGCAATAGCGAAGCTTTCCTCGGTGTACGGATTACCCTCTCGGTCACGCATTGATTTTCCAAGGTCGGTATTCTTCATATAATCGCACAAGCAGTCGTAAACGTTAAGCGAGTGTGCGCAAAGCCCGCCGGGGACCGAGCCGTGAAAACGAGTGCTTGCTGGCGCGGTAAAGAAATCGCAGTAGGGAGAGCAAAGCCATTCAAGCAGCTTGTCAGCACCCTCTCTTTTTACTGTGCTTCTGAATATTTCAACAAATCTTTCTCTATCAGACAAAACGGTGTCCTCCATTCGTTTTCTTTATTATGCTTATATTGTAGCATAAAACAACTTAAAAGTAAAGACCAAAAACCAATTTGTGATTGACAAAAACATCAATATGCTTTATAATTATAAAAAATTATGATGATAGGTAGATTATGCAGAATATCGAAAAAAGAGTAATTATCAATATGACGACCGAGCGAGAGGATTACAGCAATACGATCCTTGCCTTTGCCGAAACCAAGGACGCAAGCGTAAAGCTTGATCCCGAGACCGAAAAGTTTGATTTCAGAACCGAAGGTGTTCTTGCCTTTCGTGACGGAAGAGTCGTGCTCGAATATGACGACAGCGTGCTTTTTGACGGTGAAAAAACGAGGGTTGAAATAAGCTTTGAAGAAAAAAATCCCGAACTTGTTTCCATGATCCGTCACGGTGCTGTTTCGTCTGCAATGGTCTATGAGCAGGGAAAACGTCACATAACCGCATATAATACGCCGTATATGGTGTTTGAGCTGTGTATAAATACGCTTAAGGTAAAAAATAAACTGCTTAATGAGGAAAACAGAAGTCTTGAGCTTGACTACGTAATAGAGATACGCGGCTCAAAAGCAGAACGTACAAAAATGAAAATATCGGTCAAGGACGACCGTTCATATTGCAGGAGGTTTTAAAATGAATACCCAATTGCTTGATAAGCTTCTTGAAACTTTTCCGGACAGAGGAATTCCGGGGTGCGATCTTTCTGTAACGCTTGGCGGCAAAGAGGTGTACAGAAAACAGGTCGGATTTGCCGACGCAAAAAAAACAAGACCCGTATCGGACAACGATATGTATTGGGTGTTTTCAATAACGAAGACAATAACCTGCGCGGCGGCACTCAAGCTTGTTGAAGAGGGAAGGCTCGGGCTTGACGATCCCGTATACAAATATCTTCCCGAACACAAGGATATTTTGGTAAAAGTAAAAGGCGGAGAGCCTGTTCCCGCACAAAACCTTATGACGGTCCGTCAGCTTTTCACTATGACAAGCGGACTTAACTATAATCTTTTGTCTCCGTCATTACTGAAAGCAAGAGAAAACAAAAACGCTACCACGCGCGAGCTTGTTGCCGCAATAGTTGGAACACCGCTTGATTACGAGCCCGGGACAAGATTCCTTTACAGCCTCTCTCATGATGTTCTCGGAGCTATAATCGAGGTGGTAACGGGAATGAGCTTCTTTGAATATCTTGATAAGCTGCTCTTTACACCGCTTGGAATGAAGGATACCACGTTCCATCCGACAGAAGAACAGCTACATAGGCTTTCTGAGATGTACGTATATGACAGAGGAACCGAGAGATCGGTGTTGCGTGAGAATAAAAATGAATATAAGCTTTCGGACAAATATGAAAGCGGCGGAGCAGGCATCTGCACGACGGTAAACGATTATATGAAATTTGTGACCTGTCTTGCAAATGGTGGAAAAGCACCCGACGGAACGGTTATTTTTAAGCCTGAAACTATAGCCATGATGCAGGTCGATCAGCTTGACGCAACGACAAAGAAGACTTTCTTTGCGGGTCGTCTTTTCGGATACGGTTGGGGACTTTGCGGAAGAGTTCATACCGACCCCGTAGTTTCTATGTCAAAGAGCCCCGTCGGTGAATTCGGATGGGACGGTGCCGCGGGTGCGCTTTCACTAATAGATCCAAAAAACCAAATTGCTTTGTTCTTCGCAATGGAGGTTCGCAGCTGTACTTATATGTATAACCGACTCCACGCACAGATAATAAATACCGTTTACGAAGCTTTAGGATTTTAAACAAAAATGGGACTGAGTCATTAACGAAGCTCCTGTGTAAAAAAGTCGATGTTAGACTTTTTTATCGCTCGGAATTTGCGCTTTTGTCTTTATGAAGGCAAAAATGATGGCGTTTAACCGTCAAGCAAAAACGTTGAGGGTGAGTCAAATGCATTTTTTGCATTTGACTCACCCTCATTTTTTATTTCTCTATCCAATTAAGAGTTCTGTTTGCCGCCTTATGCCACAGATCGACATGTCTGCTTCTGCTGTCCTTATCCATCTTCGGCTCAAAAATGCGTTCCTTTTGCCAACAGTCGAGAATATCGGTTTTTGATGAATAAAAACCAACGCCAAGACCCGCGAGATTTGCGGCACCAAGTGCGGTAGTTTCAATACATCTTGGACGAACTATAGGCAGATCGGCAACGTCTGCCTGAATTTGCATAAGAAGATCATTTGCGGTAGCACCACCGTCTACCTTAAGAGATGTCAGGTCAAGACCCGTATCGGACTCCATTGTGGATAGCAAATCGTATGTCTGATATGCCATAGATTCAAGTGTTGCACGAACGATATGGTTTTTCGTCGTTCCTCGTGTAAGACCGAATATCGCGCCTCGAGCATAGGCATCCCAATAAGGAGCACCGAGACCAACAAACGCGGGAACTATATAGATACCGCCGCTGTCCTCAACCTGAGACGCAAGAAATTCACTTTGAGCCGCGCTTTCGATAAGTCCAAGCCCATCACGAAGCCACTGTATAGCCGCGCCGCATACGAAGGTCGAGCCCTCAAGCGCATAAACCGTTTTGTTTCCTTCCTGCCAGGCAACCGTGGTCAAAAGACCGTTGCCGGAAAATATAGGAGATTCCCCGGTATTCATAAGCATAAATCCACCGGTACCGTAGGTGTTTTTTGCATCGCCCTCAGAAAAACAGCACTGACCGAAAAGAGCTGCCTGCTGGTCTCCCGCAACGCCTGCAATAGCAATATTTCCACCAAAAAGGGAAGTGTAGCCCAAAATACCCGACGACGGCATAACGCTTGGCATCATATCCTTTGGAATACCGAAAAGCTCAAGAAGCTCGTCATCCCATTCAAGTGTGTTGATGTTGAAAAGCATCGTTCTTGATGCGTTAGACGGGTCTGTCGCGTGAACCTTTCCGGCTGTGAGATTCCAGATGAGCCACGTATCAACAGTACCGAAAAGAAGCTCACCGCGTTCGGCTCGTTCTTTCGCTCCGTGTACGTTTTCGAGTATCCAATGAAGCTTTGTTGCGGAAAAATAAGGGTCGATAATAAGTCCGGTCTTTTTGCGTATCGTGTCGGTAAGACCGCGGGATACGAGATCGTCACAGTATTCTGCGGTACGTCTGCATTGCCATACGATAGCGCGGCAGATCGGCTTTCTCGTAGCTTTATCGCATACGATAACGGTTTCGCGTTGATTTGTTATACCGATTGCGGCGATCTCCTCAGGCTCTGCACCGATGAGAGCCATAGCATCTCTTGCCACCTTAAGCTGTGTCGCAAGTATTTCCTCGGCGTCGTGCTCGACCCAGCCCTTATGAGGATAGTACTGTGTAAATTCTTTTTGTGCCGACGAAACTATTTCACCGCCGCGAGAAAAGATAATACAGCGAGAGCTTGTTGTCCCTTGGTCGAGTGCTAACAAATATTTTGCCTGTATCATTTTTGACCCTCCAATTTGTGTATAAATTCATTCAGGTTCACAGAAAATCCGTGAGTTAAGTTCCGTATCACACCTACGTTTATTTCGGCTCGCTTTTCTAAGTCAAGGCCAAGAGCGTTATATATTCCGCATAAATAGGGAGAGAAACACTGTTCGTTTGCAACGGAGCAGAGAAGAGAGTGTTGGTTAGTTTCTGCGATGAAGGCATTAAGCTCAGGTGCGGGTGAGTGTACTGAGAGATCCTTTGCGGTCTCTGTAAGTTCCAATAGCTTTATAGACGCATCCGAAAAAATATCGGACACCAAAGAAACCGTACGGTAGAGCTTAAAATAATTTTCTTCGTCACAGCTTTGCGGATTTTGTCTGCCGAATATATCGGGAGAAAAGGAAGAAACGTATTCATTTGTTTCCTTTATTATCCGTTGTGATTCAAAAAAAAGAGTATTTATAAGTATATTTTTCTTTTCTATCAGATCATTCATAAATTAATTATCTGAAAACGGCAGGCTGCCGAGGTGTCTTTATATTTGCACCTTATGCATCCTGCCGTTTTCGGCAAATGAGGAGACCTCATTTAATTTCCACGTTTACTTTTTTGCCGTCTGCGTTAGCGGCTGCCTTCATGACCATGCGAATAGCCTTTGCGATTCGTCCGTGTTTACCGATTACCATTCCCATGTCATCGGCGGCAACGCTGAGCACAAGATTGACTGTATCGCCGTCAACGTTCTCGATAACAGTGACCTCTTCGGGTGTGTCAACAAGCGCGCAAGCGATATTGTAGAGCGTTTCTTTTAAGTTTGTCATTGGAACAACTCCGATTTATCAGTCAATGATACCGTTCTTCTTGAGCAGAGCTCTAACAGTTTCAGTAGGCTGTGCACCGTTGGAGATCCACTTTTTAGCCTTCTCGCTGTCGATCTTGATGTCAGCGGGAGTGGTAAGAGGGTTGTAGTAACCGATCTCTTCGATGAATCTTCCGTCACGGGGAGAGCGGCTGTCTGCAACGACAACGCGGTAGAAGGGAGACTTTGTTGCACCCATTCTTCTGAGTCTGATTTTTACTGCCATTTTTGATTTCCTCCAAAATGAATTTGTTTTTTAATATATTTTTTATATATTTACTTGATTTAGAAAGGAAGCTTCATCTTCCCAAGCTTTTTCATACCGTTTTTACCGGAGAACTGCTTCATAAGTGCTTTTATCTGCTCGAACTGACGAAGTAGTTTATTGACCTCCTCAACAGACGTTCCCGAACCCGCGGCAATTCTGCGTTTGCGAGATGCATTGAGTATTTCGGGCTTTTCGCGTTCCTTTTTTGTCATGGAAAGGATTATTGCCTCGGTTCTCCCAAGAGCCTTTTCGTCGATCTGAGCGTCCTTGAGTGCGCCGGGCTTGACACCGGGCATCATTGCCATAAGCTGATCAACACTGCCCATGTTTTTGACCTGCTGGAACTGCTCAAGATAATCGTCAAGCGTGAAAGTCGATTTACGAAGCTTTTCTTCAAGCTCAGCGGCTTTCTTTTCGTCGAATGCCTGCTCGGCTTTTTCGATAAGAGAGAGAACGTCACCCATTCCAAGTATGCGCGATGCCATACGGTCGGGATGGAAGGGCTCGATCGTGTCAAGCTTTTCACCCGTACCGACGAATTTGATCGGTTTACCCGTGATATATCTGACTGACAATGCCGCACCGCCTCGTGTGTCACCGTCAAGCTTTGTGAGAATTACGCCCGTGATGTCAAGAAGATCGTTGAAGGTCTGCGCGACCGTTACGGCATCCTGACCTATCATAGCGTCGATAGTGAGAAGAATTTCTGACGGCTCGACTTTTGCTTTTATGGCTTTAAGCTCATCCATAAGCTCTTCGTCAATGTGCAGACGACCTGCGGTATCAACGAAGACCATATCGTAGCCTTTTTGTATAGCG
>JAZODV010000184.1:0-6209 GCA_045597185.1 Eubacteriales bacterium
ACGTAAGAATGCGGTCGTATCAAATCTCGTTTGATACGACCGCATTTTGGCTTGTTTCTTACTTGTAATCGGGCTTTGAAAGAGGGGCATCATCGGCAAAGACCGTTCCCCATTTACGCACATACTGATTCAGACTCTGTATCAGTATTTCCTTCGTGTAGCTTCTCTGCTCAAGAGCCTTCCTTACGTCTATATGTCGGGTGCTTTCATAAAGCGCCTTGTTACAGGGATAGAACAGTATCTGCGCCTGCACTAATTCATAGAACGAAAGCCTTACGTTCTCAACACCGTGGTGCGATGCCTGGCACATATCGCTCTTCAGATATTTACCGTAAAGCTGTTCCATAACGTCCGAGCCATCAAATGTCACGTCTCCAAGGAAAAGCGCGGAGTAATTGTCATCATAGAGACGGCTAACAATACTCGCCGCATTCATTCCGATGTTAACAGTTGTCTTCTTATAGAAGCTTTCGGGCGCGTACAGTATCTCCATTTCAAGATTACAGAACTTGAATTTCATTCCCGTATGAGCAAATACGATCTTAGCACCGGTACCGCCGTTAAGTAACGCAACGTCATCGGTAAAGCTCTTTGAGGAAAGATACCGATCCGATTCTCTTCCTTCCGGTATTACAAATACGTCTTCATTAAGACCTGCGGCAATAACGGTCTCCACGTTTGCTATAGGATCTACTGCATTCTTTTTGCAAAACGCCGAAAACGCAGGAAAATGGTCTACATGAGAGTGAGTAATGACCCAAGCTCGAACGGTGGGAAGCCCTTCTCCCTTGTAATTCTTTTTCAAATACGAAGTTATCGCATTCAGCTGTGTTTCATAGGAACCGTCGTATACAATATACGAGCCGTCCTTGAGCTGAATAATATATCCCATACCGTTGTTGTGAGCAGTATCTTGAAGCTGTACTACACTGCACTCATAATCTCCGTCGGTAACTTCAGGCTCTGCGGCAGGCAGAGTCGCGCCCGCGGTATCTGACAGAACGACATTAAGTTCTTTTCTTTTCGGATGCCAATAAATATGAGCCATTGCGCTGCCCTTTACGTAGGTCGCGGCAAGGTTTCCTCCCATATCGGTAGACATATAGCGCTCGTATCCCTGATGGATATAGTATGAGCATACGCCCTCAAAATCATCTTTATCCTTTCTTACGTACGTACTGAGAACCGAACCGTCATCACACACATACGAAATGGATGGCTCGTTAAAGGTAGAGGGGTCTATTGGATCGGCGAGCATCTCTGTGGTCTCGTCCGGCTCTGTGGTTACTTCCGATTCGGAAGTATTAGTCGTGTCTGTCGGAAGCGTTGAGTCGACAGGAGCGCCGGTGGTAGAGTCACCGTCTGGTGAAGTACAGCCAACAACAGGCAAAAGCATTGCGGCAAGTAGCACGCATACGATCAAGTTGCGAATAATATGTTTTTTCATATCGATCTCCCTTCCACCGACGTATCGGCAGCAAAAATTTTGAAAAATTAAAATTTAAGATTTATTCATATCGGTTAGCTTATATTCAGCAGATCCTTAAGGAATACTGCAACATCTTTGCCAATAATTTTGGCTGTGTTGACATCGGGATGATAGTTGTCATTGACAGCCGCATGTGTCGATACTTTGCAATAATGTATATTTCCGTCTCCCTCCGCTATGATCGAGTCAAGAGTCGCCTTGGTCGTTGTCCAGAAATCCTTTGCGTCGGAACGGTAACCGTACATCCATACTATCGGGACGTCCTTTCCGTATTTCGCGCGGAGATTTGCAATAAGCGTTCTGACACCTTCGGCATAAGTATCGGGGTCGTTTTTTAGGCCTCCGTTTACGTAATCGTTTATACCAAGCTCGATAATCACAGCATCCGGTGTACGCGCAAAATCGTATTCGGGAACATCCGTAAGTCTCGCGCTTCCCGCAAGCTTGTAAAGGTCTACCATATTGTACGCATTCTTTGACTTTACGACACCAAGACCGCCGTGACCGATTATATTACAATCGGCACCGAGAGCTTGCGAGGCTATCCAACCAAATCCGTAGGTCGCGTCGGAGGTCTTTACGCTGGTTCCTCCGCCGTATACGTTTGAACCGTTGAGAATACTGTCACCGTAAAACTCAAGGAACAACTCTCTGTCTGCGGGCTTATCCTTGAATTCGCCCGAAATTTTAACCTGATCGAGTATCAGCGTCGCCATGTTGAATTGGCTCTGCTTTACTATCATGACCGTATGCTCTCCTCGGTCAAGGTCGTATGCAACTCTGACCCAAGGCTCTGAGGCTGTTACGCTGATCCTTTCTTCCGAACGAACACCGTCGATATAGACAGTAAGGTATGCTTGCGCGGTCGTTCTTACGTTTAGATAAATGTCTCCCTCACAGTACGCATTGAACTCAATACCGGTACAAGAGAAATCACAGGCGAGTCCGCCGTTTCTTGTGTAGGTTCTTCCAACGGTCTTGAAAACAGTATCTGTATTTGTCAGAACGTCCTTTGTTATCTCAGTCAGAGGTGCCGTGTCTCCGCCTATAGCGCTCGGGTCGTGATTAAGTACACCGTTTGCGTAATTTTCAAGTATCTTCATTCTCTCGTCGTCAACTCCCTGCGTATCTGCAATAGCTCTCGCCGAGTCTACGGCGTTTTGTATACCCACGTCGGAATATACGTACATCATCGTTCCGTCCATTACGAATGATATAAAGCCTGCCGCGGCAAAATCTCTGTTATAGTTTTCGGTTTTAAGATTTACAAGAGACGCTCGAATCGTTACGCTTCCGTCAGCCGCCTTTTCTATTCCGTTTTTAGCTGCTATACGAATATAATTGGTTCCCTTGATGTCTGCTGAGCCAAGAACCGATATATCAAATATTCCATTGGTTACCTTCAGACTGTCAGCGGGCGTTATTACCGTTCCGAAGCCAAGCTCCGTTCCGCTGTCCTTGACAGACTCGATAAGCTTTATAAGCTCCGCGGGTATCAGGGTCTCAAAGCGCAGACCGCAGGAATTCTTCGCAAAGCGTATGTTAGGCTCCTTGCTTACCGTCATATTGTAATCTACGTAATTTTTACCCGAAGGATAAGCAATTCCTGCGGTGGCGTTCGCTTTATTAGTAAGCAGCTCTTTGCCGCCCTCGATATGTCCTCCGAGAATATTTACCTTGTAGTCGGTGTCGTTTGGTATCGTGATAGCTCCGCTATCGGAGTTTTCACTTTTGATGTGTCCTCCGAGAATATTGAGGATCATACCTTTCGTTGATTTTGAAGAAACGAACTCTTTTTTCGCAACTATCTCGGCTTCCTGACAGACATTCATCTGCGCCGCTGCGTTTCTCGTATATACAATGCTGTCAGCCTCAATAGCTCCGCCGTATATATCTGTACCTGCATTCGCTCCGTTGAGCATAAGCGCACATCCCTCTCTCGGAGCTATCTTTGAACCATCTGCAAGTATCAGCCTGCCCGAAGCCTGAACAATGACCGATGCATACTGACTCGCACCCGAGGTAACGGTGGTATCAACAAGAGTTACGTTTGTCGATGTATTTACCTGAAGCGCCGTTCCCGTGCTTGAAGAATTATTTACCTTGTTATCAATAGTAAGATTTTTTATTGTAAGATTGAGCGCACCGCCGTTATCCTCGTAAGCACCTGCTTCATAGTGTATGGCAAGCGTTACGTCGGCAACGCCCGTAACAGTTTTTCCGTTACCGTCAAGTGTCAGATCTATACCGCCGGCACAGCATTTTATTCTGCCTGCAGAGCCTGTTGCCGTGACATCTATATCGGTAAGAAGCTTTATCGTGTCTCCGTCCTTCGCCGCAGCAAACGCTTCGGGAAGACTGTAATATATGTTAGAACCGATCTTGGCGGTCTCGATCTGTGTGGGGTCATCCTCCATAGGCGTTGAAGACTGTATAAACGACAGTCCGCTAACGCTCGAAACATTTTTTCCTAAAGACGTAGCTTTTGCGCTTGAATTTTCGGCTTCGAACACAGCGTTACCCGCATAATCGAGGAAAACAGGAAACTTACATCTTATTTCGGAGTTTTTTATAACTACCTTTCCGTTGGTGTTTACACCTATGGCGCTTTCTCCGCCTGTTCCGTCAACTCTAATATCACAGCCATCGAAGGTTATCACGGTACCAGCGTTTCTTGATATAACAGCCCCCCACGCGCCACTGTGCGTTAGAGTAACGTCCATTTTAAGATTTTTGAGAGTAAGGCTTCCCGATTGAACGTAAAACGTCGCACGGTTGTCCTTGCTTATCGTGCTTGTAATAGTGTGTCCGTCGCCGTCCACGGTGATATTTTTATTTGAATTAATTATTATACCACTTGTTGATTCAATGTTAACATCCACTAAAAGCTTTATTGTCTGTCCCGACGCGACAGCGTCAAGCGCGGCTTCAAGCGTTGCGTATTCTGTGTTTGTTTCAATTACAAGTGCTTCATTATCTCCTGACGCAAATACGTTGAACGAAAAAGTCGCAAAAGCAGAAGTTATTGCCATCATAACAGCCATTATTAAAGATAATTTTCTCAAAATACTTTATCCTCCCCAATTAAAATATGTCATTAGCGGAATCTTCCGGGAAGTTATCATCTGTAAGTCCGTTGCCAATAGTCGTGCCGTCACTCGGTTGTGAACTGTCCTTTGAGGTGTCGTCACTCGGTTCCGAACTGTCAGCAGATTCCACAGTGGAATCGTTAACAGGTACATTTGTTGTACTGTCCGTATCACCTGACGTATCGTCACTCGGCATTGAGCTGTCAATTGTTTCCACAGTGGAATCGTTAACAGGTGCATTTGTTGTACTGTCCGCACCACTTGACTTTTCTTCACCGTCTTTACCGCAAGCCGAAATTGCAAATACGCAAACAAGTAACAGCAACAATAAGAGTTTCAGCTTTTTCATTCGTTTTCTCCTTAGTAAAAATATTTTTTTATTATATTCCTTTCCATGTATAATACTTATTTTAATCTTTTTTTTCGGCATACTTGGCTTTGAGTTTACCACAAATGCGGGTAAAAATGAAAGAAATCACTCCCCCGCCGAGAACAAAAAGAATTCTGACGACCCACGCCCCGACAGAAGCCTTTCCGAAAGGAAGGATCATAATTGCAGTTGCCGCAACTATTCCGAGAACACAGTGTGACACTATAGAATACTGCTTTTTGTACGCAAATCCTACCGCTTTGGAAAGAAGCAATACGCAAGCGCCCATTCCTATAGCCATTGGAATAAGCACACGGAAATCAATAGTTTTTATACCGTCAAGCATAGGCTGATATAAGCCGAAGAACAAAAGCAACGATGAAGAGCTGAGGCCCGGAACGATAAAGCTTAACCCCCAGAATATTCCGCAAAGAATATATCCGATAAATCCCGGAGCAATTTCGATGGATATCTGCGTTTTAAGCAGTGAAAGAATACCTATCATTACCGCAAAGCATACACCGAGAGAAATAAAAGACCCCTTTGTTCTCTTCTGCTCTCCCGCATCCTGCCATAGCTCAGGAAAAGTTCCCATAATAAAGCCAACGAACGCGCAGGTCACAAGCACTGTGTTTTTTTCGAGCAGCCATGCCGTAATCCCCGAAAGACCTACAAATCCGACAGCCACACCGCAAAGGAAAACCCCGAGCATAAGCCAATGCCTTTTAATCCCATTTTTAAAATCAGATAAAATTTCAATAATAGGTCGATACATTCCAAAGACGACGCAAAGCGTTCCACCGCTGATACCCGGAAGTATCGCGCCAAATCCGACAAGCACACCTTCGAGTATCCATATAAGGCTCATGATCAATATATTTTTTCGATTTGTTTTCTGTTCCATTTTAAATTCCTTTGTAGATAAATACTCAATTTTATTGTATCACAAATCATTAAATATGTCAACCGCATTTAGAGTCTATGATTCGAAAGTAAATATAATTTCAAACAAAAAAACGCGGAGAAATCTCTTGAAATCTCCGCATTTTTCTTTTCATTAAACAATCAACAATTATTATACCGTTTGTATAACAAAATTTTCGATTTATTGTTCTGTTTCGCCTTCAACCCATATAGGACTTGTCCAACCGAATCTGCCATCCTCAAGCTCAACCCTGAGATAGAAAAAGTCACACGGTGTTTCCTGCTTGTATTCAAAGATCGTATTATGAGCAGAATCCACACGAATATAGTTTCTGCA
>JAZODV010000185.1:0-7360 GCA_045597185.1 Eubacteriales bacterium
CAGCTGTCGCCGAGCGTTGACGGCTGCAAGGCTCAAAAATCGAGTTTTGAGCTTTTTGACGCCTATCCGTTAATGAATTTGTCAAGCATGAAAGGACAGCCCTTTCTATTCAAAAATACACCAAAAGCGGAGCTTTGTCAACAGAAAAAGCGGCATTTCTGCCGCTTAGTGTGATTTTTTGTCAAAACTCAACAAAACTGCTTCGACGCATTTGTTGATTATCATCTGCAAATCCTTCCGCAAAAGCGGTTTTTCGGCGTTCTTTCCTGTCGAAAAGTCCGAGAGCGCGTAAATCTCCGTCGTGGTCGCTCGGTCATGCTGCAGAGCATTTTGCACCGCTTTGAAACCGCTTTCGCGGTAAAGCTCGACAGCAAAATGCTTTCTGAAGCTGTGCGGCGCGACGCCTTCGGGGTCGATTCCTGCGCCCTTGCAAGCTTTTTTCACGCGGTACCAGCACGCTTGGCGCGTAAGGTGCTTTTTCCTGTCCTTCGGAGACGGAAAAAGCCACCGCGAGCGCTTGCAAGACGCGACGTAATCGGAAAGCGCGGCCGCGAGCTTCGCGGAGATCTGCGCTTCACCGTCCTTACCTGTTTTCTGCGCCGTGTATCTTATGGTCAAATGCTCGATCTGATCGCGCCGGAGCGAAACGACGTCTCCGATGCGGAGACCCGTTTCTGCCGCGATCCAGAGCGGCAGCCATGACGACAAAGGCAGGTTTTCAGCAATCGCCGAAACCTGCTCTTCGTCAAGAAAAATCGTTCTCATTTAACAATCGCGAAAGTGTCAAAATACTTCGGATTTCCGAATTAAACGAGGCTGTATTCCTTGTAAGCCAAGCCTTCGCCGATATGCACCTCGCGGTCATATTTGACGTCGCGACCGTCGAGGAATTCCTCGGCGGTGTCGCCGTACTGATATATCGGTCGCAAGAGCTTGCCGCCAATCAGGGCATATCTGCCGCCGATTTTCGCGCCGAGCTGCTTGCCCATGTATTTGAAAACGTATTTTGCAACAGCGTCGCGGTCATCGAGCGTGCCGCCGATGATCTCGGCTGTTGTAAATCCGTTTTTCCAGTCGGAAACGTTGTAGACCTGACGTCCGTGATTCTTAAGCAGCCGTCCTGTTTTCGGGGAACGTGCTTCGCTTAGATGAAGCGCGGCAGAATTCATTATCGCATGAAAATGAATGTCGCCGCTTTTGTGCCTTTCAGGCACAAGAACGTATTTCAAATCGGTGCGCTGCACTCGATTTGAAAGCCAAGGGGCAAGCTTTGCGTAGCAGTCCTCATACGATGATTTGTCGGCGACCGTGTCGGGTGCGTACGTGAAGGTGCAGAATGTATCTAAATCAGGGTTGCATTGGATGATGTCAAAAGCGTTGATTTTTGCGCGGCGCGTTGTGCGCTCGATGTCGTCGGCGGCGCCGACGTGTTCGCGGTCTGCGGTTTCCTCAAGGTTATCATACAGCTCGTCGATATACTGAGGCGGTTTTTTCCGATCTTCCCAGCCGGAAGGACGAAAATTCGGTCGTGAAAACGATTGTACCATTGCGAGTCTTAAAGAGCCGTCAGGCTGAGGAATGTACTTTGCGCGAGCGCAAAATTTTGTTAAGTTTTGAGGCAACGAAAAAGAGGTCATTTGATGTAATACTGTCCTATAAATCAAGTAATAGAATTTGCTTGACCGTAAGCATCAAAAACTTGGATTGACGTCAGGCGTAAAGAAGCGCGCGCGGCTCTCGCGTTCGCTCGTGCGCTTCGCGCTGGCGGACGTTGCCGCCTGCCGCGCTTTGTCTCGCGTGATTCGCGCGGCGCGCCGCTTGTAAAAGCCCGCCCAGCGCCTCGCTCGAGATGCGCTGCGCTGTCTCGCTCGGTTCGCGCCACCGCCGCTGACGCGGCGCCCCGCCGCCCTTGGCAGCATCGCCTGAACTGTGACAGTGAAGCCTGCGGTGTGTCGCGCTGCGCTGGCCCCGCGCCTTGCCGCGCTAAGCGCCGCCGCGGCCGACGTACCGAAACGGCACGACGGACGGCGACACGACCGCGCGTCTGCGGCTCTGGGGTCAGCTCCGCTGATTTCCCCTTCCCATCAGCCCCCCCGCCCCGAATCTTCGGGGAGCAGAGGCTCTAGGGAACGGACGCAAAAAGCACGTATCACGGGTAAACCCATGTACGTGCTTTTAGCTCTCATTTCCTCTTCGAGCCGAAGTCGACCGAGACAGTCAAGCGGCTGTGGACTTATGCGAAGAGGTTGACAGTTGTGCTCCCTGTCGCCTCTGATAGCATTGTACCACGGAAATTTTGATTTGTCAAGAGGTTTGAGAGCTAAAAGCGCGCGCGTCTGCAAAAATCTTTACACTTGCGCCGCAATCGGCACACGTGCCCGCACATGTGCGCCGATTTCAACAGCGGCGACTGCGTCAACAAAATGTGCCTTTTGCTGAAAGCTTCGGACGCTCGGTCGGAAGTTCAATTTGACCGAGTAGTGCATCTGGGCGACCGCCCACAGGTCGCCGCAACGATCTGCGAGTGATGAAAGCCGAAAATCGCCTCGGTCAAATTGTCCGCGCCCGAACCTATCAGCAAAAGCGGGCATTTTGTTGAAAGTTGTTTCGGACAAAACGTGCTGCTCTCTCCTTTTGATTTTTGGTTATTTCACGGGTAAAATTACGATTGACACAACTAAACAAATATGATATAATAATATATTATAATTTGTTCGAAACAAAATTCACTGTAATTTTTTCGAAAGGAGGCTCGTATTGAATGGTTATCATAAAAAATATTGAAAACGGTTCTCTTGCACAAAATGCCGGGATTAAATCCGACGACGTTTTGATCTCGATAAACGGTCACGAGATAAACGACGTTCTTGATTACAGATTTTATCTGACCGAACGTAAAATCATCCTTTCTCTTCTTCGTGACGGAACAAATATTGAAGCTGTTATAGTTAAGCCTCCGTATTCCGATATCGGACTTGAATTTGATACGCCTCTTATGGATAAAAAGAAGCGTTGCACGAATAAATGTGTATTTTGCTTCATCGACCAAAATCCAAAAGGTATGCGTGAAACCATATACTTCAAAGACGATGATTCAAGGCTTTCATTTCTTCACGGAAATTATATAACGCTCACAAATCTGTTTGACAAGGATGTAGAGCGCATTGTAAAAATGCGAATTTCTCCCGTACGTGTTTCTGTTCACACAACAGACCCCGAGCTTCGCCAAAAAATGATGAAAAATAAGCGTGCGGGTGAGGTCTTAGCATACCTTAAAAGATTTGCCGATGCGGGACTTGAGCTTAACGCGCAGATAGTTCTTTGCAAAGGACTTAATGACGGTGCGGCGCTTGACCGCACTATGACCGACCTTTTGAAGTACGTTCCGAGCCTTACAAGCGTTTCGATAGTACCGGCAGGACTTACAAAGCACCGTGACGGGCTCTATCCCCTGTCTTTATTTTCAAAGGAAGAAGCCGCAAGTGTTATTGAACAAGTAAATAAATTCGGTGATAAATGTATTGACGACTACGGCTCGCGTATTTTCTTCTGTTCGGACGAATTTTATCTGAATGCAGGCATTGATATCCCCGATGAAAGTTATTACGAGGATTATTCACAAATTGAGAACGGTGTTGGTATGCTGCGTTCTTTTGAAAACGAATTTACCGATGAATTTGAATATTCCGAAAAAGAGCTGTCACTTCCCCACCCTCGCACAGTTTCGGTTGCCACAGGAGCGTCGGCGTATCCTATGATAAAAAAGCTTTGCGATAAGCTTTGCTCGATTTCAGATATTAAAGTTAACACGTACAAAATAATCAACAATTTTTACGGTGAAAGCGTAACCGTTTCGGGTCTTTTAACGGCAGGAGACATTTATAAACAGCTGAAAGACAAGCCTTTGGGAGACGAGCTGCTTATTCCGGCAAACGCACTCAGAGCCGACGAAAAGATATTTCTTGACGATATAACGCTCGAGCAGCTTTCAAATATGCTTAACATAAAGATCACACCCTGTAACGAAGACGGCGCAGAGCTTCTTCAAAAGCTTCTTGGATATCACAACACAGAAAGGACTGATTTTAATGTCTAAACCAATTGTCGCCATCGTTGGACGACCTAACGTTGGAAAAAGTACACTTTTTAATAAACTTATCGGTGAGCGTCGCGCAATAGTAGAGGACACTCCCGGCGTAACACGCGACCGCATATACGGTGAAACCGATTGGAACGGCAGACAGTTTATCGTTATTGATACCGGCGGTATTGAGCCTAAGACCGACGACATCATTCTTGCGCAGATGAAGGTTCAGGCGGAAATCGCTATTGATACGGCTGACGTTATCGTATTTATGACCGACGTTAAGGCGGGTCTTGTTGCCGATGACCGCGACATCGCTGTTTTTCTCAAAAAATCAGGTAAGCCGATAATTATTTGCGTCAATAAATGTGACGGTGTCGGAAAAGCACCGCTCGGATTCTATGAATTTTACGAGCTTGGACTTGACACCGACCCTATAGCAGTCTCTTCCCTTCACGGAAGCGGAACGGGCGATCTTCTTGACGAGATCGTGGCAAAGCTTCCTCCCGAAAGTGAAGAAGAAGAAAAAGACGAAACCATAAAGGTAGCGGTTATCGGAAAGCCCAACGCAGGAAAATCCTCTATAATCAATCGAATTCTCGGTGAGGAGAGACTTATCGTTTCCGACATTGCGGGAACTACGCGCGACGCTATCGACACCTACGTTGAAAATGAATTCGGTAAATATACGTTTATTGACACCGCAGGTATCAGACGTCAGGCGAAGATAAACGACAGTATCGAAAAATATTCTGTTCTTCGCGCTCACACCGCGGTTGAACGAGCTGATGTATGTCTGCTTATGATTGACGCGGGTACAGGAATCACCGAGCAGGACGAAAAAATAGCAGGTATCGCTCACGAAGCAGGAAAGCCTACGATAATCGTTGTCAACAAGTGGGATACCGTCGAAAAAGATAACAGCACCGTCAAGGAATTTACCGATAAGATACGTGTTGCGCTGTCATATATGACGTATGCTCCTATAATGTTCGTTTCTGCAAAAACAGGTCAGCGTATCGTAAAGCTGTTTGAACAAATAAATTACGTTTACGGTCAGTCGGTCACACGAATAACAACAGGTATGCTCAACGACGTGCTTTCCGAAGCCACTACAAGAACACAGCCACCTACAGACAAGGGCAAGCGTCTGAAGATATATTATATGACGCAGATCGGCATCGCTCCCCCCACCTTCGTAATTTTCTGCAATAATGCAGAGCTTTTCCATTTTTCTTATCAGAGATATATCGAGAATTGCTTGAGATCCACGTTTGGGTTTGTCGGTACTCCTATAAAGATCATCATAAGAATGAAAGGCGACGAAGCATAAATTCCTTTATAAAGGAGGATTAAAAATGTTTATAGATATAGTAAAAATATACGTTCGCGCAGGTGACGGCGGTAACGGTGCCGTTTCCTTTAGACGTGAAAAATACGTAAATCACGGCGGTCCTGACGGCGGAGACGGCGGTCGCGGCGGTAATATCGTTTTTGAGGTAGACGAAGGAAGCAACACTCTTCTTTCCTTCCGTTACAAGCGTAAATTTGTCGCGGAGCCCGGCCAGTCCGGTTCTGGCGGCAAGTTCCACGGAGCAAACGGAAAAGACCTTATAATAAAAGTCCCCGCAGGAACTCTTATAAAAGATGCCGCCACAGGCAAGATCATAAAGGATATGTCGGACGATAAACCTTTTATATGCTGCAAGGGCGGTCGCGGCGGTTGGGGTAACAGACATTTCGCTACACCCACACGTCAGGTTCCCATGTTTGCAAAGCAAGGAACAAAAGGTGAGGAACGCGAACTTCAGCTCGAGCTTAAAATGCTTGCAGACGTTGGGCTTATAGGATTCCCCAACGTTGGTAAATCTTCTATTCTTTCAAGAATATCAGCGGCTAAACCGACTATCGCAAATTATCACTTCACAACGCTTTCTCCTAACCTCGGTGTTGTCAAGACCGGTGACGAAAAGGGCTTTGTTGCCGCAGATATTCCGGGACTTATCGAAGGCGCGGCTGAAGGCGCAGGTCTCGGTCACGCATTTCTTCGACACGTTGAGCGTTGCAGACTTCTGCTTCACGTCGTTGACGTTGCGGGAAGCGAAGGAAGAGACCCGATTGATGATATAAAGAAAATAAACGAAGAGCTCAAAAAGCACAGTGAAGAGCTTGCGTCAAGGCCTCAGATAATCGTTGCGAACAAGACGGATCTTCTTCCTGAGGATCACGACTATTCCGAATTTGAAGAATACGTTGATTCAAACGAGTGGGAGCTCATATACGTATCCGCGGCAACCGGTGAAGGTCTTAACCGTATGGTTCAGCTCGTGTCGGAAAGGCTCACGCTTCTGCCGCCTCTCACGGTTTACGAAAGCGAGATATCGCCCGAGGATGAATACGCCAAAAACGACGGAGAACGCAAGACCACCATCAGACGTGAAAACGATACGTTCTACGTTGAAGGAGAGTGGCTCGTCAATCTTATGGGACAGGTCAATTTTGAGGATTATGAATCCCTTTCATTCTTCCAGCGCGTCATTCAAAAAGCAGGAGTTATACAAATGCTTGAAGACAGAGGCTGCACCGACGGTTGTACGGTAAATATTTACGATTTTGAATTTGAATTTATAAAATAAACAAGGAGCTTAAAGATGAACATTTGGCATGACATTTCGCCTCAGCGCATATCCCCCACAAAATTTTCCGCACTTATAGAAATTCCTAAAGGAAGCAACTGTAAATACGAGCTTGACAAAAATACCGGTATGCTTATGCTTGACCGCATACTTTATACCGCAACTCACTATCCGCAGAACTACGGATTTATTCCGCGTACTTTTGCCGATGACGGAGACCCACTTGACGTTCTCGTAATATGTTCTGTTCCCGTTCATCCTATGACACTTATCGACGCATACCCTATCGGAAGTATGCGAATGATAGACAGCGGAAAGCTGGACGACAAAATTATTGCAGTTCCCTTCTCGGATCCTAACTATAACTACATAAAAGATGTTAGTGAGCTTCCAACTCATGTATTCGATGAAATCATGCATTTCTTCACGGTATACAAGCAGCTTGAAAACAAGACAACAGACGTTCAGTCGCTCTTCGGTCAGGAAGCCGCAGTAAATATTATAAAGGAAGCTATTGAGTGTTACAGAAACACTTTCTGCTGATAAATACTCTAAAGCAAAACGTATGCTCTTTATGAGCATACGTTTTTGTTATTCTTGTACGATTTTGATATAGGATAAATACAACTCATAAACGGAA
>JAZODV010000186.1:0-4206 GCA_045597185.1 Eubacteriales bacterium
TCTACTTTATCATCGACAAAAAGAAGAAAATCTAACAAACATCGAGACTGTAAGTGCAGCCTCCTTATAACTCTAAGCGGTGAGCAGATTTTTCTGCCTACCGCTTTTTCTAAAGAATATTTTTACAAAACATACTGACAATTTCGTCTATTTGTGATATAATATAATACTCTATTTTTAAATAGGCATACTTTCCCATTATTAGTATTGCCACCCAAATTGAGTTCTATACAACTGAATAAGATATATTTCGCGTGAATACTTGCGGTGGAGAACGAACCTCGCGCCGCTTGGCAAACAAGACAGAACGCGCGGCATCATTAGCCGTTGATCAGTAATCTATTTCACAAGAAATCCGACGCCATCAGCCACTAAACCGGCATTGAATGCGCTTGCATTCTTTTATCGAAACGAGCTTATAGACTCGTACTTATACATCGCCGTTCGCTTTTTGGTGTTTCCCCGTGATCCGTGTGTGTAAGTACGGGTCTTTTTTGTTTTGTAAAAGCAGTTTATAGTGCTGTCTCGGAAGGTAAAAACGGCGAGTCTGACGTGGGGCGTTACCTTAAAATAATGCGGACTTGCAGTTCGTCTACTTTTCTTGACAAACACTGCTTTTGTGGATACAAAAGCAAAGCCCCGCGATAGCGGGGCAAATTTTTTATTCTATATTCTTCTCACTAAGCTTTTGATTGATCAAATTTAGATTCCGCTGTTCGATCTTATCCGCAACATAATATGCAAATACAATAACCATAGTACAAATCAATGCTGCGATACAATAAACAATCAAACTCTTAAGCTCAAAGCGAATGCTTCCAAATATATATTCGCTTACAAACACGACTAAAAGGCTGAATGCTATTACTATCGTACGTCTTATCCAAATATGTTTGGAGAAAAGCTTAAGCTCAAATGTAAAAAATGAAAACAAATGCGAGGGAATAAGTATGCATACCATATGATAAAGATGTTTAATTCTAATACTTTCGGGGAAAACAAGTGAGAATATAATAAAAATAATCGCTACAAGTCCCATACTGTACATAAAAGAACGCCAACAATTTCTAAACATATTTACACCCCCAATTTTTTCTTGATTTCTGATACGTATTGCCTTGAAACAACAAGTTTTTCTTTGTTAACAAGGGTTGCCACAAGGCGACTGTTTTCTGATTTTTTAATGCTCAACATTTTGTCTAAATTTGCAATCACTGTTTTGGATATCCGAGCAAATTGCAGATTTTTTAAGTTTTCTTCGATCTTATAAAGCTTTGCTGTTGATTCATAGGTTTCGTTTTTCGTATAGAAAAATATACTTCCATCAACCGATTCAAAATAAAAAATTTCTTTTATAGGTATTAAAAACGTTTCTTCTTCTTTTTTTCCCGCAACAGTCAATCCAACGGCTGATATCTTTGAAACAATATCATTGATCTCGTTTGTCATTTTTGCGCAAACGATAGATATTTCAGTTTCCTTTATATTGGGGTCTTCAATAATTGTAACCTTCAAAAAAACATCTCCCTTCCTTTGTTGTAGCTTTATTATACAAGACTTAAAAACAAAAATCAAGCGTTTTTTCTTGTCTTGCAAATATACGAGGATAAGATGCATTTTAATAGTTTTTGGTGTAAAAAGATTGACGTACCTGCTTTATCGCAGGCACGCCAAGGGGTGCTTTTTTTACTTCAAAAACAGCTCTATAACGGGAACTGTTACGTTCGGCTTTACTACGGGGAGAGTTATAAACAGGAGATCGTCTCCTTCTGTCTGTCCTTCGCTGAAATGTCCCGAGCTTTTCTCCTTCATAAGCAGCTCGCTGCCGTCGTGAAGGAACTGTGCATAATCGACCTTACCGGCAAAACCCTTAAGCTCAAGGAAGCCAAACGGATAATCAAGAAGATGCACGTACAGTCTCTTTCCGTCGTTGCTTTGCGTAAACCTACAGCCTTCGGGTGCTTTGAATTCCGGCTCTGCCATCGTACAGTTATATATCGAACGGCTGTTATATTTCATCCAATTTGCGAAAACGTCAAGTGCCGCGTTCGCTCTGTCGTCAAAATATCCTCTTGACGTCGGTCCTACATTCATAAGCAGGTTTCCGCCGAGTGAAACAGTTTTTATAAGCATCGCGATGAGCATTTCGGGTGATTTCCACGTTTGCTCATCTCTGTAGTATCCCCACGAGCCGGAAAACGTCTGACACGCCTCCCATACAACAAGCTCACCTGTCTCCTTGTGTCTTGGCCATTCATTGAGCTGATACTGCTCGGGAGTCCAGAGGTCCTGCTCTATCTCTGCCCTGTTGTCTATAATTATTTCGGGATTTATCGATCTTGCAAGAGCTATAAGCTTTTCCGCTTCCCAATCGTCCTTGCCCTTGCCGCCCCATCTGCCGTCGGACGATCTCTGCTCGGAGTATGAAAAATCAAACCAGAGTATATCTATTTTACCGTAATTTGTGAGAAGCTCCGTGACCTGATCTCTCATATACTGACAGTACCGCTTCATATCCCTGCCCTCGTTGAGCTTTTCGGCATCGGGATCGTGTCTTCTCGGGTGTATCACATCCACCGTAAAATCCGGATGATGCCAATCTATGAGCGAATAATAGAAACCGACCTTGAGTCCTTCGGCTCTGAATGCATCAACGTACTCACGGACAAGATCGCGTCCTGCGGGTGTGTTTGTGCATTTATAGTCAGTATATTTACTATCAAACATACAAAAGCCTTCATGGTGCTTTGTGGTAAAGACAGCATATTTCATTCCCGCAGCCTTTGCCTTTTTTGCCCACTCTTTTGCGTCGAACATATCGGGATCGAAATACTTAAAATACTTATCGTACTTTTCGTCGGTGATCCTCTCACGGCTTTTTATCCATTCGTGCCTTGCGGGCATTGCGTAAAGTCCCCAATGTATAAACATACCGAATCTGTCGGCAACGAACCACTCGGTATTTCCGGGTGTCTTTTTTGTTACGTAAGATGACATAGCTTTATCCTCTCAATTATTTAAAATAAACTCGGTCGTGTCCTCAACGGTATCTCCACTTACTTCAAAGCTTCCGTTTGTTCCTTCGTAGTGCATAGCGGGCTTGACATGATAGGTCTTTACCTTGTCGTCGTATATTTCAAGTATCTGGTATCCCCACGCCCACGCAAAATCGTATATGCACGCGTCGTATTTTCCGTTTACCATTTTTCCATTATACGCGTAACCGCCGATATCGAACACTTTTTTTCCACAGAATTCGAGTATTCGGTTTATGTGCGTGTGTCCTCGAAACATACAGATAACATCATCCGATTCCGAGACGAGCTTACGGCATTTTTCTGTGAACGCCTCGTCCCTTACGTGATGTGCGCAAATAAATATTTTTTTGCCTTTATATTTTTCAAGCGCATCGGTCAGCATCGTTTCATCGATGGTGTCAAGCGGTGCCGACGGACCGTTATGCACCGTTCCCTTGAATGTATCTCCCATAACAAACACGCTATCACAAAGCTCAAGCACGTATTCTCTACCCGTTCCGAACAGCTCACGCCACGTCTCTTCGGGATAACTGTCGTGATTTCCGGGTATTACGTAATACGGAACGGTCAGCTTATCAAGGCATTCCTCCTTGAATTTCTCGCAGAAATTTTGGTGCAGGTTACGTGTTCCGTAATCGTCAAGTGACATATCTCCGAGTATCAGCACAGCGTCAAGCGGTGAGCGGCTGTTTTCCTTGGAAATATCGGAAAACACACGCTGTATCTTTTCCTTTTGCGTATACTGATATGCGTTTCCGTATGCTTCGGCGGGATTTGACCCCGGGTATTTTCTCATATATTCATGTTTGTCTTCTTGAATAGCGTAGTGCATATCCGAAACAAGAAGTATTCTATGCGTCAAAACCGACATACCGTTGCTCCTTTAAATGTTTTGCACACTTGAATTATACAACAGATATGTCGGTTTGTCAATAATATTTAAGGCTTTAACGAAATTGGACTTACGATCTCACCGTCAACATAAGCTTCAATGTGGACCATTGGAACACCCGTATCGCACTGCAACTGACCTTCGCTCGCATGTCCTATAACCTCGCCGCCCGAGAGCTTTTGACCGATCTCCACGATTACTCCCGTTAAGCTTGAAAAATGATATTCAACGTTGCTTCCAAACAGCGTTATTACAACCGTTTTTCCACCGTTCCAT
>JAZODV010000187.1:0-4431 GCA_045597185.1 Eubacteriales bacterium
TTTATTGAGCATAATATTTTATAAATTTATTTTGTGCGTGTCTTTATAGAGATTATATTTTAATTAAATCATTTCAAACGGGTCGTCGAGGACGTCGACCCCTACAGATCCCTTCGAATCAAACACACCGATAAATCAAAATTTGAAGCTTGTTTTCTGAGATTATTATGCTTTTTTTATTCTCTTTTTCATTATTCTAAGGTCTTTTAACATATGAAAAGCATCGCGCAGAAGGTTAACCTTTGATTCGCGGTGGTTTATTACCTTTACCGGCATTTCCGTAAAGCGGTAGCCGAGCTTTTGCGCCCAGAGAATCGCTTCAAAATCAAAGGCAAAGCCATCCACCTCGCACCTTTTAAAGATATCCTCTACGGCTTTCTTTGAAAACGCCTTACATCCCGTCTGTGAATCCGACAGCTTAAGACCTCCCGCGATGCACAGCACCTTTATATAGGCTTTTGATGCCACGCGGCGCATAAACGTATAGCCCTCGTATCCATCCTTTCGTATATTGCGCGAGCCTATTACTATGTCTGTCGGCTTTTCCTCAAAAATGTCATACACACGTTTTATTACGTCTGTTCCGTACGCAAGGTCGGCGTCGGTAAACATTACCACGTCTCCCTCCGCGGCGAGCATTGCCGTTCTGACAGCGCAGCCCTTTCCTCGATTGTTTTCATATCCTACAACTCTTACGTTCGGCAGTGCAAGGCCTTTTACGATATCAGCGCTTCCGTCACGACTTCCGTCATCCGAAAAAATTATTTCATAATCGTCAAATGTCCTTGACATATATTCCGACAGCGTTTTCGCAGTGTCGGAAATTATCGACGATTCATTATACATAGGTATACAAACGCTTATTTTCATTTCACTCATCTTTCCTAAATACAAATATATCAAACTCAGCAAGTGTTGTGAGCCGCTCAAGCTTATTAAGTCTTTCATACGCCTCACGGCTCGTTCTGTAAGAATACGGTGTCATTGAAAAGAGGTCAATGATCGCTTCATTTCCTTCAAGCGTAAATTCATACGACAGCTTTTTCTGCTCGATAAGCGTCATTCCGCGAGGCATATCAGCACGCTCCTCGTTGAGTATTACGCTTTCGTATATCGCTTCCTTGAGCCCGAGGAGGTGACGCTCACCCGCGCCGACCATCACAAACACGCCGTCCTTTTTAAGTACTCTTGAAAATTCCGCTTCAAAGCAAGGAGCGAAAATATTTGTGACACCGAAAACGCTATCATCCTTTATCGGCATTGCATTGATTCCCGCTACTGCGAAAAAGCTGTTCGGTAATTTTCGTTTTGCCGCCGCTTCTACCGCAGACTTTGAAAGATCAAAGCCGACAACGGAGTTACCGCCCGACGAGATAACGCTTCCATAGTACCCTTCACCGCATCCGGTATCGATAACAGTCTCTCCGTGTATATATTTTTTAAGTATGTCCGAAACAGCTTCGGCGGCAGGTCTGTAACGATCAAGAGACAAAAATCTTCGTCTGGCTCGCACAGCTTCCTTGGAATCGCCTCCCGCAGAGCCTGCAAAATTTACGTACCCCGACGACGCGATATCAAAGCAATGCGTTCTAGATCCCAAGCATTTTAAGCTTTTTCCATCCTCTGTCACTCTCATATCGGAGCCGCAGACCGGACATTTTATATAATTTTTTACAATTTCGGTCATTTTTACGTCTCCAATCAAATAATCGATACAATTATATATTATTTTTGTGAATTTTTCAAGTAATTAAAGGTAATTGCAAAAAAATATTTGACAACCGAACGATAAAAAGCTATAATATATTGAGGTGTTTAATGAAATGCAACTTATTACGGCTCATAACGGTGTAAAATTTCTAAGATCCGACAAAATAAAATGTCCTCACGGCTTTTCGACCCGTATCGGCGGCGTCAGTACGGCACCGCATACAAAAGAGCTGAACCTACAGTTCGGACGCGGTGACGACGAAAAAACAGTGCTTGAAAATCTTTCAAGGTTTGCCGAGGCTGTCGGTGTTTTGCCCGAAAGTATCGTTTCGGCTCATCAGATACATTCAAATATTGTTAAGCGCATAACCTCGTCGAGTTCGCCAAAGCTTGAATGTGACGGCTTCGTTTCGTCTGACACGGGTGTCTCTCTCGCGGTCAAGACCGCCGACTGCGTTCCTATACTTCTCGCAGGTGAGGACGGTCACGGTAACGTCGTAGCCGTCTCGGCAGTTCACGCAGGCTGGCGAGGTACGGCGAAAAATATAGTGTCTGTCGGCGTCCTCGAGCTTTTGAAGTCAGGTATTACACCTGAAAATATTTTTGCCGCGATAGGACCTCACATCTGCGCCGACTGCTTCGAGGTGGATGCAGATTGCCGCGACACCATAATTTCGTCGCTCGGCTCATACTATGAGTGTTTCATACACCGAAAGGTCAACAAATTTCACGTTGACCTTGGAAAAATAAACAGACAGCTGCTTCTTGATATGGATATTCCTATGTCAAATATTGACCTCTCGGATGCCTGTACGTTCGAATCCGACGAGCTTTTCTACTCACATAGAAGAACAAACGGCGTACGGGGTACGATGCTGTCGGTCATTTCAATACGTTAATATTATAATTAAAGGAGATAAAACAATGAAAGTAACAAAAGAAACCATTATCGGTGACGTTCTCGACTACGACGTTGAGACCGCAAAATTTTTCTTCGCAATAGGTATGCATTGTCTTGGCTGTCCCGCATCGCGCGGCGAGAGCATTGAAGCCGCCTGCCGCGTTCACGGAACCGACGCCGACGAGCTTGTAAAGCAGCTTAACGACTATTTTGCAAGCAAAAACTGATGCTACCAACCATTAACCGGCGGCTTAAGGCTGTGTCGGAGTTTGTAAGGCAGGGCTCGGTCCTTGCCGACATAGGCACCGACCACGCCTATCTGCCGGTCTATCTTGTTTCAAATGGAGTATGCTCCCGCGCCATTGCCGCCGATATCAACAGAGGTCCGCTCAGACGCGCCGAGCAGAATATAGCGTCGGCAGGTCTTTCCGAGAGTATAGAAACACGGCTCACCGACGGTCTTTCGGGACTTGACGGTCTCGGTATTACAGATATCGCTATCTGCGGCATGGGCGGAGAGCTTATCGCAAAAATACTCAAGGACGCTCCCTTTACCGCGTCAAAGAATATCCGTCTTATACTCCAACCAATGACAAAATCGGACTTTCTGCGCTCCTTTCTTCTGTCTCACGGATACGATATAAAGAACGAGGCTATTGTAAAGGACGACCGTATCTATCAGATAATCTGCGCCGAATATTCGGGGAAGAACACCGTCTATTCACCTGTTGAGCTGTTGCTCGGAAGGCATAATATAAACGCTAACACTTCCCTTATTCGTGAATTTGCGCAAAATACGCTTGCCGCAATAACGACAAAGCGTAAAGGTCGCGCCTCGGCAGGTCTTTCGACCGAAAACGAGGACTCTCTTATTGCCGAGCTTTCAAAAATACTTAAATCCGAAAGGACTTAAAATATGACCGTTAAAGAATTTTACGATTACTTATGCCGCGTACTTCCGCCGGAATTATCTCTTGACGGTGATTCCGATGGGCTTTCGGTATGTCCCGAGCCCGATCGAGAGGTCAAAAACGTACTGATCGCGCTCGACGCAACCGCCGATATTGTTGACGAAGCAGTAAACGAGGGCTATGACGTAATACTTACGCATCATCCTATGCTTTTTGGCGGTATTGAATCGGTAAACACCGAGGAATACCGCGGAAATAAAATCATAAAGCTCATACGTGCCGGAATTTCCGTTATGAGCTTTCACACAAGACTTGACGCGGTTGACGGCGGTGTCAACGATATGCTTGCGTCACTTTTTAGACTTGAAAATGTATCGAAGATCGGAGAAAAGAATGTCGGACGTATCGGTGAGCTTGAAACGCCCATGCTTGCCGACGATCTTGCGATATTTATTAAAGATACGCTTGTCGCGCCATACGTTGAGTTTTCAGACGCAGGAAAGCTTATCAAAAGGGTTGCGGTGCTTGGCGGCTCTGCCGATTCTATGATAAGTGACGCTATCGCCGCGGGCGCAGATGCGCTTATCGGCGGAGAGCTTAAATACCACGCGCTTACCGATTCGAACGATTACGGAATATCTCTTTTTTCGGCGGGTCATTTCTTTACTGAAAATCCGGTGTGCGCGAAGCTTTTTGAGTTGTGTACCACCGTAGATATTATGCCGACTATCAGCTTCTCGAACCGTATACGGACGGTTTGACATTGCTTTTCAAATTTTGATTTATCGGTGTGTTTGATTCGAAGGGATCTGTAGGGGTCGACGTCCTCGACGACCCGTTTGAAATGATTTAATTAAAATATAATCTCTATAAAGACACGCACAAAATAAATTTATAAAATATTATGCT
>JAZODV010000188.1:0-3001 GCA_045597185.1 Eubacteriales bacterium
CTGTGCAAAAAAGCGCCACGGAGGGGTTCGGGGAACCACACAAGTGGGGGGTTCCCCGTCCTAAGCGATGCTTTTCCGCTGTCTTCACCCGCTTTTTTCTTTGTGGCAAAAGGCGCAAAGAAAAAAGCTTGGCAAAAAAGAACACGCCGAAAGAGAATTTCGCCTCTGCGGAGGCGAACAGCGCACGCGCGCTGGAGCAGCGGTCGCTTTTTGCAAAAAGCGACGCAAAAACCTTCAAACGCTTCGCGCCTAACAGTTCGACAAATCAAAATTTGAAAAAAGGAAAACCTATGCTGAACGTAAAAATTATAACCGTTGGCGGTATAAAAGAGGATTTTTACCGTCGGGCGTGTGAGGAATATATAAAACGGCTCTCGCCTTACGCAAAGGTAGAGATGATCGAGCTTAAAGAGGGGCATATCCCCGAAAAGCCAAGCGACGAGCAGATCAAGGCTCTGCTTGCCGCCGAAGGCGCGAATATCCTTGCGGCGATACCGCCAAGAGCCTACAGTGTTGCGCTTTGCGTTGAGGGCAAGCCTGTTACGTCGGAGGGCTTTGCCGAGAAGATATCACGTGTAACAGGTGAGACAAGCTGTATCTGTTTTATTATAGGAAGCTCATACGGACTTTCTCCTGAAGTAAAAAAAGCCTCAAACGAGAGAATATCCTTTTCGGCAATGACCTTTCCGCATCAGCTTATGAGGGTAATTCTCTGCGAACAGATATACAGAGCTTTTATGATAAATCATGGGAGAACATATCACAAGTAAGGGGGAGATACGCATAAAAAATTTTATTCTTAAAATAATAAGCCTCACGCTTTGCGCGGTCGCGTTGCTTTCGGTCTCGTCCTGCAAAGAAGACGAAGAACCGAAGGGTATTGAACGGATATACAGTCCGGTCGATTTTAATAATAACGGAAAGGATGATTACACCGATTTTCTGATCGGCGCTCGCGCCGATGCCGTGGCTCTTCCAACCTACGACGACAGCTACTTTGAGGGCGGATATCCGCCCGACAATATAGGAGTATGCTCGGATGTTATCTGGAGAGCGTTTAGAGAGGCGGGCTATTCGCTTAAAGATATGGTCGACAATGATGTCGCCCGTGACCTTGAAGCCTACGTCGATATAGACAAGCCCGACCCGAATATAGATTTTAGGCGCGTTGTTAATCTGCGGGTGTTTTTCGGTAAATACGCCGTGTCGCTGACGACCGATATTGACGATGTGGAAGAGTGGCAGGCGGGTGATATCGTCGTTTTTGGAAGGAATACGCATATAGGTATCGTTTCGGACAAACGCGACGCCGAGGGACACGCCTATATCATACATAACAGCGGTCAAGCCGAAAGGGAAGAGGACTACCTCGGGCGCCAGAACGTCGCCGCGCATTACCGCTTTGATGCATCAAAAATACCCACTGATGTGCTTTGTAAGTGGATAGAGGGGTAATTATGTATAAATTGCAAACAATAATGTATAAATTTGCAAACAGACTTGACAAATAGGTTGCATAGTTGTATAATTATTCGCGTTGATTGCATGAATCAATGAATATTGTGCATAAATAAACAAATAAATTATTAGGAGATAAATCATGAACAAAAAAGACATCAAAAAAGTCGTGCTTGCTTATTCGGGCGGACTTGACACATCGATCATTATTCCGTGGCTCAAGGAAAATTACAACAACTGTGAGGTCATCGCGGTATCGGGTGACGTCGGACAGGGAACAGAGCTTGACGGACTTGAAGAGAAAGCGATAAAGACCGGTGCGTCCAAGCTTTATATAGAGGATCTTAAGCAGGACTACATCGAAAATTATATCTGGCCCTGCCTCAAAGCAGACGCAAAGTACGAGGACTACCTTCTCGGTACGTCTCACGCGCGTCCCTGTATCGCAAAGCGTCTTGTTGAGATAGCCAAAGCCGAGGGTGCTGACGCTATCTGTCACGGCTGTACCGGTAAGGGTAACGACCAGGTTCGTTTCGAGCTTACTATCAAGGCGTTTGCTCCCGATATGGCGATAATCGCTCCTTGGCGTGAGTGGGATATCAAGTCGCGTGACGAAGAGATCGACTACGCCGAGGCGCACAACATTCCGCTTAAGATAAACCGTGAGACAAACTATTCGAAGGACAAGAATCTCTGGCATCTTTCCCACGAGGGTATGGATCTTGAGTCTCCCGCAAACGAGCCTCAGTACAATAAAGAGGGCTTCCTTGAGCTCGGTGTTTCTCCCGAGCAGGCGCCCGACGTACCGACATACGTAACCATTCACTTTGAAAAAGGTGTTCCGACGGCTATTGACGGAAAGGAAATGGGGGCTGTAGAGCTTGTAACAAAGCTCAATGAGATCGGCGGAAAGAACAGTATCGGACTTCTTGATATCGTTGAAAACCGTCTTGTCGGTATGAAGTCGCGCGGTGTATATGAGACTCCCGCAGGTACGATACTTTATAAGGCTCATAACGTCCTTGAGACCATCTGTCTTGATAAGGAGACCTTCCACTTTATGCAGGCACAGGTAGCGCCCAAGATGGCAGATCTCTGCTACAACGGTCAGTGGTTCACACCTCTGCGCGAGGCGCTTTGCACCTTCGTTGACAAGGTAAACGAGACGGTAACGGGCGACGTAAAGCTTAAGCTTTACAAGGGTAATATCATCAATGCCGGTGTAACCTCTCCCTATACTCTCTACGACGAGCAGACAGCATCCTTCGGTGAGGATGAGGACTACAACCAGGCAGATTCCGCAGGCTTTATCAACCTGTTCGGACTTCCCATCAAGGTAAGAGCCAAGCTTCTCGGAGATAAATAAAATATATCTTATTAATACAGCAGACCGCTTCGGCGGTCTGCTTTTGCGTTTGTAAATTGGGATTTAACGGTGAGACGAAACCGAAACAAAAAATCCACCGCAAATAATATTTCTATAAATCGAATAAAACCTAAAATCTGTAGGGGTCGACGTCCCCGACGACCCGAGAAGAAAATT
>JAZODV010000189.1:0-3476 GCA_045597185.1 Eubacteriales bacterium
CGTCCACAAGCATCAATCTTCCCTTCATCACAGCAACATCGAGCGGTCCTCTTCACTTTGAGGCAACTCTCACTCGCGCAAAATTCGACGAGCTTACAGCAGACCTCGTTGACAAGACAATGGGGCCGACAAGACAGGTCCTCTCGGACGCAGGGCTCAGCGCATCACAAGTGGATAAGGTCCTTCTCGTTGGCGGTTCGACAAGAATTCCCGCAGTCCAAAACGCCGTTCAGAAGTTCATCGGCAAGGAGCCCTTCAAAGGTATCAACCCCGACGAGTGCGTAGCTCTCGGCGCGGCTATCCAGGGCGGTGTTCTCGTTGGCGAAGTTAAGGATCTTCTCCTTCTCGACGTAACTCCTCTGTCGCTCGGTCTTGAAACTCTCGGCGGAGTATTTACAAGAATTATCGACAGAAACACCACTATCCCCGTAAAGAAGAGTCAGCTATTCTCGACTGCGGCTGACGGTCAGACCTCTGTTGAGATCCACATTCTTCAGGGTGAGCGTGAGATGGCAGCATACAACACCACGCTCGGTCGCTTCAACCTTGACGGTATTCCCTCTGCTCCCCGCGGTGTTCCTCAGATCGAGGTAACATTCGACATCGACGCTAACGGTATCGTTAACGTTTCGGCAACCGATAAGGGCACGGGACGCGAGCAGCACATCACCATCACAAGCTCTACCAACATGAGCAAGGAAGAGGTTGAGAAGGCTGTTAAGGATGCTGAAAAATTCGCAGAGGAAGATAAGAAGGCAAGAGACGCAGTTGACACAAAGAACCGTGCAGACTCCATCATCTTCCAGAGTGAAAAATCTCTGAACGAAATAGGCGATAAGCTTCCCGAAAGCGATAAGGCTGACGTTGTTGCGGCTCTCGACAAGCTCAAAGAGACCGTAAAGGGTAACGACACCGATGCTATAAAGGCTGATACAGAGGCTCTTGAGAAAGCATTCTACGCTCTCTCCGAAAAGCTCTACAAGCAGAGCGGTGCGGCTCAGGGAGCTGACATGGGCGGCAATGCAAGTGACGGTCAGAGTGCTGACGGAACCTACTACAACGCAGATTTCGAAGATAAAACAGACAACAAATAAGAATAAGCTTTCGCGGGAAAGGTGTAATTCTCCTTTCCCGCAAAGCCGTGTTTTGATATTTTATAAAGGATAATTATGGCAGACAAACGAGATTATTATGAGGTGCTCGGCGTATCAAAAAACGCCGACGACAACGAACTCAAAAAAGCATACAGAAACCTCGCGAAAAAATATCACCCTGACGTAAATCCGGGCGATAAGGAAGCTGAAGCAAAATTCAAGGAAGCAAACGAGGCGTATGCTATACTTTCCGACCCCGAAAAGCGTTCTGCATACGACAACTACGGTCACGCGGCTTTTGACGGTACGGGTAATCCCACCGGTGCCGGCGGCTTTGATATGTCAGGCTTTGACTTCGGCGATATATTCGGAAGCATTTTCGGAGGCGGCTTTGGCGGTGGCTTTGGCGGTGGTCGCGGCGGTTCCAGAAGAAATACCCCCACAAGAGGTGACGATATCGGTCTTCGCGTTGATCTCACCTTTGAGGAAGCGGTTTTCGGAGTTAAAAAGAACATAACCTTCAATCGCATACAGAAATGTCCCGACTGCAGTGGTTCGGGCGCATCCAAGGGTACGTCACCCGAGACCTGCTCTGCTTGCGGAGGAAGCGGTCAAAGACGCGTCACACAGAGACTCGGCGGAATGCAGTTCCAAACAACACAGACCTGTGATAAGTGCCGCGGTAGCGGTCAGATAATCAAAGAACCGTGCCAGAACTGTCGCGGTACGGGTTATATCCGTGTAACCAAAAAGCTTGAGGTCGCGATCCCCGCGGGAATCGATCAGGGCGGTCGCGTGGCTCTTCGCGGCCAAGGTAATGACGGTCGCAACGGCGGCAGCACGGGTGATCTTATTATCGCCGTAAATATTCGTCCGAGTGATATTTTCGAACGTGACGGATACAATCTCTACTGTGAAGTTCCCGTTGCGGTTACCGATGCTATTCTCGGAGCGGAAATAGAAGTTCCAACTCTTGAAGGAGCATACAAATATACGATACCCGAAGGCACACAGCCCGGTACTTCATTTACGATTCGCGGTAAGGGTGTTCCCTATCTTGGCAACAAGGACAGACGCGGTGATCTTATTTTTGTGGTAAAAATAGAAATTCCCACGAAGCTTAATTCAAAGCAGAAGGAAGCCGCTAAAAAGTTTGCCGAAAGCACAGGAAACAGCAACTATTCGAAGCGTGAGAGCTTTTTCAAACGTATTAAGCGGAACGGAGACAAATAATGGACAATACTTTCAGCACTTGGACACAGATAAAGCTTACCGTCAAGCTCGAAGATCTTGATACGGCTATGGCTATTATGAGTATGATCGACCTTGGGATTCAGGTCGAGGACTATTCCGATATAGACCTCAAGACCTGCTACGGCGATCTTATCGACGAAAGCATACTAAACGCCGATAAAACAATTGCGTCGGTGTCTGTATATATTCCCGCAGAGCGCAGTACTACGGACGCGCTTGCGTTTATCCGCGAAAGACTCAACGATTCTGAACTTGACGGAAAGCTTGAGGTCGTCGGAGTCAATGAAGAGGATTGGGCAACGTCGTGGAAGGCATTTTATCATACCACGAGGATCGGTAAGCGTATGGTCATCGTTCCCATGTGGGAGGACTATGAGCCCAAGGGTGACGACGTTATCATAAAAATGGATCCGGGTATGGCATTCGGTACGGGTACGCATGAGACTACAAAGCTTGTTATCGAGCTACTTGAGCGCTATACTACACCCGGTTGCCGTATGCTTGACGTCGGTTGCGGCTCGGGTATTCTTGCGATCTGCGCATCAAAGCTCGGCGCGGGCATCTGCCGCGCATACGACATAGATCCCGTTGCGGTGCGCGTTACCAACGAAAACATTGAAGCCTCGGGACAGACAAACATAACCTGTAAGCAGTCCGATCTTCTCCGTCAGGTCGATATTTCAGACGGTAGATACGACCTCATTACCGCAAATATCGTTTCGGACATCATTATACGTATGGCTCCCGACGTGTCGGATTATATGAATGACGGCGCAACTCTTCTCGCATCCGGTATCATCACAGAGAGAGCCGAGGAGGTCACAAACGCACTCACCGCCGCAGGACTTAAGGTGATCGATCGCCTCGACGATAACGGTTGGTGCGCGCTTGTGGTCAAGAAAAATGTCGGTTGATAAGAAACTCAAAGACAAAAGCAGTATATTTATCATTGCAACTGTTATAGTATGTTGCGCATTGATGGCAATCGCCGACGGTGTATTGCATTTGCCTTATGCCGCAAAGTCGGCTGTCAAAATAGTTCTGTTTTTTCTTGTTCCTATTGTTTATTTAAAGACACAAAAAATAAGCGTACTTGAATATATAAAACCCACACGGCGTTCTGTGTTT
>JAZODV010000190.1:0-41552 GCA_045597185.1 Eubacteriales bacterium
TCGGGTCGTCGAGGACGTCGACCCCTACAATTTTTAAGGTTTATTCGGTTTATAGAAATATTATTTGCGGTAGATTTTTGTTGAGGTTTCGTCTCACCGTTAAATCCCCTAAAGCTTATAAAAAGGACAGAGAACATAAAACGTTCTCTGTCCTTAAAAGCGTATCAGTTTATTTTTTATTTGTCGTTTTTCTTTTTTCCGAAAACGAGCAATTTACTGATGATATAATTCAAAACGGTTATAACGACTATACATATAGGCGTTGACATAAGGTCGGCGTCGATGTCGATTATGAAATGAAATGTCCTGTATCCGCATGCGATAAGAAGCATCGGAAGCAGTATATTTATCGCAAGCTCGACAAAATAGGTACTCACTCGTGACGCTACGAATTTTATAAACTGCGCGAAAACCTTCTTCTTGCCGTTTTCCTCATTTCTGAACACCCATTTTTTGTTCGGAAAGAACGCAAACACTACCGCTGCCGCCCAACCGACCGATTGCGCGACACCACGAAGCAATGATACTCTCGGGTCTGTTGACGCTGACAGGTCTATCGACATTGCGTATGAAACGGGATAGAGTATTGCGAATTTTACACCGTATGAAACTACCGTGGTGAGAAGTCCGACAAAGATATAAACTATTATCTCACGGTGCTTTTCAAAAAATTTTTTCATAAGGACTTATGCCTTTTTATAGGTAGTCCCCGTGGGAGAGTCGATAAGTGTTATGCCTTTTTCGAGAAGCTCAGCGCGTATTGCGTCGGCAAGGGCGTAATTTTTTGCCTTCTTTGCGTCGGCGCGCTCTGCGATCTTTTCGACTATCCATGCGTCAGCTTCATCGGGTGCTTCGTTTTCTTTTTCGCGGAGCTTTTCTGCGGCTTCAATAAGACCGAACGCCAACACCTGCTCAAAATCCTTGATAGCTGCGAGCTTTGTTGCATCATTTGTGTTATATTTGAGTACGTCGTAAAGGGCGGTTACCGCAAGTGAAGTGTTTAGATCGTTGTCAAGAGCAGAACGGAACTTTGCGCGAAGCTCCTCGAGCGCCGTCTCGTCAATAGCGTCGCCGTCCTTGAGCGCGGCAATTCTCGCGACAAGCTTTTCGTATGCGTTCTTTGCGTTATCAAGTCCCTCATAGGAGAAAACGAGCGATTTACGGTAATGCGACTGCGCGCAGAAGAAACGGTAGATAAGCGGGTCGTAGCCCTTGCTTTCAAGCAGAGAAACAGTCAGAAATTCGCCGCTTGACTTACTCATCTTACCCGAATCTGTGTTAAGATGATGCACGTGGAACCAATAAGGACACCATGCGTGACCGACATAGGCTTCGCTCTGCGCGATCTCGTTCGTGTGATGTGGGAATGCGTTGTCGATACCGCCGCAATGGATATCGAGGTATTCACCGAGATATTTCATACTGATGCAGGAGCATTCGATATGCCAGCCCGGATAACCGATACCCCAAGGGCTGTCCCATTTAAGCTCCTGAGAGTCGAATTTCGATTTTGTGAACCACAGCACAAAGTCTGCCTTGTTTTTCTTGTTTGCGTCGCCCTCAACTCCTTCGCGCACACCGACCTCAAGATCGTCCTCGGTGAAGTCGTTGAAAACGTAGTATTTTTCGAGCTTTGAGGTGTCAAAATAGACGTTACCGCCCGCCACGTAGGCGTAGCCCTTTTCAAGAAGTGTCTCTATGACCTTAATAAAATCGTCGATGCAACCTGTTGCAGGCTGTACGATGTCGGGCGTTTTTATATTGAGCTTACGGCAGTCCTCAAAAAACGCGTCGGTATAGAACTTGGCTATTTCAAGCACTGTCTTTTTTTCACGCTTAGCGCCCTTGAGCATTTTATCCTCACCCTCGTCTGCGTCACTTGTGAGGTGCCCGACGTCGGTTATATTCATAACGCGCGTTACATCGTAGCCGATATAGCGAAGGTAGCGTTCAAGCATATCCTCCATAAGATATGAACGAAGATTGCCTATATGCGCGAAATGATAAACCGTAGGACCGCAGGTATACATTTTTACTTTGCCTTCATCGTGGGGCTTAAATTCTTCCTTTGTTCTTGTGAGAGAGTTATATATGTTCATTTTTCTTCCTCGGTTTTTTCTAATTCTTTTATCTTTTTCTCAACTGCCGAAAGCTTACGCGACAGCGAATCAAGCTCCTTTGATACAGGGTCCGGAATGTGTATCTGGTCAAGGTCGTCAGATACCTTTCTTCCTCCGGAACGTACTACCTTTGCGGGAATGCCCACCGCGGTGCTGTTTGACGGTATATCTCGAAGCACGACGGCGCCTGCGGCTATTTTTGAATTATCTCCAAGCTCAACGGGACCCAGAACCTTCGCTCCCGCTCCGACCATTACGTTATTGCCGAGCGTGGGGTGGCGTTTTCCGCTGTCCTTACCCGTACCGCCAAGTGTGACCCCCTGGTATATAGTACAGTTGTCTCCGATCTCAGTGGTCTCACCGATAACGACACCTGTACCGTGGTCGATAAACAGTCCCTTGCCGATAGTCGCACCGGGGTGTATCTCGATACCTGTCATATTTCTTGCCATTTGGCTTACAAGTCTTGCTGAGAAGTAATGCTTTGAAAGATAAAGCTTGTGAGATACACGATACGCAAGGAGTGCGTGAACTCCGGAATAAAGACACAGTACCTCAATACCGCTTTTTGCGGCAGGGTCACGCGCCAGCACAGATTCGACGTCGCTTTTTATCTCGGTTATTATTTTTTCCTTGACTTGCGGAAGCCTTGACAGAGCCTTAAGGAGCTTGCCAACGGCGCATTTTTTCTTGCATTTAAGACAGGTTTTGAGGTTCATTATGAGCCACCTTTCTATATTAGCTTTCGCTCTTTTTGATATAGCTCTCAAGCGCTTCTATATCTCTTGATGAAAGCTTTACTGTTCTGTTTTTTGATTTGTAATCGTAGATGCAGAGTGCACCTTCCGGTTTTTTCGCGTAACTTGGGGTTACTTTGTCTCCATCTGCGTTCTGTCCCTTATAGTATATGTCGACGTAGACCGCGAGAGTCAGTTCATCGACCGAAACGTCCTCGAAAACGTATCGTCTGTAGTTGTATACGTTTTTTGTATCACTTTCGGTATACTTGGAGGTCGGAAAATATCTTTTTTCGCTTACCGATTCGGGATGCTCTGCGGCACTGTAGGCATTGTCGTCGGTGCGATCGGGCGTTTTGTCCGAGCTTACGGCAAGTGTTATGTCAAACAGGTCGTCTTCACGGAGCAGCGTACCCTTTTCAAGGCCGAGATCCTTTTCTATACTTCGCAGAGTACTGTTATTGTACCTGAAAACTATTTGTATTTCATCGGCTTCAGGAATTATTGAGACCTGAGTGACCGCAAAATAACCGAGATTGTTTTCTGCTCTCGTTATGTTGTTTTGATTTTGCTTGTATATTTCAAGACTTCCGGTTTCTTTGTATGCGTCGTAGACGGAGTCTGTGACAGTGAGGACTTTCATTGATTTTGGATCTCCGGACGAGCAAAGCCGCCAGATAACAAGAGCGCATATTGAGAATACGAAAATATATACTGTGTATTTTAATACTTTACCGATGACTCTCCATGTATTGTTTGACACTTTCAGCTGTCCTTTCTGCTTTTTATTTCAAGCAGACGTTTCATAACGCTGTTTTCGTCGCGTCCGAAGAGGTCGTGGAGCTTAACGTATTCGTTGTAAAGCTCGTCGTAGATCTGTTTGTTTTCGGGATTGGGCAGATAAACTTTTTCCATAGAAGTCTGCATGTTTTTTATTGATGTGTCAAAATCATAGCCTGCCGCTGCTGCTGCGTATATCGCGCCCGAGAGAGACGAGCTGAGCTTTGATTTCGGTACTTCAAGCTTTACTCCAAGAACGTCGGCAAAAAGCTGCATTGTGAAGGGATCCTTCTTTGCGATACCGCCCGTTGCGATAACTCTCTTTATCGGAACCCCTTCTTTTGCATGAGCATCGAATATTACGCGCGTTGCAAACGCCGTAGCTTCGATAAGCGCCCTCATAATGTCTTCCGGCTTTGTCGCAAGGGTCATACCGACTATCATTCCCGACAGTGCCGAGTCGCTCAGTATAGATCTGTTTCCGTTCCACCAATCAAGTGTGACGAGTCCTGTTTCTCCCGGTTTCTTTTTGGAAGCGAGAGATATAAGGTATTTTATCAAAGGCATGTCACGTTTTTGCGCTTCTTTGAGATAAGATTCGGGGGCGATGTTTTCAGCTGCCCATGAGAAGAGGTCTCCGAAGCAACAAAGTCCGGACTCATATCCCCAAAGTCCGGGGATGACCGTGTCTTTAAGACTTCCGCAGGTTCCGGGAACACAAGCAAATTTATCCTGAACCAGTATAAACGGTGCAGACGTTCCCAAAATAGCGACGAGGTCTCCCGGATTTGTAGCCCCGAGGGAGACCGCCGCAATGTGTGCGTCCGGCTGCGGAACGCCTATTGCGGTGTTTTCGGTGAGCCCGAGTTCTTTTGCCATTTCAGGGCAGAGTTTACCACAGCACTCTCCTGAGCGGAATAACGGAGCTTCGAGCTTATCCTCAACGGCGGAGCTGAGCCGTTCGTCAAGGGCGGCAAGGAAATCAGACGAGGGATATCCGACACCGTCTATGTACATTGCCTTTGCAGCGGCGAAGGTGTAGCTTTTTACAAGCTTTCCAACGAGAAGCGACGTTACCCAGTCACCGGCTTCCAGAAAATGATCTGCGGCGTTATATACATCGGGGGCTTTATCAAGCGTTTCCCAGAGTTTTGGAAACATCCATTCTGACGAAATACATCCTCCATAATGAGGAAGCCAGCTTTCGTTTCTCTCTTTTGCTATAGCGTTGAGCTTATCAGCGTAGGGCTGTGCTGCGTGATGCTTCCAGAGCTTGACGTAGGCGTGAGGCTCCTCTGCGAAGCGCGGATCTGCCGAAAGCGGCTTCAGATCCGAATAGATAGGAAGCATAGTACAGCAGGTAAAGTCGACAGATATTCCTATTATATCCTCAGGCGCAACACCCGAATCCTTTATGACGCGCTTTACCGAATCTGTCATAGCATAAACGTAATCCTCGGGATCCTGAAGCGCAAAGCTATGCGGTAGTGCTTTTCCGCTTGAGGAAAGGCATTCACTCATAACCGCGTGAGGATATTCAGTGATCGCGTCGGTTATTTCCGCTCCGTCACTGACTCTTGCAAGAAGCGACCTAGCGGAAAGGCTGCCAAAGTCAATTCCTATTGTGTATTTTTCAGACATGTTGATACCTCCATAAGAATGTTTTTGCTTTTTTATTTTTTAACCAAGGAGTTGCGTATGTTGACTTATCAATATTTCTGGAGCTTTTGGTTTATTAAGCTTGACAAAATATTCATTATATTACTGTCGGGAGAGAATTTTATCACAGCTTCTTCGTCTCCCGAAAGCCGCATAAAATAACGGTTTTTACTTATCAGATCCGGGCAATAATTGTGATATTTAAGACCTTTCACATGATTATGTTTACTTGTCAACATAATCTCCGAGATCTGATAAACGGATACACGGCAGACAGTTTTATTCTTCCTGAATCTCACCGACGTGACCGTGAAGTCGATGCCCGAATCGGTGCGTTCTATACTGTAGATATAGTCGGTAAGAACGAAACGTTCAATGATCTGACAGGACGCCATAAGGAAAAGTATTCCTATACCGAGAAGGAGTGACGCGAGCAGTCGGTCGGACTGAAAGGGAAGTATCAACACGACGGAGGATATGAAGAAAATAAGACCAAGCGTAAGCCCGGGGATCCTATTCGGCTTCGGAGAGTACTCGTACATCAAAACAGACCGCTTATCTTTCCGTTCTCGTCAACATCGATTCGTTCCGCTGCGGGGGACTTGGGAAGTCCAGGCATAGTCATGATATCGCCCGTCAGAACGACCACAAAACCCGCGCCGGCACTCATCTTTACATTCTTTACCGTAACGGTAAAGCCGCTTGGCGCGCCGAGCTTTGTCGGATCGTCCGAGAGTGAATACTGCGTTTTTGCGATACATATGGGGGCGCTTCCGAATCCGAGAGATTCAAGCTTTGCTATCTGCTTTTTAGCAGCGGGCAGAATGTTTATGCCGTCGCCGCCGTATACTCGTTTTACAACTGTTTCTATTTTTTCTTCTATGGAAAGCTCGCTTTCATAACTAAAAGAGAAGTCGTTGGGCTCTTCACAGAGACGGATGACCTCTTTTGCCATTTCTATGCCGCCGTTTCCACCGTCTGCCCAAACTGTGGAGAGTGCCACATTTACTCCGAGTTTGCGGCATTCCTCTATAACGAGTGAGATCTCCGCATCGGTATCAGTAGGGAAACGATTAACGGCGACCATTGCAGGAAGCTTATATACGTCGGTAATGTTGGAAAGATGCTTAAGAAGATTGGGCAGTCCCTTTCTGAGCGCGTCAAGATCCTCGGTTCCAAGCTCGGTTTTAAGCTTTCCACCGTGCATTTTGAGGGCGCGAACGGTAGCCACGACGACGACAGCAGACGGACGAAGCCCTGCCATACGGCACTTGATATCAAGGAATTTTTCAGCACCGAGGTCGGCTCCGAATCCTGCCTCTGTAACGGCGTAATCTCCCAGCTTTAATGCCATGCGCGTAGCTGTGACAGAGTTACAGCCATGGGCTATATTGGCAAACGGACCGCCGTGAACGAGTGCGGGAGTTCCTTCGAGCGTCTGTACGAGATTTGGCTTTAATGCGTCCTTTAAAAGAGCACACATAGCGCCTTCTGCTTTAAGGTCGCCTGCAGTTATTGGACGTTCGTCGTAGGTATAGCCTACAATTATACGAGCAAGACGCGCCTTGAGGTCGCTTATCGAATCGGCAAGACACAGTACAGCCATTATTTCGGATGCGACTGTTATATCGTAGCTGTCCTCGCGCGGCACGCCGTTGACACGTCCCCCAAGACCGTCCGCGACGAAACGAAGCTGACGGTCGTTCATATCAACGCAACGGTGCCACGTGATACGTCCGGGGTCGATACCGAGCGCGTTGCCCTGGTAGATATGGTTGTCGAGCATGGCGGCAAGCAGATTGTTCGCCGCGCCTATAGCGTGAAAATCTCCCGTAAAATGAAGGTTTATATCCTCCATAGGAATGACCTGAGCGTATCCGCCGCCTGCGGCACCGCCCTTAATACCGAAAACAGGACCGAGCGATGGCTCACGAAGCGCGACCACAACGTTTTTACCGAGCTTTTTTAGACCGTCGGCAAGACCTATGGTAGTGGTGGTTTTGCCTTCTCCTGCGGGAGTCGGCGTTATAGCGGTTACAAGAATGAGCTTTCCGTCCTTGCGCTCGCTGTCACGGAGCAGGGAAAGGTCAACCTTTGCCTTTACATTTCCGTAAAATTCAAGACAATTTTCGGGAATATTTGCGGTTTTCGCAATCTCTGAAATGTGCTTTGGGGTCACAGACTGGGCTATTTCAATATCACTTCTCATAAATCTTCCGCCTTTTTGTGAATTTCTGTTGTTGATTTATTATTATAGCACAAAACTCAAATTATTTCAACATCAAAACGCAAAAAAGCAAAATGCACTATAAAGGTTTTTTTATATTGTGCAAAACACACAATAAATTGTAACAATAAAATGAACTTTGCGAGCAAGCTATTGAAAAATATGATGCCAAGAGGTATAATATACTAATAAAAACGACGGACGGCGAAATGCCACAAAGGCTGTTATCATGATTAAATTCAAAGGAAGGAGAAATATTATGAAAATTCAGGTAAGAGTCTTTAATTTGACGCTTGCACTCTTGATGTGCGTTGGTATATTCGCATCATGCGCAGAGTATCCGACTGACACAACTGCACCCGTCGACAGTACTTCGACCCCATTTGAGTCGGAACCGACAACCGAGACCTCTGGTGTGGCTGACAGCACAGAAGAGCCTATAAAGCCTCCGGCCAACGACAGCTATGTTATAAAGGCGGAGAACGGTGTGCTTAACGTTACTATAACAAGGTCAGAAGGACTCAAATCGTCGTCTCCGATAATAAAAAAACAGCAGTATGTCGCAAGCCTTCTTCAAGATTTTCTTGGCGCATCGGCAACACTCGATACCGACTGGAAGCGTAAGGAGGACAGTGAAAGCTTTGAGATAATAGTAGGTCCGACCGATCACGAGGAGGTAGCCGCCGTTTACGGTACACTGTCGTACGGAGATTGGCTCGTTCAGGCGGTTGGAAATAAGATATTGGTCCTCGGACATACCGAAGAGACTCTTGAACTTGCTTCGAAACATCTTTATAACGTCTTGAAAAAGGGGCGAAACAACGCGGATAAAACGATAACCTTCACTCCCGACGATGTCTATGCCAGAGGAAGCGCAAACGCTCAGCTGTCAAACCTTCCGTCATATATTGGAGGAGCTTTTCTTACATATTGCGACGCGGGATTTGCCGATTCTGTCAGAGAATGTGACGAGATAATCGTTAAGCAGACCAAGCGTACCGAGTTTGACGCGTACATAAAGAGGCTTGAGGCAAACGGATACGCAGTGTATAATGATAATGAAGTGAACAGAAGCAAATTCGTGACACTCAACAGCGACGGGTATACCGTCAACGCAGGCTACTACAATAACGAGGGTGCTGCCAGAATTATGATAGAGCCTCTTGCTCCCGCATATTCTCTCGGAGGAGAGTACAAAAAGGTCACGACGTCCAATATTATCCTACTCGGCACAGAACCGAAAAGAGGGGACGCGGGACGTAATAATCAGCTTTCGATGGTCATAAGACTTGAGGACGGCAGATTTATCGTCGTTGACGGAGGAGAGGACTCGACGTCTCTCGGAGGAACGAAGGATTCGGACACCAATCCAAAGTGTTACGATAACGTTGATTCATTCATAAATCTCCTCAAGGAGCAGTCGAAAGGATACACCGATACTCCCACGGTAGCCGCGTGGTTCTTAACACACGACCACGGAGACCATGCGCACCTGCTTACGTTTGATTACGACCGTATGAAGGCTGCGGGTATCAAGGTGGAAAATATCTACGCGTCGGCAAATTCGAAGGCGTTGCTTGATCAATCAGGCGTTTCGGGTGGAATATATAACAGCCTTTTTAGTAAGGTTCCGGCGGCTTTCGGAGCAAATATGCACAGAGTTCATCCCGGTCAGGTCATAACCTACGCAAACTGCGAAATCGATATACTCTATACTCTTGAAGCGTGGGTGGACGGAGATCCCGCTATCACTCCGCAGGCGGGCGGATATAACCACTCGTCAGTGATCTTCAAAACCACTGTGACCGACAGCGCAAGCAAAAAGACAATGTCGGTGTTCAACACGGGAGACGGCTCAGGTCAGGCAATGCAGCTGGCGATGCAGATATTCGGAGAGGAAGAGATAAAATCCGATATCGCGGTCGCAACTCACCACGGCAGCGGATCGGGAGACGATTCGATGATAGTAAAAACAGTAAAGGCTATGGCTCCGCAAATAGTGCTCTTCCCAAGAGGAGCTACGGGCTTAGACGCGAGCAGATTCACGGATAGAAAATCAAACAGTGAGCTTATAGCGACCTCAAAGGAAGCCTTCTATGCGGGCTTATGCGAATCTTATACGATAATTCCCGTTCCGTATGAATACGGAAAAACGCAGATAAGCAGTTCGACAAGGCTCAAATAAATCGACACCTCGTTTAAGGCTTTCGAAGCTAAGAAAGTGATTTAAGAAACGCAGGGACATTTTGCATCAGCATGAAATGTTGATTCGGAAAATGGAGAGGTGCTTAGAAATCAATGAAAAAAAATATTAAGCTCATTGCATTGTTGTCAGTGGTCATCATGCTTACGACTGTGACAGTTTCCTGCAAGAGTGAGCCTCAGTTTTCTCCTTCGGATACTACAGGCTCGGTTGTTATCGATACGAGCATACCGCCGAGCGGCGAAGAGCTGGTCGAAACCCCCGAGACTATTACGATAAAAGAGAAAGACTATGCGCTCAACTATGAGATAACGAGACCTCAAAGCTCACAAGCAGACTCGGTCGACGTAAAAACGGCACAGAATATATGTATGATCCTTGCGGATCAGATAGGCAGGTTCCCAACCATCGGAACCGATTGGGCAAAGGAAGAGGATCCGGAAAAGCTTGAGATCATAGTCGGAGCTACCGACCATCCCGAAACGGAGGAGCTTTTAGATGCTATGAAGACGTACGGAGACTATGCCGTACGCGCGATAGGAAATAAAATAATCCTGATGGCGTTTAACGAGGAGGGATACAGCGAAGCATTCGAGCATCTCAAGGACGTATTTGACAAGGGACTCGACAAAGAGACGAAAACGATAACATTAAGCGTTTCGGATATAAATAAAATAGGAACGTTAAGCGATCAGCTATCCCGACTTCCGTTATACGACGGCGGCAGATTTTATGCCTTGTACGACGCGGGGCGCGTTACAGCCGATACCGAATGTGACGAAATAATAGTCAAAACGACCACTGTAGGCGAATACGACGAGTACATGGAGAGGCTTGAAGCTAACGGATATACGCAGTATGCTGTAAACAATATGGGTAACAATAAATTTGCGACCTATACAAACAGCGAATATACTATCAACGTAGGCTATTACGATTATGAAAAATCCGTAAGACTTCTCATAGAGCCGAAGGGAGCGCTTCCGACACGCGCGGAGGATAACAAGACAGCAAAAAGGACGACCTCACAGATAACGATGCTGGCGGTTGCTAATGGGAACTCGCAGAATGGACTCTCGGTGCTTATACGCCTAGAGGACGGAAGATTTATCGTTGTTGACGGAGCTTTTAACAATAATGAAGTGCGAGACGTTTTTATAAGCACTATAAAAGAACAGGCAAAGGAATACGGCAACGATAATCCTGTAATTGCCGCGTGGATCGTAACACACGCTCACGGCGACCACACAGGTATGCTTTACGGAAAATACAAAAGCATAAAAGATGCCGGTATCACCGTTGAGAGTATAATCATGAACGAGATATCGGAGACCGAAACGGAAAGATCGAGAGCGTACGTTGCGGCATTCGGTACATCGGGAACGTATTCATACGGTGACACAGAGGGTGGTCAGAGCAAGAGAATAATAGAGACTATCGCACCGTACTTTGGCGCAGAGCTATATAAGGCGCATATAGGTCAATCCTTCCATCTGTCAAACTGCAGGATGGATGTATTATATTCGCTTGAGGGATATGCTCCGAATATGTGTAATGCATTTAATACCACGTCGATAGTTATAAAAATGACATTTACAGACAGTGCGACAGGCAAGGAAACCACATTCCTCAGTACGGGAGATGCGACAGGCTTTGCAATGGGTGTTGCCAACGATATTTTTGGAGATCTTCTTAAGAGCGATATACTTTCGGTAAGCCACCACGGATACGGTACGTGGGGGGGTGACTCCTATACTATGGAGGCATATAAAAGGGTATCTCCCACATTGCTTCTTTGGCCGGTAGGCGATTCAGACTACTTCGATGTTTCATCAAGAATTTACAATCAGACTCTATTCAGTACCGCAAGCTATAAGGAAAGCTATCACTCGGGAAATATAGGAGGCCAAAACATAATAGTTCCTATTCCGTACGTTGTAGGGAATGTTATTCTGCGAGATCAGTAAGTACGGTAAAAGATCCAAGAGCAGAATTAAACATCGGAACCGTAAAAATTTTTGGAAATTATTTAATTTCATAAATAATTATTTTTGTAAGGAGAAACAAATGAAGAGATTACTTTTGCTTTTACTCACTTTAGTCATGGTTCTCAGCGCGTTTGTAGCCTGCGGACCCGACACTCCCGCGGATACCACGCAGGGAGCGAGCAATGAAACAGAACCGACCGACACCACGACGGATCTTGGTGGCGACACCACGACTGAGCCGACGACCACCACGACCGAAGAGCCCGACCCCGGCATATACGTGCCCGAAGAAGGCTTTGAGACCCCCGATACGATAACCATTAAGGTTGAGGAAGACAAGGTCAATTACAGAATAATTCGTTCCCAGAATGCCGAAAGCGTAAGTGCGGCTGCAAAACAAACGTCATCTCTTGCATCATCGCTTTTGGACTTCATAGGAAAAGCTCCCGAGCTTGATACGGACTGGCCGAGAAAGAACAATTCGGATACACTCGAGATCCTTATAGGACAAACCGATTACGATGAGACAGCAGCGGTCATCGACAATATTAAGTATGGCGAATACATAATAAAAGCGGTCGGAAATAAGATAGTCATAATGGGCTATACGAATGAGGCGATAGAGACCGGTGTCAAAGAATTCGTCAATATTTGCCGCGCTAATCGCGACAAAGCAACCAAGACGATAACCGTTTCGGCAGAGGCTCTTTACCTCAAGGGAACCGTCAGCGAGACGCTTAACGAGCTTCCTGTGCTTGGCGGTAAAACCACGGCGCAGTATTACGATGCTGGTATCCGCATAGAGGGTCAGAACTGCGACATGATAGTGATATCAAACGCAAGCGCTAACCTGTATAGCTCATACCAGACTAAGATGACCGAGAAGGGCTTTAAGCAGTACGTCTCGACCGAGATGGGAAAGAATAAGTTCTCGACCTACACAAAGGACAGATATACCGTAACTCTCGGTTACTTCACATTTGACAAGACGATCCGCGTGACAATAGAGACCGACGCTCCCGCGGCAGGACTTGCAAGTGAGAATAAATATACCAAGGTAACGACGTCTCAGCTCTCAATGCTCGGACAGGAGCTTACGACCGGAGAGCAAAACGGACTTTCAGAGCTTATAAGGCTTGAGGATGGACGCTTTATCGTTATCGACGGCGGACACAAGGGATCACAATTTAGCAATGCGTTCGTAGCCGAGATAAAGAGACAGGCAAAGGAATACGGCAACGACAATCCCGTAATTGCCGCCTGGATCCTTACACACCCGCACAGCGACCACGATGCTCTCTTCTATGCTCACGCAAAAGAGATGAAGGATAAGGGAATAACCGTTGAAAGAGTTCTTATGAACCCAATAACTTCACAGACCGAATTGGATAGACTTTACGCTCTCGGTGTAAATCCGGAAGCCAACCCCCTTTCAGGTTCGATTGCACGGTGTTTTTCAACGGCACAAGCGATAGGTTCAACGGTATATAAGGTCCACACGGGACAGGTGTTCCATTTTGCAAATGCAAAGATAGATGTCCTCTATACTCACGAAACGCAGTATCCTAACAAAATACCCGGAACAAACGACACTTCGCTTATTATGAAGTTCACCTTCACAGACAGCGCGACCGGCAAACAGACCACCTTCCTAAGCACCGGTGACGCGACAGGTTCTGCATTCAAGTGTGCAGATGATAATTTCGGAGACTACTTATCCTGCGATATTTTGAGTATGGCTCACCACGGCGGATCGACAGGCGGTAACGAAGCATACACCAGAGATGCTTATAAAACAGCAAGTCCTACGCTTGCTCTCTGGCCGATAGGAGTACGAGAGGGCATATTCCGTGCGTATCGCGGCAATAACAAGACGATCGTTAATGACGTGCTTTTCGCTCAGGAGAATTTAAAGGAGATATACCTTGCGGGATACGTTGGAGATACGACGATAATTCCTCTTCCTTATGTCGTGGGAAATGTAAAGGCACATTATACTTGGGACGTAGCGAACGGAAAGGCAGTAGGATTAAATTAAGTAATTTTAAATCTAAGCGGCGGAGTTGACCACCGACGTTTATATACATTTTATAGAAGATAATATCAAAGGAGACCAAAATTTTCTATGGCAATTTATTGTAACGAACCGTCAAGAACCTTCAGTGAATATCTGCTGATACCCGGATACTCGGATGAAAACTGTACACCGGCAAACGTAAGTCTTAAAACTCCGCTTGTTAAGTACCGCAAGGGAGAGGAGGAATGTCCCATTTCTCTCAATATTCCGATGGTTTCGGCTATAATGCAGTCGGTATCCGACGATAAAATGGCTATTGCGCTTGCAAAAGAGGGCGGTATGTCTTTCATTTTCGGTTCGCAGAGCATTGAATCCGAGGCGGCAATGGTAGCAAAAGTGAAAAATTATAAGGCGGGCTTTGTCGTAAGTGACTCTAATCTCAAGCCAGAGGATTCACTTGCAGATGTTCTAACTCTTTTTGATGAAACAGGACACTCCACGATGCCCGTAACCGAGGACGGAAGCTCAAACGGTAAGCTTCTCGGTATTGTAACGGGACGTGATTACCGTGTTTCACGTATGGCGACCGATACGCTTGTAAAGGATTTTATGACTCCTATAGAAAAGCTCATAACAGCCCCCGAAAGCACGACGCTTAAAGAGGCAAACGATATAATCTGGGAGCATAAGCTTAATTCACTTCCTATAATAAATGCGGAAGGTAAGCTTATTTATATGGTATTCCGTAAGGACTACTCGCAGCACAAAAATAACCCGAATGAGCTGCTTGATAAGAATAAGAGATATATGGTCGGTGCAGGTATAAATACACGTGATTTTGCAGAGCGTGTTCCCGCGCTTCTTGCGGCCGGAGCTGACGTGCTTTGTATCGACAGCTCGGAAGGGTTTTCCTGTTGGCAGAAGAACGCTATCTCTTACATTCGTGAAAAGTACGGAGACAGCGTAAAGGTCGGTGCGGGCAACGTAGTTGACCGCGAGGGCTTCAGATTCCTTGCAGAGGCGGGTGCAGACTTTATAAAGGTCGGTATCGGCGGCGGATCTATCTGTATCACACGTGAGCAGAAGGGAATAGGACGCGGACAGGCAACTGCTCTTATTGAGGTCTGTGCGGCTCGCGACGAATATTTTGAGGAGACAGGCGTATACGTTCCGGTTTGTTCTGACGGAGGTATAGTTCACGACTATCATATGACCTTGGCTCTTGCAATGGGTGCAGACTTTATGATGCTCGGACGTTATTTTGCCCGCTTTGACGAAAGCCCCACAAACAAGCTCTTTGTTAACGGAACATACGTTAAGGAGTATTGGGGTGAAGGCTCGAACCGCGCGCGCAACTGGCAGAGATATGACCTTGGAGGAAAGAGCTCGCTCCAGTTTGAGGAGGGCGTTGATTCCTACGTTGTATACGCAGGCTCGCTTCACGAGGGTGTTGAGAAGAGCCTTTACAAGGTAAAGTCGACGATGTGCAACTGTGGAGTAATAACGATTCCCGACCTTCAGAAGAATGCGAAGCTGACACTCGTTTCGGCAACAAGTATCGTCGAGGGAGGATACCACGACGTAATGCTCAGAAGCACGGGTCAGAATTCAAGATAAAAAGTAATATAAAAAGACTCAACCGCATTTGGGGTTGAGTCTCTTTGCCTGTAAATTGGGATTTAACGGTGGGTTGAGTTTTTATGCGGGGTTTCACCCCACACCCCACCAAAGGAACTTTTTAGAAAAAGTTCCTTTGGAATCTTCAAAAATTTTCAAAAACAAATGGTTTATCCAAGGTGTTTATTCACCTTTCACCAACCGCTCGGGCGCGGTCGGTGAGGGACAGTATGGTGCTTATCACGTCGGGGCTGGTGGTCTTGCTAAAAGTGAGGTTCAGCACGGCACCCCTCCTCGTCGCTGCCGCAGTCGCGGCTCGTGTGTTGCCATTCGGACACACTCACTACGCGACATAATAGCAATATTATCTGTTCAAAAAGTTTAAAATTTACATTATTTTTTTCGTGTCGCGCAGTGAGAACGCCGCGCACGCGTGCGTTTGAGCCCGCGACTGCGTGAGCAAGTAGTCGAGGCGCCGCGACCTTACCTCGCTTTTCTGAAAGCTTCCGACCTCGACGCGTAAAACTCGGTATAAAATCTCAACGGTCACGCCCGAGTGACCGTTGAAAGATACACAAAACCTAAAACAATCCCCTTGTTTAAAGTTTTTTGAAGATTCTTAAGGAACTTTTTGCAAAAAGTTCCTTAAGTGGGGTGTGGGGTTTCACCCCACATATGTAACACACCGATAAATCAAAATTTGACAATTAGTAAGAGGATCAGCTATTAACTGATCCTCTTTTGCGTTATTTTTTATCTTTACTGTCATCCTCCGGGGGTCTTGAGAACCAGTCGTCGTCCTTGTGCTTTTTACGGTCGCGCATTTCGCGTTCCATCTCTTCACGGTTATCGCGACGGTCTTGCTCTTCGCGTTCGCTAGCCTCTTTTTCAAGTCGGTCACGCTCTTCTTTTTCACGCTTTTCGCGCTCTGCGTTCTTTCTTGCACGCTCCTCGTTCTCGGCTCTGCGCTTTTCCTTCTTTTCGATAGCTATTGCCTCGACAGATTCAAGTGTTGCATCTGTATCTTCCATCGCCGCCTTAAACTGATCTCCGTCCATAAGCTCATTCTTTACAAGGAATTCCGAAACGAAATTCAGCTTATCCATATTTTCGGTAAGGATGCGCTTTGCGTTGTTGTATGCTGTCTCTATTATCGAGTGTATCTCTGCGTCTATCTTTGCGGCAACTGCCTCTGAATAGTTCGGCGTGCTTGAAAAATCACGTCCGAGGAATACCTCGTCATTGTGGTCGCTTCCGTACTTGATAGGACCGAGAAGACTGCTCATACCGAGCTTTGTGACCATCTTACGAGCTATTGCTGTCGCACGTTCGATATCGTTTGAAGCACCGCCCGAAATATCTCCGAACACGATCTCTTCAGCTGCGCGTCCTCCAAGAAGCTCTGCGATCTTTTCATTAAGCTCCTGCTTATATTCGCTGTATTTGTCCTCTGTAGGAGGATTCAGCGTATAACCGAGAGCGCGTCCGCTCGGAATAATAGATATCTGCTGTACCGGCGCACAGGTGGGAAGGGCATAAGCGACGATTGCGTGACCGGCTTCGTGGTAGGCTGTTTTCTTACGCTCGTCTTCGCTTCTGACCATTGATTTTTTCTTTGGACCTGCTATAACCTTTATAAATGCGTCCTCAATATCGTCCATGCCTATAAGCGACTTTCCGCTTCTCGCGGCGAGAAGCGCGGCCTCGTTGAGAAGGTTTGCAAGATCCGCGCCCGTAAATCCTACGGTTGATTTTGCGACTGTATTAAAATCAACATCCTCCCCGATCGGCTTATTTCTCGCGTGAACCTTGAGTATTGCCTCACGTCCCTTAAGGTCGGGATAGCTTACGGTTATCTGACGGTCGAAACGACCCGGGCGGAGAAGCGCGGGGTCAAGTATGTCGGGGCGGTTTGTTGCCGCTATGACTATTATACCGTCATGTGAGCCAAATCCGTCCATTTCAACAAGCAACTGGTTAAGCGTCTGTTCACGTTCGTCGTGACCGCCACCAAGACCTGCGCCTCTGTGACGTCCGACTGCGTCTATTTCATCGATAAATACGATACTTGCGGGAGCTTTTCTGGCGTTCTCGAAGAGGTCGCGAACACGTGACGCACCTACACCGACGTACATTTCAACGAAGTCCGAGCCGGAAATTGAGAAGAAGGGTACACCCGCTTCTCCTGCGACAGCCTTTGCGAGCAGAGTCTTACCTGTTCCCGGAGGGCCTACGAGCAGGACACCGTGTGGGATCTTCGCGCCGAGCTTTGCAAATTTGTTCGGGGCCTTTAGAAATTCAACTATCTCTTCAAGTTCTTCCTTTTCCTCATCGGCTCCCGCAACGTCGGAAAATTTAACTACGTTTTTGTCGCTCGCCGGAGTTTTTACTCGGGCTTTACCGAAGTTGTTTATTTTTGAGCCCTTACCGCCCATGGCCTGATTCATAACGAAGAACCAGAGCACGATAAACACTATTATTATAATAATATAAGGTAAGAAACTTACCCATACGGGCATAATTTTTTCGGGCTCGGGCTCGAATTTCATACCCGTAAGATCAGAATACTCGGTAAGAAGAGTAACAAGATCTTTAACGACGAGAGAGGATACCTTGTATGAGATCTTCTTGTCTGTTCCGTCGACCTTTACGGTCATTGTCAGCTCAAATTTTTCCGTCAGATCTGCCGAAGATATCTCTACGAGACGGTCTGGCTTTGGCAGAGTGTTGTCCTTGTTATAGGCGTAGGTGGCTGTCGCATCCGAAATATATTCGCGGATATCGCTGTATTGCGGCGCGTCACTTTTGTTTCCGTTGTTGAAAAGGAGTGTTATCGCAAGGATTATAACTCCTATAAGAACTGCATAGAAAAGCAGCACTTTTGCATTGTTTTTCATGTACGCTGTGTCCTTCCTTATTTGGCATATACTTCGGGCTTAAGCACACCTACGTAGGGCAGGTTGCGGAATTTTTCATCGTAGTCGAGTCCGAATCCGACCACAAATTCATCGGGTATCTCGCGCCCCGTATAATCTGGAGTAAAATCGACCTCACGTCTGTCGGGCTTATCGAGAAGAGTACACGTGCGAACGCTGTGCGCTCCCTTAAGCTCAAGATATTTGACGAGATAAGAAAGCGTCTTACCGCTATCTATAATATCCTCGACTACAATTATGTCGATGTCGGGAAGGTCTGCTCTCTGAAGGTCAAGGAGAATATTGATGCGTCCTGATGTCGTAGTGCCCGCGCCGTATGACGAGACCTTCATAAAGTCTATTTCGACGGGAAGCGTTATCTTTTTCATAAGCTCCCCCATAAAAACTACCGATCCTTTTAAGATACAAAGGAGAAGTAGCTTTTTTGATGATTCTTTATAGTCGCGGTCGATCTCCGCGGCGATCCTTGATACTATGCTGTCTATTTCTTTTTCGTCTACAAGGATATGTGAAATTTGGCTGTTCATATTTGATCCTTTCTTATCTATTTTATCCTGATATCAGGGATATATATGTCATTTGTTCATTTTTTTTCGATTTTACTCTGTCGCATATACCGACAAAGGGAACGAACACTATGCCATCACCGTCGCAAATGATAGGTAGCTTATCGCGTATAGATAGGTCTATTTTTTGGTCGCACATAAGCTTTTTGAGACTCTTGTGCATGCCTCCCATTAGTATCCTGTCACCGGGAAGACGGTTTCTTGCATATAGGCTTCCACATATTTTATCAGATGCAATAGCCGCTGTTGTTTCGGATTTGTAAATATTTGTATGCGTATCCGAAACGTAAATTAAAAAAGTATCAGAAATTCTGTTTCCTCCCAAAACTAGCTGCACAGAAAAAGGATCTTGATTGTTCTTTTTGCTGTCGGTGTCAACGGAAATTTTGCCGTTTTCGATCACCGCGCGGCGAATACCGGGAAGCGATACCGACGAATGCGGAACGGAATCAAGACACAAACGCGTCAGCGCTTTTAGATGAACCGTTTCAAGCTCTGTACCGAAAATTTTGATAAACACCCGATTCTTAAGCGAAGAGGGCAGGGCATTTATACGTTCTGTCGGTATTCCGTCCGTGATATTATATTCAGACAGAAATTCGTATGTGAGATTGCCAAAATATGAATCGTCTTCTCTTGCAGTGCCTGACATGCGGGATGCTGACGACACGACCGACGGGTTTATTTTTTTCAGCTCCGGAATGACGTTAAGACGAATTATGTTCCGCGAGCAGTCGGCTATGGCGTTTGTCGAATCGGTCACGTATCCGACGGAATTTTCCTTGCAGTAGGAAAGTATCGCGTCTTTGGACATTTTGAGTATAGGACGCACGAGATATCCGCTGCCAAACTGTCTGACGGGTGGAATACCGCACATACCGCGCATTCCGCTTCCTCGCGTGAGGTTGAGTATAAGCGTTTCAAGATTGTCGTCGGCGTTGTGGGCTGTTGCCAGAATTTTTATTCCGTGCTCTGCCATAAGACTTTCAAAAAATTCATACCGTATACGTCTTGCAGCTGTTTCAAGCGATTCTCCCGATTCCTTTGCTATCATCGGAACGTCGGCGGTCAGCGTAAAGAGCTTTATGCCGTATTTTTTTGCGGTCTCTTTGCAAAATTCAAGGTCGCGCAAATGCTCGTCGGGTCTTATCAGATGATCGACGTGCGCTGCGAATACTTTTTTGGGTGAGCCGACAAATCGCACTACCATATCAAGAAGCGCAGAGGAATCCGCACCGCCGGAAAATGCAACGAGTATTTTTTCGTTCTCCGAGAGCTCCGACAGCTTGTACGGTGATTCAAATTCCGACGGAAAAACAAAAAGATCTTTTTTCATCATATGGGACGGTTCGGGTCGTTTTCGTCAACGATCGTGCGGAACTTCGTATACTGAGGTATCCAGCCGAGCTTGACGTTTCCAAGACCGCCGTGACGGTTCTTTGCAACGACGACCTCTGCTATCAGCGAGCCGGATTCCTTGTCTATTTCTTCGTTATAGTAGTCCTCACGGTAGAGGAACATTACCATATCTGCATCCTGCTCGATAGCACCCGATTCACGAAGGTCGGAGAGCATCGGCTTCTGTGAGGGTCTGCCCTCAGGCTTACGCGAAAGCTGTGCGCAGCAGATTACCGGCACGTTGAAGTCCTTTGCTAAAACCTTGAGCGAACGTGAAATATCGCCCATTTCATTGACTCGGTTGTCAATACGCTTATCACTCTGCATAAGTCCGAGATAGTCTATGATAACGAGACCAAGCTCGGATTTTTTACCGTTTTTGTCTACCTTATTCATTTCCTTACGGAGCTTTGCGCGCATATTTGTGACGGTCGATTCGGTAGAATCGTCGATAAGTATATCGCATCCTGCGAGCTTTGTCGCGGCAGTTCCTATCTTTTTGAAGTCCTCATTTGACATATCTCCCGTACGGAAACGGTGGCTGTCGACCATTGCCTCGGTCGAGAGCATACGCGTAACTATCTGCTCACACGACATTTCGAGTGAGAAGATACATACCTTTTTGCCCGACGATATAGCGACGTTTGCGGCAATACCGAGAGCAAAGCTAGTCTTACCCATACCGGGTCGCGCGCCGAGAATAACAAGGTCGGACTTACCCATACCGGTAAGCACTTTGTCAAGACCGGAAAAGCCTGTCATAGTACCCTGGAACGCGTTTTTGTCCTGCTTTAAGAGTGAAAGGTTATCAAAAACCGTGTTCATAATGTCGCGTATATGTCTGAATCCGCGAACATCACGTCCTTGGGCTATCTGGTATATGCGGTTCTGAGCCGAGTCGAGAATGCTTGTGACGGAATCATTTTCCGCAAAGGCATCCTCCGAGATATGACCCGCCGCCTCGATAAGCTGACGGAGAGTACTCTTTTCCTTGATTATACGCGCGTAGTCCTTTATGTTCATAGCGTTCGGAACTATCTCGCTGAGCGTCAGAATATAATCCTGACTGCGTTCCTTGTTATAAACGCCGTTTTTGACGAGCGTATCGATAAGAGTTACGGGGTCTATTTCGTGATTTTCGTTGAAAAGCCGCTTCATTGCGGCATAGATATGAGCGTGGTCTATAAGATAGAAGTCACTTTCCTGAATTTCTCCCGCGACCTCGCTCAGCGTCTGCGGATCTATTATTATACAGCCGAGCAGGGATTGCTCTGCTATGACCGACGACGGAAGCTGACGTGTCAGGTCTTCATCATACTGTTTTGGCATATGAACTCCAAGTTAGTTATTATTTGTTGATTACTTATCGCTTACCGATACGTTTATCTTTCCCGAAATTTCGGTGTAGAGCTTTACGTCGATGCTATAAAGACCGAATGCTTTGATAGGCTCGTCGAGTGTCATTTTTCTCTTGTCTATAGTGATGCCGAACTGCTTCGAGAGGGCTTCTGCTATATCCTTTGAAGTGACAGAACCATACAGTCTGCCGTCACCGCCCGCCTGAGCCGTGATCTTGACGGTTATCTTCTGAAGCTTTTCGGAAAGTGCCTTGGCTTCTGCCTTTTCGGTGTCTATTTTGTGCTGCTTAGAGGATTCCTTGTTTTTTATTTCGTTCATCATTTTTGCGTCTGCTGGAACCGCGAGCTTCTTTGGAAGTAAGAAGTTACGTGCATATCCGTCGGATACCTCTTTTATCTGATCTTTTTTGCCCTGTCCTTTTACATCGGCAAGAAATACTACTTTCATTGCTTGTCTCCTTTTTTATGGTTATTTTGTGCTGTTAAGATATTCGTCTATTGCTTCTTTGAGCTGGTTTGTTGCCGAAAGCATCGGTGAACCCGAGATCTGCGCTCCCGCAGAATCGAAATGACCGCCTCCACCGAGCTTTTCAAGAATAAGCTGAACGTTTATTTTTCCGTTTGAACGCGCAGATATGCTTATGTTGCCACCTATGTCAACGAGCGCGAAGGATGCGTCTATTCCTCTGACAGTGAGAAGCTTATCCGCCGCCTTAGCCGCCGCAACTCTGTCCGATGGAGTACCGGTACCGTCGGACTTGGTTATGGCGATACGTCCTCTGTAGGTCACAACGTCACTTCCGAACTTTGCCTCTGCGAGATATTCGTCGAAGTTCTCACTAAAGAAGGTACGGGCTATCTCGGAGTTTGCGCCCTCACCTCTGAGATAAAGCGCCGCCGCGAAGGTCCTCGTGTTAGTTGAACGTGTGAAATTCTTTGTATCGACCATAATGCCCGAGAGCATCACGTTTGCCTCTTCCTTGTTGAGAGCGCCGACCGGAACGCTTTGCTCAAGCAACTCGGAAACCAGCTCGCAGGCTGATGACGCTGCGGGGTCTATATAAGCGGGAGAGATGACGTTTTCGGGAAGCTCCTCGGTCTTTCTGTGATGGTCTATAACGTATACCGTCTTTGCGTTAGCCGCTATTTCCGGCGCTTCTACTATAGAAAGATTGTTCGCATCAACGATTATAAGAAGAGTAGACGGTGTGAGCATATCGAGAGCCGATGCTGCGTCTATAAAAATATTCGCGTATTCGGGATTTGCCCGCAGTCTTTCTGTTGAGACCTTGAAGTTTTCATTTTTGAGGTCTGAGACGATACGGCAATCAACACCGCAGAACATCGACAGTCTTGTGATACCGACGCAGGCGCCGATGGAGTCAAAATCAGGATTTTTGTGTCCCATAACGAGTACTCGGTTTGCCTGACAAATAAGAGAGCAGAGCTTTGCGGAAACGACACGGGCATGAACCGTGGTGCGCTTCTGGAGTGTTTTTGTCCGTCCTCCGAAAAAGTTGAATCCCTGCTCGTCCTTTATAGCGGCTTGGTCTCCTCCGCGCTGAAGTGCCATTTCGAGAGCCGCTGTTGCGTCTCTTTCTATTGCTGTAAGGTCGAAATCCGAGCCTGCTGGAGCGACCGCGATACCCATCGATACCGTAACAGGCATATTCGTGTCATCGTCGGAGAGCCTTATTTCTCTTATCGAATCGAGGATAGAAAATTTATCCTTTATGCATTTGTTCAGGTTTTCCTTCGTGCAGACCATTATATAGCGGTCGCGGTCATATTCACGGAGAACTCCGCCGAGACTTTCCGCCCATTTTTTTAGTATGAGCTCTATTTCGTTTGCCGCACGTCTGCTGCTGACCTTGACATACTGTGCTATTTCCTCAAGGTTATCAACGACGATATAGGCGACAACGGGGAGCGTTCTTTCTATTCTGCGCTTGGCACTTACAAGGTCGGTGGTATCATCGAACACGGTGAGATAGAAGTCGTGAGTATCCTCGCGACTCTTTATTTGAGCCTTGACCTTAAATGCGGTTACCGTATAGTTGCGTCCATCAAAATTAAAGGAAGTACCGTTTTTTTCCGCTGTGTTTGACACGAGCTTTTCTTCTGTAAGATTGCAGAGCCCGTACATGCTTGTACCGACCGATGCTCTTTCGGGAGAGAAGGTCGATGCGAATGCGCCGTTGTGCCAGATTATTTTTCCGGCGCCGTCGGTAAGCAGAACAGGTGTGTTTATCTGAGCAAGAAGGTCGCGAAGAGCGTTACCGTTTGCGCTGAGCTGCTTTTCTGCGGCGGACTTTGCCTTTTGATATTTGAATATGGATACCGATATCAGCGTTACTGCCGCGACATACGCTCCGAGAAGTATAATACCTACGACTGCAGGGTCGAAGTCGGTTCCTTTGCATATAAAAATGTGAGCTGCAAAGCAGATAACACCTATCGTGATAGACCAGATAAGCGAGGTGTATTCGAGGTTACCTCGAGGGCTTCTCTTATTGCTTGAATTGTTTGACATTTAAGACCCTACCTTTCGAGAATCAGCTTGTTTTGGCATAATTACTCATTCTATATTATAATATTATAGCATAGACAGCGCGATTTGTAAACACTGAAATTGACGATTATGTGTATTTTTGGTGTTTTATGGATAAAAATTAAAAAAAACAGGAAAGAAAATTTGAAATAGCTATTGCAAAACGGGAAAAAGTGTGGTATAATCTGTGATGTAAGTGATGAGATCGTGAGAGTGGGCGCAAGTCCACTCTCAAGTTTTTAAGAAAAATAAGGAAAAGGAACAACTATGGCAAAAAACATAGCTGCCGCCGTTCGTGAGATAATAGCTCCGACAGCGGAGGAACTCGGTTATATTCTTTGGGATGTCGAATATCTGCGCGAGGGAGCAGACAATATACTGAGAATAACCATCGATAGCGAAAACGGTATTTTCATTGAGGATTGCGAGAAGATGCACCGCGCTATCGACCCGATACTCGACGAAAAAGACCCTATCGCTCAGGCATACACGCTTGAGGTAAGCTCACCGGGGCTTGGACGTCAGATAAAGAACGACGAGCAGGCGGAGCGCGTACTCGGATGTGAAGTAAACGTAAAGCTGTACGCGCCCGATGAAAAAGGAAGACGCGCACTCAGTGGAGAGCTTAAAGCATACGGAAACGGATGCTTCACGATCGGAACAAATGACGGAGATATGATACTCGACGTCAAAAAAGCTGCCAAGATCTCGCTGGCAGATGAAGATTGAAAAAACAAACTCGTAAACATACAGTATTGAAAGGATAGTTCTAAAAATGAACAAGGAATTTTTTGCGGCTCTTGACCTGCTTGAAAAGGAAAAGGGCATTTCGAAGGAGTACATGCTCGAAAAGATAGAGGCAGCTCTTACGGCGGCTTATAAGAAGGAATACGGAAACAATACGAACGTACGTGTTTCCATCGATCCTGTTAAAGAGGATGTAAAGGTATATCAGCAGAAGCTGGTGGTTGAAACTGTTGAAAATCCGACAGCCGAAATATCTCTCGAGGATGCGAAAAAGATAAGCAAGAGATACGAGATCGGCAAGGTATATGAAATTGAGGTAAAGACAAAGAACTTCAGACGTCTCAGTGCTGCCGCAGCAAAGTCGGTAATCATCCAGGGCATCAGAGAGGGTGAGCGCCGCGCGGCTCAGGAGGTATACGAGAGCAAGCGCGAGGAGATAATAACCGCGACTGTAAGTAAAATAGACCGAGAGACAGGAAACGTGCTTCTTGATACAGGCACAGGATTTGCAACTCTTATAAAGTCCGAGCAGATACCGGGCGAGGAGTTTGTATACGGTCAGCGTATAAAGGTATACGTAATTGAGGTAAACAAGGAAAGCCGCGGGCCGCTTGTAACTCTTTCGAGAAACCACCCGGGTCTTGTCAGACGTATGTTTGAGCTTGAAGTACCCGAAATCGCAGACGGCGTCGTTATGATAAAGAATATCGCGCGTGAGGCGGGCTCAAGAACCAAGATATCGGTATATTCGAGAGACGAAGAGGTAGATCCCATAGGAGCTTGTATCGGTAACCACGGTATGCGTATCGGAGGAATCGTTGACGAGCTCGGTGGCGAGAAGATAGACATTATCAAGTACAGTGAGGTCCCAGAGGAGTATATTGCAGCGGCACTGTCGCCCGCGACGGCACGTTCCGTAACAATGCTCGACGAGCGCACCTGCAAGGTCATTGTTGATGAGACTCAGCTCTCGCTCGCTATCGGAAAAGAAGGACAGAACGCACGTCTTGCCGCAAGACTTACGGGTTGTAAGATAGACATAAAATCGGAGTAAAAATCTTAACATAATGAAAAATGCAAATCAGGGTAAAGTAAAAAAGATACCCATGCGTCAGTGTCTCGGATGCGCAGAGCATAAGCCGAAGGCAGAGCTGCTCCGTGTAGTGTTGTCTCCCGACGGTAATGTGTCGCTTGACTTTACGGGTAAGAGATCGGGTCGAGGTGCGTATATTTGCCGTGACGTGAAATGTCTCAAAAAGGCGCAGAAGAGCGCAAGGCTCGAAAAAAGTCTTGATTGCAGTATTCCGAACGAGGTATACGCAAGGCTTGAAGCCGAGCTTGCCAAAGAATGATGATGGAAAAGAAACAGCTTGATAAGCTTCTTATGACCATAGGACTTGCCGCAAAGGCGAGACGTATCGTTCTTGGAACTGACCGTATATGTGAGTCGTTTAGAGACGCAAAAAACGCTCCGGTGCTGGTGATCGAAGCCGCAGATACGTCGGAAAATACACATAAAAAGCTTACGGATAAGTGTAAATATTACGGGATAAGGCTCGTACGCATAGAAGCCGACACGGTCGAGCTTGGCCGCGCGGTAGGGAAGATCTCCGCAACGGCGGCGGTCGGAATAACTGACAGCGGTATTGCAAAAGCGGTATGCGCAAAGCTTGAATAAGCAGATAATTGCCCAAAAACGTAAAAACAGAGTAAATTTATAAAGGGGATTTTAGATTCAGTATGGCACAAATTCAGTACAAGGTTAATCAGCTGGCAAAGGACCTTAATATTAAGACAAAGGAAATAGTGGATATTATGTCGGGCGCGGGAATTGAGGTAAAGACTCAGTCTGCTCTTGATGCCGACGATTTTGGCGTGTTTCTCAATCTTATTACACAGGCAAACCAGATAAACGATATTGATAAGTATCTGGACGGTGTGACATATATTCCCTCGAACAAGAAGGAAGAAGCCGAAAAGAAGGAAGAGAAGGAAGCGCCGAAGCCGGAGGAAGCAAAGCCCGAGATTAAAAAGAAGGAAGCACTGAATAACGAAGAAAAGACTGAGGAGAAAAAGGAAGTTCCGAAGCCCGAAGTAAAGTCTGAGACTAAGAAGGAAGTGCCGCCGTCAGAGCCTAAGACTCAAGCAAAAACAGCGGCACAGCAGAGAACCGAGCAGAAGCCGAGGTTTGAGCAGAAACCGAGATTTGAGCAGAAGCCCGCGCAGCAGGGACGTTCCGAAAAGCAGTTCGGACAGAAGCCGCAGGGACATCAGAATCAGTTCGGCGGTCAGCCGTTTAAGGATAAGGATAAAGAAAGTTCGCAGAGAGCACCCAAGGAAAAGTTCCAGCCTCAGATCATAACGAGAGGTCAGACTCCGAAGGGAACGGTACAGCAGAAAACTAATGCTACCCGTGTCGTTGACACCAGAGGCTCAAGCGTAGACCTTTCGAAGTACGACGAGAGACTTGATAATTTCGTACCAGATTCGGTGCGCGACGTCAAGGGCGGAAATACAAAGCTTAAAAAGGTCGCGGGGAGCAACCGTGCCGTTATGCAGAAGGATGTTGGCGGAAACCGTATGCCTCTCTCTAAGGAAGCAAAGAACAAAGCAAATAAGAAGGTACAGCAGCCCGTGAAGAAACAGCCGCTTCACATTGAGATACCCGATGAGATAACCGTCGGCGAGCTTGCGTCAAGACTTAAGGTCACGGCTGGTGAGGTCGTAAAGCGTCTTATGCTTCAGGGCATCATGGCGTCTGTAAACCAGACGATAGATTACGATACCGCATACTTTATAGCTGACGAGCTTGGTGCTGAGGTGTCTAAGGAAGTCGTTGTCAGCATCGAGGATAAGCTCTTTGATGAAAAAGAGGATACGGCAGACGATCTCGTTGAGCGCGCTCCTGTCGTATGCGTAATGGGTCATGTTGACCACGGTAAGACTTCGCTTCTCGACGCTATAAGAAACACAAAGGTAACGGCGGGAGAGGCCGGAGGAATCACGCAGCATATCGGTGCATACCGTGTTAACGTTGGCGGTAAGGATATTACCTTCCTTGATACTCCCGGACACGAAGCATTTACGGCAATGCGTGCAAGAGGTGCGCAGGCAACGGACATTGCAATACTCGTTGTTGCGGCAGATGACGGTATCATGCCTCAGACTGTTGAAGCTATCAACCACGCAAAGCAGGCGGGCGTTCAGATAATCGTCGCTATAAATAAAATGGATAAGCCCACCGCAAATCCCGACGCGGTAATGCAGGAGCTTACAAAATATGAGCTGGTACCCGAGGAATGGGGCGGCGATGTTATGTGTGTCCCTGTTTCGGCACTCACACATAAAGGTATTGACGATCTTCTTGAAAATATTCTGCTTATCGCAGAGGTTCAGGAATATAAGGCGAATCCGAACAGACGCGCAAAGGGTGTTATCATTGAATCGAAGCTCGATAAGGGCAGAGGTCCCGTTGCCACAGTTCTCGTTCAGAACGGAACGCTTCATCCCGGAGATATAGTAATTGCGGGAACGGCTGTCGGACGTGTACGTTCGATGACCGACCATACAGGTAAGATAGTAAAGATAGCAGGACCGTCGGTTCCCGTAGAGCTTACGGGTCTCTCTGACCTTCCTGCGTCGGGTGACGACTTTATGGCAGTTGAGGACGAAAGAATGGCGCGTGAGCTTGCAGAGCAGAGACGTGCCGCCGCTAAGGAAGCAGAATTCAAGGCGAACAGCCGCGCAAGCCTTAACGACCTCTTTGCTCAGATGTCGGAGGGCGTGAAGACGCTCAACGTTATCGTCAAGGCAGACGTTATGGGCTCTGCCGAGGCGGTAAAGCAGTCTATAGAGAAGCTCACAAACGAAGAGGTCAAGGTAAGCGTTATTCACAGCGCCGCAGGCGGAATCACAGAGGGAGACGTTACGTTTGCATCTGCTTCGAACGCAATTATTGTTGGATTTAACGTCCGTCCCGATAAAGTAGCTATCGACAGCGCAGAGCGTCAGGGTGTTGAGATACGTACCTACCGCGTAATTTACGACTGTATCGAAGAGCTGACCGCGGCTATGAAGGGTATGCTGGCTCCTAAGTTCCGTGAGGTCATTAACGGACACGCAGAGGTCAGACAGACAATCCACGTACCGAATGTCGGAACTATCGCAGGCTCGTACGTTCAGGACGGTAAGATAGGAAGAAACAACCAGATCCGCGTACTCCGTGACGGCGTTGTTATCTTCGAGGATAAGATCTCGTCGCTTAAGAGATTTAAGGACGACGTAAGAGAGGTCGCAACCGGCTACGAATGCGGTGTCGGTCTTGAAAAGTTCAACGACATCAAGGTCGGAGATATACTCGAAGCCTTCTTTATGGAAGAAATTGAAAGATAAAACAGCAAATAAAAAACCGCACCTGTGCTAACAGGTGCGATTGTCTTTGATGTCGGTTTTTTGCGAGACGCCGTCTCGCGCTCTGCCTAAGAAACTTTTTGCAAAAAGTTTCTTAAGAATCTTCAAAAACTTTCAAACAAGGGGTATGTTTTAGGTTTTTGTTTATCTTTCAACGGTCACTCGGGCGTGACCGTTGAGGTTTAATACAGCTCGTCACGCGGCAGGGCTGATGGCTTTTCTAAAAGTGAGGTTCGGTTGCGGCACCCTGCCTTCTCGCTATCGCAGTCGCTGTGCAAAAGCTCGCATCACGCGGCATTCGCACGACGCGACACGAAAGAATAATGTAAATTTTAAAATTTTTGAACAGAAAATATTGCTATTATGTCGCGTCGTGAGTGTGTCCGTATGGCAACACACGAGCCGCGACTGCGGGAGCAACGAGGAGTGCGCGTCGGTTGAAGATGTTGCTTTAAGGTGAATGCGCGCACTACGTGATAAGCTCCCTACTATCCCTCACCTGCCGCGACCGAGCGGTTGGTGAAAGGCGAATAAACACCTTGGATAAACCATTTGTTTTTGAAAGTTTTTGAAGATTCCAAAGGAACTTTTTCTAAAAAGTTCCTTTGGTGGGGCGTGGGGCAACGCCCCGCATAAAAACTCAACCCACCGTTAAATCCTAATTTATCAGTGACATATCCATACAATAAAAGTTCCTTTGGTGGGGCGTGGGGCAACGCCCACGCATAAAAATAACAAAAAGAGTTGCCGGAAATAACAGGCAACTCTTTTTTACTTTAAATTATTATTCGTCGTCCTCAACGTCGCAAAGGATCTTTTCCTTGCAGTTGGGACAGACCATATCCTCTTCAGGATCGGTGAGGTCGTCAAAAACGATGGTCTCGCCGCAAGAGGGGCAGGTTACTTCAAATCCGTCGTCGCAGCAATCGTCGCAATCGCAGCAGTCATCACAGTCGCAACAATCGCAATCGTCACCGTCGATATCGTAGTAATCCTCTTCGAGAGCGCCAAGGTCCTCGTCAAGCTCTTCGATGTAATCGTTCAGATATTCAAGATCCTCGTCGGTCTCGCTCTGTGCCTTTGCTATGTCGTTTACGATGTCGATGAGAGCGGCAATGAGCTTGCCCTCATTTGTGGATTTATCAAGATTCATTCCTTCAGCGAGACCTTTAAGGTACGCGGCTTTTTCGGTAAGAGTCATAATCTTTCTCCTTAATTTGAATTAAGCACGTCCGAGGTACTCGCCTGTACGTGTGTCGATCTTGAGGATCTCGCCCTCGTTGATGAAGAGCGGAACCTTGATCTCAGCGCCTGTTTCAAGCGTTGCGGGCTTGAGTGTGTTCTGCGCGGTGTTTCCTGCAAAGCCGGGCTCTGTGCTTGTAACCTCAAGCTCAACGAATGTGGGAGGCTCAACGTCAAATACGTTGCCCTTATAGGAAATGATCTTGCACATCATTTCTTCCTTAACGAACTTAAAGTTGTCGGGAAGCTTATCGCTGTTGAGGGGAAGCATCTCGTACGTCTCCATATCCATGAAGTAATAGAGATCTCCGTCGTTGTAGGAATACTGCATTTCTTTTCTTTCGATGTAAGCATTCTCATACTTATCTGTGGGGCTGAATGTCTTTTCAACAACAGCGCCGGAAATGACGTTTTTCAGCTTGGTACGAACGAAAGCCGCGCCCTTACCGGGCTTAACGTGCTGGAATTCGATTACCTGATAAACCGAACCGTCCATCTCAAAGGTGATGCCATTCTTAAAATCGCCTGCTACTACCATAATGTAAATCCTCCATGCCGCGTTTGCGGCTAAATTATTTTTTATTTCCGTCGTTTAACGACTTTTGGTGGCAATACGAGTACCAACCGAACATTTATACTATATTTTACACTATTTTTCGCATATTTGCAATAGGTTTGCACCATTTTTTTAAAAAATAATGAAAAAGTTTGAGTTTGCGTAGGATTAAAACCTAAAAACGGTTGACAAAACGGTGAAAAGAGTCTATAATTAATATGATATACTGTATAAAGGGGAGTGTTCAATGTTAAAGAGCATGACCGCTTTCGGACGTGCAAGCGGCACGTTTGAGGGCAGAGAAATAACCGTTGAGATAAGGTCTGTTAACAACAGATACTTTGACCTTTCCGCGAGAATGCCAAGAAGTCTTGGATGCACTGAGGATAAGGTAAAGCCGTTCCTTTCCGTAAAGGGAATTTCAAGAGGAAAGGTAGACGTAAACGTATCGGTCGAAAAGCAGGGAGAGGATGCTGTCGCGCTTGAGCTTGACGAGGATTACGCAAAGGCATATATTGCGGCGCTTTATGAGCTTCGAGATAAGTTTGAGCTTAAAGACGATATAAGCGTTATGAGGATCGCTTCGGACAGAAATATATTTACCGTTAAGAAAGCCGAAGCCGACGAGGAGCGCGACTGGGCAGAGGTCAGCTCGGTTCTGTCGGATGCCGCCGATGCATTTATTGCGGCGAGAGCCGCCGAGGGACAGAGAATAGAAAATGACCTTCGTGATAAAATGGAGAATATCGCAAGGCTTACCTGCGATATTGAAAAGCTTTCGGAAAATGACGTAGGAAACGCACGCGCGAGAATAGAAGAGAGACTTCGGCGCCTGCTTGGTGACGTCGGTGTTAAGGCTGACGAGTCGAAGATACTGACAGAATGTGCCGCGTATGCCGATCGTATCGCCATTGACGAGGAGCTTGTAAGGCTTCGTTCGCATTTCAAAGCATTTGAGGATATAATAAACTCAAACGAGCCCGCGGGTCGTAAGCTTGATTTTCTTATGCAGGAGATGAACCGCGAGATAAACACGATAGGCTCGAAATGCCAGAACGCACCTGCGGCACAGACTGTCGTTGCCGTGAAGTGCGAGCTTGAAAAAATAAGAGAGCAGATACAGAACATAGAATAAGCAGGTCGGAAATGAAGTTTATAAATATAGGATTTGGAAATATGGTCGCCGCTGAAAGAGTTGTAGCGCTTGTAAGCCCCGATTCCGCGCCGATAAAACGTCTTATACAGGATGCAAAGGATGCGTCGCGTACTGTTGACGTTTCGTGCGGACGAAAGACGAGGTCGGTCATTATAACCGATTCGGAGCTTGTTATACTTTCAGCGCTCCAGACCGAGACGATATCAAAGCGTCTTTCGGGCAGTGATGACGAATACGACGGGGAGGAGGACGAGGCATGAAAGAGGGCGTAATTCTTGTAGTATCGGGTCCTGCGGGAAGCGGAAAGGGAACAGTGTGCAAAATTTTGCGAGACAGCGGAGAATTTGAATTTTCCGTGTCGAGAACAACGAGAGCGCCAAGACCCGGTGAGGTCGACGGTTCGGATTACATATTCGTGACCAAGGAACAATTCAAAAAATATCTTGACGAGGATGATTTCCTTGAATACAACGAATATTGCGGGGAGTTTTACGGAACACCGAGAAGTCTTGCGGAGGAAGCTGTTGCAGCCGGAAGGAATATAATTCTTGAGATCGACGTAAACGGCGCGGCACAGGTAAAGGAAAAGTGTCCCGAAGCGGTGCTTGTAATGCTTTTGCCGCCGTCGTACGCCGAGCAGGAAAGAAGGCTCAGAACGCGGGGCACCGAGACCGAGGAAAAGATAAAGTCGAGGCTCGCGCAGACAAAGGTCGAGATGGAAAAGCTCGATATGTACGATTATATAGTTTACAACTATACGGGTGAGACCGAGAGCGCGGCAAATAGGCTTCGCGCGATAGCGGAAGCCGAGAGATGCTCGGTCAGAAGAATACCCGATGCAAAGATGAAATATTTTGAGTGATATAAACAGAGGAGGATCCCGATTATGATGATCAAACCCACCATCCAAGAGCTTACAAAGGGTGAATACAACCGTTACGAGCTTGCACTTGCAACCGCGAAGGGCGCAAGAATGATAACAGAAGAATACGTACGTCAGCGCACCGAGGCAGAGCGTGCCGCGGGAACGAAGGACAGCGATAAGTCTATCTCCGCAATGATAGACAAGGATCTTAAGGACGAAAAGGCGGTACGACTTGCGATAGACCGTATCAATGCGGGCGGCTTTGTAATAGTCGAGGAAGCAGAAGAAGAGTAAGAATTTTATGACAGACTCTTCAATAAAGAGGAACGGACGGGATGTAGGAGGATATGCGAAGGTATATTTGCTCGACATCCCGTATTCGGCTGACAAAATGTATGATTATTATATACCCCCCGAGCTACGCAATTCAGCGGTACCGGGGGCGTTTGCCGTTGTTCCGTTTGGCGGTGGAAACCGTAAAAGAGTTTGTGTTATTGCAGAAATACACGACAGAGCCGAGGCAGAACGCATAAAGCCACTCTTGTCGGTGTCAAGCGATACTCTTCCTTTAACTAAGGAACAGCTGTCGCTTTGCCGTTACGTCGCGTCAATGACACTTTGCACTGTCGGTGACGCGATACGCGCGGCTGTACCGTCGGGAAGCGCAAAGACGGTAAAAATATACAGAACGACCGACACACCGTTGCCATCCGACGGCGGTGAACTTTCTCACGGCGCGATAATCGCGTATGAATACATAAAAGCAAAGGGCGAGCCGCGAGAGGAAGCGATTGCGGCGAAATTCGGTTCAAATACAGAGTTATATTTAAAGGATCTTGTTGCAAACGGATATATTGAAGCCGACGCAGAGGTCGTTGATACCCAATTAAAATATGAAAAATACTATTCACTTGATCTAAATGAAGAGGAAGCCAAGAAGCTGCTCGGTGGTGACAGAGTCCGTGAAATGAAGCGAAGGCTGACGCTTCCGTCTCAGATAGGCGTTATATACAGACTTATGAACGGATCTGTATCCGAAAGAGAGTTGCTTGACGAGGTTTCGGGACTTACTCAAAGTCAGCTTGCTACGATGGTTCAGAATAGACTTCTGACAGTCGAACGCCGTGAGGCCTTCCGAGACCCAACAGCCGAAAAATGCGGAGAAGCAAAGCCGCTAACGCCTAACGAAGAACAGACCGCGGTGCTGGAAACACTTACAGGACTTGCCCTTGACGGAAGACCTCACGGTGCGCTTCTGTACGGTGTCACGGGAAGCGGAAAAACGACGGTCATTCTCGGAATGATAGATCGAATGATAGAATATAAAAAGGGAGCTATCGTGCTGCTTCCCGAGATCGCGCTGACGCCGCAGATGCTCTCAGTATTCTGTTCGCGTTACGGAAGCCGTGTCGCCGTAATGCATTCGGGACTTTCGGCGGGTGAGAGATACGATGCGTATATAAGAGTAAAGCGCGGACTTGCCGATATCGTTGTCGGTACTCGATCGGCAGTGTTTGCTCCCGTCAAAAACCTTGGAATGATAGTCATAGACGAGGAGCAGGAGCATACCTATAAATCGGATATGACACCGAAATATCACGCGAGAGACATAGCCAGAAAGAGATGCGCAGACAGCTCGGCACTTATGCTTCTCTCATCTGCAACACCGTCTGTCGAAAGCTTTAAAAAGGCAAAGGACGGCGTATATACACTTGTAAAATTGACAAAACGCTACGGCGAGGCACGACTTCCCGAGGTCACGGTGTCAGATATGCGAATCGACGCGCAAAACGGAATAGCGTCACCGATCGGAAACGAGCTTGCGTCGGCATTGCTTGAAACATATAAAAACGGTGAGCAGTCGATACTTTTCCTCAATCGAAGAGGATATAATTCGTCGGTAAACTGCGTGCACTGCGGAGAGGTCATAAAATGTCCGTCCTGCTCAGTCGCAATGACGTACCACACAAAACGCGGAACGTACGATGAGGGAGAGCTCGTGTGCCATTGGTGCGGAAGAAAAATGCCGATGCCGAGATCATGTCCGACCTGCTCAAAAGAGCCGCTTAACCGTTGCGGATACGGAACTCAGAGGGTCGAGCAGGAGCTGTCGGCTCTGATCCCCGATGCAAAGCTGCTACGAATGGACGCCGACACCACGTCAAAAAAGCTCGCGTACGACAAATTACTGACCGAATTCAGAGAAAGCGGAGACCTGCTTCTCGGAACACAGATGGTCACAAAGGGGCACGATTTTCCGAGAGTCACGCTTGTCGGTGTACTCCTTGCCGATATGTCGCTCTATCTTGACGACTACAGAGCCAATGAACGCACTTTTGCGCTGTTGACGCAGGTCATAGGTAGAGCAGGTCGTTCCGACAGGTCAGGACGTGCCATTATACAGACAAACAATCCTGACAATGACATAATAAAGCTCGCTTGCGCTCAGGATTACGACACCTTTTTTGAAAACGAGATAAAGCTGAGAAGGCTATTGACGTTTCCGCCATTCTGCGATATCGTGCTTCTGACTGTGTCACACTCCGACGAGCGAGAGCTTGCGATAGCGACTGAATTTCTCGGACGCATTTATGTAAGAGCGCTTGAGGGAGATTATAAGGACGTTCCTCAGGTGACGTTCGGGCCGTTTGAGGCTCCCATATATAAGGTGGATGACAGATACCGAATGAGATTTGTTATAAAATGCAGACTCAATAACAGAAGCCGTGAGCTTTTCTCCGAACTCATGCGAGCGTTCTCGGCAAACTACGGAAGTCACAAAAAGCTACAGTTATCAATAGATTTCAATCCCTCAAATTTATAATGTATAGGAACAAAAAATGACCGAAAACAGTACTAAAAAAACAGACCTTCTTTCGCTGACCCCCGAAGAGCTTGAAGAGCTTGTCCTGTCGGTAGGAGAGCCTAAATACAGAGCGTCGCAGATATTTACTCAACTTCATAGAGGCGTGTTGCTCGAAGAAATGACCAATATAGGAAAAGCAACGCGTGAAAAACTATTGTCTGTAGCGGTATGCCATATACCGACTGTCAGACAAAGACTTGTATCGAATGTTGACGGCACTGTCAAGTATCTTTTTGAGCTTGGCGACGGAAACTGCGTGGAGAGTGTTGTAATGGAATATCTGCACGGACTTACAATATGCATATCCTCGCAGGTGGGTTGCCGTATGGGATGTAAATTCTGCGCATCGACCATTGGCGGACGTGTGCGAAATCTGACCGCAGGTGAGCTTCTCGGACAGGTCATATCGGCACAGCGCGATATGGGCAAGAGAATATCAAATATCGTTATGATGGGTATCGGAGAACCTCTTGATAATTACGACAACGTAATGAAATTTTTAAAGCTGGTCAATGACGAGAGAGGTATATGTATAGGCTACCGTCATATCTCGCTTTCGACCTGTGGGCTCGTTGATAAGATAGACAGCCTTGCGACAGAAAATATACCGATAACACTTTCGATATCGCTCCACGCCGCAGATGATATAACGCGCTCGGAGATAATGCCTGTGAATAAAAAGTACGGCGTTGACGCGCTGCTTGCCGCCTGCCGACGCTACTACGACAGAACGGGACGAAGAATATCGTTTGAGTATACGCTTATCGCGGGAAAGAATGACTCAAGAGAAAAAGCCGAACAGCTGGCGGCAGTTCTCAATAAATCTCTCCGTCCGTCAAAGAAGGACAGCTTTCCGATACACGTCAATCTCATTCCCGTAAACACGGTAGAGGAAAGCGGATTCAAGCAGCCCGCGAAGGGCGGTATTGAGGCGTTTGCTTCGGTGCTTGAAGCAAGAGGAATAAGAGCCACGGTACGCCGTCGCCTCGGTCCAGATATAAATGCGTCCTGCGGACAGCTCCGCCGCGCCGACGCAAAGAAAACAGAAAAAGCAAAGGTCACAGAAGAAAAATGAATTATTACGGTATGACCGACAAGGGTCGGAAACGCGAAAACAATGAAGATACTTTTATTTGCGCAAGACTTGCAAAAAACGCCGCGGTATTCGTCGTATGCGACGGTATGGGAGGCGAAGCGGGCGGCGCAGAGGCATCCGAGCTTGCTATAAAAAGCTTTATAAATGAAATAAAGGCACAGATCGGAGAGGATATCGTTGCCGAACGACTCGTTCTTGATGACCCCGAAGCCGACGTACCCACGATACTCGATAACGCGCTTGCCGAGGCGAATTTCAGGGTGTGGCAGGAAAGTCAGGACGTCGCCGAGCTTCACGGAATGGGTACGACGCTTGTCGGAGCGTTCGTTATGACAGATCCGCTTGCAGTTTGGACGGTAAATCTCGGCGACAGCCGTCTCTATCTTGTAAATGAAACTAAAATATCGCAGGTAACAAAGGACCATTCGTACGTACAGTATCTTGTAGATACAGGCGCTATAAGCGCAGCCGAAGCTGAAAAGCGTACCGACAAGAACATAATAACGAAGGCGGTCGGTATATCGGTGAGAGCGATGCCGGATATAGCTCCTCTTGGAGCCGAGAGCGGTGAATGCCTGCTTCTCTCGTCGGACGGACTCACCGATATGCTGTCAAACGATGAAATATACGGTGTAGCCGCACTTTCTGGCGTTTCACTTGAGGAACGTGTGGGTAAGCTCGTTTCTCTTGCAAACAATGCGGGCGGCGACGACAATATCACGGTCATAATGGTGGAATTGTGATGCTGGACTATTCAAAGCTTCCTATGGGGTATGTCCTCGGAAAAAGGTATAGTATAATAAATGTTGTCGGTGTCGGAGGAATGTCGGTGGTGTACGGTGCGTACGACCTTGAGACGGGAGAGACTGTCGCCGTCAAAATGCTCGACCTCAGCGCCTGCGAGACCGATGCGGCAAAAGTCGAAGCCGAGCGTCGATTTGCGTCGGAAATAGACGTTATGAGCGCGCTTTCACATCCTAATATCGTTAACATAATAGCCTCGGGCGTCGACAAAGGACATCCGTATTTTGTGATGGAATACGTCGAGGCAAACACACTTAAGGATCGCATTGAAGCCTGCGGCGCGCTTACCTTTGACGAGATAATACATTACACAAAACAGATACTTGACGCGCTTATTCATATACATTCAAAAAATATTGCGCACTGTGACATAAAACCGCAAAATATCATGCTGCTTCCCGACGGAAACATAAAGCTGACCGATTTCGGTATTGCGAGAAGGCTTGCTTCAGCAGACAATAAGGAGTCGGAAACGGCGGTAGGTACGGTATATTATATAAGTCCCGAGCAGGCATCGGGGAAGCGGCTTGACAGCCGTTCCGATCTGTATTCTCTTGGGGTTATGATATACGAAATGGCAACAGGAAGGCTTCCGTTCTCGGCGGCTGATACGTCGGCAGTATCGAGAATGCACATAGAGCAAAGTCCTGTGCGACCGAGAGTTCTCGACCCCGAAATTTGTACGGGACTTGAGCAGATAATACTTCACGCAATGGAAAAGATATCGTTTATGCGTTTTTCGGACGCAAGAGAAATGCTTGATGCAGTTGAAGCGCTTGACTATGATATTAACACAGTGTTCGATTTCAACAAGCCAGACGAAGAAAACGGAATCGCCGACTCGGTAGAGATAAAGCAGAATCATAATATATCGGGTTGGGTCCTTGCAATAATCGGCGCGGCGGCGGCTTTCATAGTCGTTCTTATAGTAACTATAATCATTATGATATCAATATCGGACAGAGCAGATAACGGAAGGCTGAACGATCCGATACGCAACACCGCTTGTGCGTCGGACAGGAGATTAAAATGAACGGAAAAATAATATCGTCGGTCGGCGGTCTGTATTCGGTCGAGCTTGATTCGGGCGAGACGGTGAGCTGCCGGGCAAGAGGTTCGTTTCGGCATTCTGGTGTGTCTCCGCTTGTGGGTGACAACATAACGCTTGTAGGAGAGGGCGCTGAGACCGTTATTGACGAGATACACGAACGCAAAAATTCACTTATACGTCCGCCACTTGCAAATCTTGATATACTTTTTGTAACACTGTCGGCGGCAAAGCCAGAGCCGTCACTTTTTACGGCAGACAAGCTGATAGCAATATGCGAGCATAACGGCATTGAGCCGTGTATCGTAGTTGGAAAATGTGAGCTTGACCCTGACAGAGCCGATGAAATAAAGAAAATATACGAGCTTGCAGGCTATGATGTTTTCGTGCTCAGCTGCTTTGAAAACATTGGTGTCGATAAATTTTCAGAGTACGTAAATACAAAGCTGAAGGGAAAAACTGCTGCATTTGCAGGGGCATCGGGCGCAGGAAAATCAACGCTTATGAACCGTCTTTTCCCCAAACTCAAACTAATTACAGGTGACGTCAGTCATAAAACTCAGAGGGGAAGACACACGACAAGAACAGTCGAGTTGTTTCCTCTTCTTGGCGGATATCTTGCCGATACACCGGGATTTTCGATGATAGATTTCGAACGGTTTGATTTCTTCGGTAAAGACGATCTGCCGTATACGTTCAAGGAATTCCGTGAATGTATAGGTGAGTGTAAGTATAAAAAATGCACGCACACCAAGGAAGAGGGGTGCGCGGTGCTTGAAAAGCTTATGGACGGTAAAATAGCGCTGTCAAGGCATGAGAGCTTTCTCGCACTTTACGATATACTTAAACAGAAACACGGATGGGATACGAAATGAGAGCATTTATTTATACGGGTGGCGATGTATACCCCGAAAATATAACGGAGCATCCGAAGAGCGACGACCTGTGCATTGCCGCGGATTCGGGATACGAAAATGCAAAAAGGCTTGGTGAGCGTGTGGATGTTTTTGTCGGTGACAGGGATTCCTATTCGGGAGAGCTGCCCGATCGTATTGAGGTGGCGCTCTTAAAGCCTGAAAAGGACGTGACCGACACACACGCGGCTCTTGGACTTGCGCTTGAAAGAGGTGCTGACGATATAGTGATAATTGGCGGACTCAGCGGCAGACTTGACCACACGATGTCAAATCTTGCAATACTCCGCGACGCGAAGGATAAAGGCTTTTATGCTGTTATAACCGACGGACGCAACAGAGTCAGGTATATCCGCAATGACAGCACGCTGATTGCGCGATCGAATTATAAGTATATTTCACTTATTTCAGATGATGACACCGTGAAGGGAGTCGAGATAAAGGGAGTAAAATACCCGCTTAAGAACGCGAAACTGACGAGGAATTTTCAGTACGCGGTCAGTAACGAGATAGAAGGGAATTGCGCACTCGTCTCGGTCAAAAAGGGCGGACTTTTCGTAATAGAGTCGGTTTGATAAATGAAATAAAAAAGCTTTTTATCAATATTTTTCTTGACAAAACGGCGCTTTTGTGATATGCTGAATCCATCATTATAAAAGGAGATGACTATAAATGAAAAAAATCAAATTTACCTTTATGCATGCGAACAAATCAACACGTATTGTCGGCATAATTGCCTTGGCGCTTGCATTAATTTCTATTCTGCTTTTGGTGGTGTCTTCAAACACCGCTGTTAAAGGCTCAATCACAGATCTCCCCATTGTGAAATTGTTTGTTCCGGAGGACGAGCTGGATGAGATCGAAGATGAATATGACAAGCTCATTGAGGAGATAGAGGATGCCATTGATGAAGATGATGACGACGTTCTCGATAGGATCGAGGATGAATTCGGCATGTCTGCGGAAAAGCTGCTGAAAAAGTGTAAGACCCCGTCGCTTAAAACAGTGCTGCTGTTGTCAGAGATTGAAGAAGACGGTGAAGAAGCTTACGCTATCTTTTCGATCATTATCACCGCTATCAATGTATATGCTACCATTCTTGCTATTTTCGTAGCACTTTCGGCGTTGTTTATGAACAAGGGATTCTTTATTACATCGGTCTCTCTTTCTACAGTGTTCTTCTTTACTTTTGTAGGTGCGGTTTGGTTCTTCGTATTCCTTGCTCTCTGCATTGCTTACTGTATCCTTGTTTCAAAGGTCAAGACGGCGTACATAGTATATAAGCACACTCCCGTAGCACCCCCCGCTGTGCAGGAGCCTGCTCAGAACGATTGATATATTGATATTACAAATAGGGTGAGTCAGATGCATTTTTGCATTAGACTCACCCTGTTTGTGTTTTCAAAAATAATATTTGTAAATTTTGATTTATCGGTGTGTTTGATTCGAAGGGATCTGTAGGGGTCGACGTCCTCGACGACCCGTTTGAAATGATTTAATTAAAATATAATCTCTATAAAGACACGCACAAAATAAATTTATAAAATATTATGCTAAATAAATCAACTTATCGGGTCGTCGAGGACTTCAACCCCTACAATTTTTAAGCTTTATTCGGTTTATAGAAATATTATTTGCGGTAGATTTTTGTTGAGGTTTCGTCTCACCGAGAAATCCCAATTTATCGTTTT
>JAZODV010000191.1:0-1639 GCA_045597185.1 Eubacteriales bacterium
AGCATATCGCGCATTTGACGCATTCTGCAGATTCTGATGGCAATAACCGACAAGCTTTGCGAGGTCGAAGCGAGATATTTCGAGGTTGAAAAGGCTCTTGCCGACCCGACCGCTCCAAGTGACCCCAAAAATTACGCAAAACTTTCCAAGGAATACAAAAGCCTTACTCCGATAATCGAAAAATACCGTGAATATAAAGCTACCATTGCTTCAGTAGACGAGGCAAGGGAGCTTATGGATTCGTCCGACGATCCCGAGCTTTGTGAGCTTGCAGAAGCGGAATATTACGAAAATCGCGACAAGCTCCCCGCTCTGCTCGAAGAAATAACCATTCTTCTGCTTCCTAAAGACGAAAATGACGACAAGAACGTCATCATAGAGATACGAGCAGGCGCAGGAGGAGACGAAGCGGCTCTTTTTGCATCGGTGCTTTACCGTATGTACTCCATGTATGCAGAAACAAAACGCTTTAAGATATCCACAATGAGCATGAATGAGACCGAGCTTGGCGGTTTCCGTGAAATAACCTTTATGGTCGAAGGTAACGGCGCTTATTCGCGCTTTAAATTCGAGTCCGGCGTTCACCGTGTCCAAAGAGTTCCCGAGACAGAATCGCAAGGGCGCATACACACCTCAACAGTTACGGTGGCGGTTCTTCCCGAAGCGGAAGAGGTCGAGGTCGAAATAAATCCCGCCGATATCGTTATAGAGTCCTGCAAGTCAAGCGGTGCGGGCGGTCAGCACATAAACAAGACCGAGTCGGCGGTCCGTCTTACCCATAAGCCTACAGGTATTGTCATCGAATGTCAACAGGAGCGAAGTCAGCTTCAAAACAAGGAAAAAGCGCTTCAGATGCTCCGTGCAAAGCTTTTTGATATAAAGCAGACCGAACAGAACGATAAAATTGCGTCCACACGCAAAAGCCAGGTCGGCACAGGCGAGCGTTGTGAAAAGATACGCACTTATAACTATCCTCAAAGCAGAATAACAGACCACAGAATAGGTATGTCGGTATATAATTTTGAGTCGTTTTTGGCAGGTGACATCGACGGAATGATAGACGCACTTATCGCCGCCGATACCGCGGAAAAGCTGAAAAGCTCGGAATCCGATAACTGATATGAAGACAGAAATTATAACAAAATCACAATTTGAAGCGGGAGAAAAATCAAAAGCCGCTGAAATAATAAAGCGCGGCGGTCTTGTTGTTTTTCCCACCGAAACAGTATACGGACTCGGCGGAAATGCAACAGATCCGTCCGCTGCCGCAAGAATATATGCGGCAAAGGGGCGTCCGTCGGATAATCCTCTCATAATTCATATAAGTAAGCCCGACGAAGCTGAGCCCTACGCCGTCACGTCCGAGGCATACTACAAACTTGCAAAAAAATTCATGCCCGGGCCGCTTACAGTCATACTTCCGCGAAAAAACATTATTCCAAAAGAAACTACGGGTGGACTTGAAACGGTTGCCGTAAGATGTCCCTCAGACTCTGTCGCAAGAGAGCTGATCGCGGCGGCAGGCGTTCCGATAGCAGCTCCCTCAGCAAATCTTTCGGGAAAGCCCTCACCTACCAACGTATCCGACGTTATTACCGATATGAACGGTCGTGTCGATATGATAATCGACGGCGGCGAC
>JAZODV010000192.1:0-8734 GCA_045597185.1 Eubacteriales bacterium
AATTCATAGAGTAAGTCCTGAATATGATAGTGGCGAGATTGTTGCACAGACAACTGTTCCAGTATTTGAGAATGATACACCAGAACAATTAGCTGCAAGAGTTTTAGAAAAAGAACACGAGTTTTTAGTAGAAGTAATTGCTGATATTGTAAATGGAAAGATTACACTAGGTTAGTCAAATTCCAATTTGTCGGGCAGAAGCACAAAAAAATCAGACACCTTTTGTTCGTTTTTACCTCGTTTAGACACCTTTTATCACGTTTAGGGCAGAGAAAGGCAAAAAACAGAGGCAACAACCGTGGAAATTATATTTGAAATACTTTTTGAAATATATTTGGAATTGATGATGTTCGTTGTACCCGAGGAAAAAGCAACATCGAAAAAATACCGAATCATAACGATAATAATTGCCACGTTGAGTCTTTTTGGTATTTTAGCGCTATTTGCTTGGGGAATTGTGCTGATTGAAAGAGGCAGACTTATAGGTGTTCTTCCTATTACCGTAGCGGCTGTTTTGTCAATACTTCAAATCGTTGCGGGATTTATTTTACATGAAAAAAAGCATAAATAAAGCCAAGTCCTAAGACTTGGCTTTATTTATGCTTTCTTTATCTTTACATTTTCACCGTCAACATAGACCGATACCGTGTCTCCGCTGTTTATCTGACCGCTTATCATAAGATTTGAAAATTCATTTCCTATAAGCGTAGTTACCGTTCGTTTAAGCGGACGCGCACCGTATTTTTCATCTTTACCGACCGACGCGGCAAATTCAGCAACGCCGTTTTCAAAAATCAATTCTACGCCAAGCGATTTAGCGCGCAGGGCAAGATCTTTCAGTATATTTTTTGTTATTTTTACGAGGCTTTCGTCCGAAAGAGAAGAGAAGTATATCACTTCATCTATACGGTTCAAAAATTCCGCGCTGAACACTTTTTTTAATGCAGACATGCTTTTGTTGTCGGGGCTAGTAGATACCTTTTCTGCGGTAAATCCAAGTAATTTTGTCATAGGCTCGTCGCTTCCTATATTTGACGTCAGTATGATAACGGTATTTTTAAAATTACATACACGCCCTCTTGAATCGGTCAGCTTTCCGTCGTCAAGTATCTGAAGAAGAATATTAAAAATGTCGGGGTGAGCTTTTTCTATTTCATCGAAAAGCACTAAAGAGTATGGATTCCTCCGCACACGCTCGGTAAGAATTCCGCCGTCGTCATATCCTATATAACCGGGTGGTGAGCCTATAAGCTTTGATACGCTGTGCTTTTCCATAAACTCGGACATATCAAGTCTTATAAGCGCAGTTTTGCTTCCGTAAACCGTTTCGGCAATCGCCGTTGCGAGCTCAGTTTTTCCGACACCGGTAGGTCCCAAAAAGATAAATGAACCTATAGGTCTGTGTGGATCCGAAAGCCCGACTCTCCCTCTTACTATGGCTGACGATACTGCTTTTATTGCGTGATCCTGTCCTATAATTCTTCTTTTGAGCCTTGATTCAAGCTCTAAAAGCTTGTTGCTTTCGTCGGAATTTATCTCACCTATAGGTATTCCTGTCCACTGTGATACCGTTTCTGCTACGTCGTTCGCCTTAACAGTAAGGATATTTTCGTCAAGCTCGGTATTCCATTCATCTCGCTTTCTTTCGTATTCCATACGTAGCCGGTGTTCTTTGTCGCGTAGCTCTGCCGCGCGTTCAAAATTCTGAGAGATTATAGCCTCCTCTTTTTCACTTATAATATTTGCAAGCTCTTCTTCGTCTGATTTTACGACGGGCGGGAGCGTTGAATGCATAATTTTAACACGAGCCGCCGTTTCGTCTATTATGTCAAGTGCTTTATCGGGCAAAAAGCGATCGTTTATATATCGATCAGATAGTGTAACGGAAGCTTTTATCGCTTCGTCACTTATCTTTAATTTGTGATGAAGCTCATACTTATCACGCAAACCTAAAAGTATGGATTCGGCATCAATAAGACTTGGCTCTTCCACTGTTATCGGCTGGAAGCGTCGCTCAAGCGCGGAATCTTTTTCTATATGGCGTCTGTATTCATCAAGAGTCGTAGCGCCGATCATCTGCATCTCGCCCCTCGCAAGTGCGGGCTTTATGATGTTTGCGGCATCGACCGCACCTTCAGCCGCGCCGGCTCCGATTATCGTGTGAAGCTCGTCGACAAAGAGGATTACATCAGGACGCCTTGCAACCTCTTTCATAATATTTTTCATTCGTTCTTCAAATTCACCGCGATATTTTGCACCCGCAACCATTGAGCAAAGGTCAAGCGAAATTATGCTTTTACCAAGCAGATTCTCGGGAACGTCTCGAGAGGCAATACGTCTTGCAAGTCCCTCTACGACCGCTGTTTTGCCTACGCCGGGTTCACCGATAAGGCATGGATTATTCTTTACTCTGCGTGAAAGTATCTGTATAAGTCTTGCAGTCTCTTTGTCTCGCCCGATGACAGGATCTATTTTACCAAGCTTTGCTACCTCTGTCAGATCACGCCCGTAGCCCGAAAGAACAGAAGCTTGTTTATTATCATTTTTTATGCTTTTAGGGGAATTGTTTTTTGCAAAACGTTCATTACCGTTTTCGATAAAGCTCAACACTTCATTTCTAATATCCTCGATCTTGATATCACAGCTTTCGAGTATCTTTATAGCTACCGCGTTTTTTTCATTCAAGAGTGCAAGCAAGATATGTTCTGTACCGATATAGCTTTGAGAATGTCCCGATGAGATCGTATGTGATTCCTCAATTATCTTTTTGACACAGGGCGTCATATCGTCAGCGCCTACGTTGCTTATGTCACCTTTACCCGAAATATTTATAACAGATGCACGTATACGGTCAGGTACTATTCCGTTTTTTATCAAAATTTTTGAAACAGCGGAATCAGTCTCCGATGAAAGTCCGAGAAGAACATGCTCTGAACCTACATACGTATGTCCAAGTCTGCGTGCTTCATCGAGCGCCGTAATCAGTACGTTTCGAGCTTTTTGGGTAAATCTTGTGTTCATATCGGTCTCCGTTTTTACTATTATTAAATAATATTCTTGACCGTTTTTTACTGTTTATAATCACGCGCAGTAAAATTATACTGATTTGCAATCGAATTCCAGGTAAGCACGTCAGTGTTTCCGGTAATGGGAAGGGAATTACGCATTTGAAAATCCTTTACAGCTTTTTCTGTTGATTCGTCATATATTCCTGTTCTCGAAACAGGCTCAAAGCCGTCGTATCTTGACTTAAGCTCTTCGAGCATATATTGAAGGATCTCTACAAGAAACAACCTGTCGCCAAGGGTTAACGTATAATTGTTTGGCGTACGTGGAAAGGGAGCTATCATAGTTGGTACGGCGTTATCGTCAAGCGATTCAAGATATTTAAGAAAAATAAGATCCCACGTCGTTTTATCTGCAATTCCGGTTTCTTTAAGACCGTATTTGCGCTGGAAGCTCATAATTGCGTTTTGAGTATCCCTCTCAAACACACCGTCAACAGGCACAAAAGGAATATCCTCATCAAAATACGCAATCTGTCTTAAATATTTTTGAAGATTAAATATAGCGTCGGATTCATTTACATAACCGTTATTCATAAGCTTAACCTCCTATCTCATATCCCGGATACTGTCCCTCGCCGAGCCTTGCTCCGATATACATATCGGAATACACCTCGGTTATCTTGTTCCAAAGCTCAGCGTCAACAACTCCGTTGGGTGTAAATCCAAACAGAGTTTCAAAAGCTATGACCGCGTCTTCTGTAATATTTCCGAAAAATCCCGTAGGCGTTATAGACGGTATTTCGGAATAATACTGCGAGATAAAATTGAGATACTCCTGAAGCAGACGAACCGCCTCGGAATCAGATCCGTAACGCAGGGTCACACCAGGAAAGGGAACCGTCACACCTTCGGTATATTTTAGGGGTATAGTTGATATAAAGCTCAAATAGTTGTTATACATTGTCGTCCACGTACCAATACCGACAATACCGTCAACAGGAAGTCCAAAGGTTTGCTGCAAATCACGAACCGCAGCCTCTGTCGAAGCTCCGAATATACCGTCTATTGCCACGGACGGTATCGTGTTGTAGTACTGCGAAAGATAGTTGATATAATACTGAAGATTTGCGACACCCGTTCCCGTGTCTCCAAGACGGAGTACCTCGGGAAATTGCTTTGTGACCTCTTCAAGAGCTATTCCTTCGGAATTGATCTCGTTGAGACGCTTTACCGCGTTGTATATCTGGAGTATTTTATACCAAGTTGCCTGGCCGACCACACCGTCCTGCGCAAGTCCGAAGGTACGCTGAAACTCTCTTACGGCATCCTCTGTGTCATATCCGAAAACACCGTCCGGAATCGCTATTTTCGGAATGTTAGGATAGTTATTAGAAATCCTGTTAAGACGAAGCTGAAAGGTTCTTACGTAATCATCTGAAATTCCTATGCGTAGAGGTACAGGCGGTGCGGATTCCTCAATGTTTTCAATAGGCACGTCGGTAACTATCGTTATATCGTCTCCGTAGTAGTTCCTCAATATATCTATTGCATCAAGTCCGCTTTCTGCAAGTTCTACCGAACCCCATTGGGAAAGTCCGTCGCATATTACCTCGTCACCGTCACAGTATGCCGCAAAAAGCGGTTCAATGTTATCTCCGCGGCGTATGTAGCTGTTAAAAAGCTGTCCGACAAGGTCGTTTATGTTATCGAATATCTCTCTGCCGTTGACAAACGATTGGTCTATTGACGTCGAGTTTGTAATGTCAAAATCGTAACCTCTTGCGCGGTAATATTCGGTATAAACACGATTAAGAGTATAACTGATCTGTGCAAGAATATTGGCGCGCAGAGCGCTTTCGGGCCAAGTGGGATATATTTCACTTGACGCAACATTTGCAATATAATCGGCAAAGGGTATAGTAACATTTGCGGCAGCCTCTTCGGGTCTGCCGAGGTGCACCGTTATGGTTTCGGGAATAACAGGAATGTTTGCTGAATTCATTGAAATCCTCCAAAAGCTCAAAGATCCGGATTTTCGCCTTCAAAAAAGCGATTGCTGTCAATAGCAAATCTGTCGGGAATACCATTTTCGGGAAGAGCGACAAGCTCGGCTGTTTGCATTGCGTTGATTCCCTCAAAAACGGGAACGCCGTAATAATACTGAGTGTAATATCCGTCACTTACGACCTCAACGTTATAAGTATAAAACGGTGTCCCTCTGTTAGGACCTTCCGAATTTGCTCTTGGCGGAGCTTCAAGCGATATTTTTTGAGTAAGCCCATCCGCACCCGAAACGAAAACCTGCTTTACACCCGAATCGTTTTTATCGCTTCCTGTTATAGTAACGGTTGCGCCTTCAAGCGGAATGGCGCCTCTTGCCGTGGTGACACGTACAGTTAAAAAGCCCTGACCGTCAGCTCCTTGCGGTGTAATTCTTTCGCTGTTCAAAACAAAACCTCCTGAAAAATTTTTCTGATTTCAGTATATTCATGTGGGTAATTTTTTGATAGTTAAAAAGAACTAATGTTGACACATTGTCAAAAACATGATATAATGTGATTCTGTAAGAAAGAGGTGATACAATGACGACGCTGATAATTTTCATGTTTGTATTTCTGGTTATAATAATCGTTGGAATACTTAACGAAAAATTCTTTCATATGCCGAACGATATCGCTCTCGTACTGTTTTCAACCGTAGTCGGAGTATCGCTTCTTTTGCTTTCTAAAGTAGAATCGTTTTCTATACTTGGCAAGGTTACGGAAACATATTCGTCGTTTGATTTTGCGGAATTTCTGTTTCACGGAGTCCATTGCTTTATGCTTTTTGCGGGCGCCAGCAAGCTTCATTTTTCGAAGCTTATGAGTAATGCAAAATCGGTTCTGCTTCTTTCAACTGTTACGACTGTAATCTTCGCGGCTGGATTTGGTCTTTTGTTCTGGCTTGCGACAAAATTACTCGGGATATGTATTGACATATGGGTGTGTATCCTTCTCGGGTGTATTTTAGGTCCGACCGCGCCGCTTGCAGTCACCGGAATTTTAGATAAGCTCGGCGTTGCAAAAAGCGTGACGTCTGTTATGGAAGGTGAGTCGCTTTTCAACGAAGGTATTGCGGTTGCGCTGTTTGTTTTTGTCAGAGGAATAGTTGACAATTCACACACCGAAAATTTTGTGGTCGCCATATCAAAAGAGATCTTGGGTGCTGTTGTTGTCTCTCTTGTCCTGTCGTTCCTTACTTTCTTTTTGGTTCGCCACACACGAGATCCAATAAAGCAGATAATAATAAGCCTTCTTAACGTTTCCTGTTCTTATATTATTTGTGAAAGCTTCGGACTCTCGGGAGCTATTGCATCTGTGGTTTGCGGTGTTTATTATGCCTACTCTATGGAAAAGATAAAGAGAACACGTGTAATTACCGACCCACACGAGCTTTACGACGGCTTCTGGCACATAATCGACGATATTATCAATAATGTACTTTTTGTTCTTATCGGGTTCTCGGTACTTACAATATCGTTCAGTATAAAATCGGTATGGCTCTGTATTTTCGCAGTCATAATAGCTCTTATCGCGAGAGCTGTCGGTGTGCTTGTGTCATCTCTTATTATAGGAAAAAGAAGTCTTCCTTTAAATTACACACCGTTTGAATACACCTCTCTCATGACATGGTCGGGACTTCGCGGCGGTCTTTCTCTCGCTCTAGTTATGAACGTAAAAACGATCTTTGCCGACACGCCTGTAATATATACTCATCTTATTGATACTACTTATATAGTTATACTGTTTACCGTGATAGTACAGGGCTTTACGTCGGGGGCTGTATTTAAGTTGACAGAAAGACACAAAACCAAAAGACTTCATTCGAAAGGAAACAGGCAATGAAAATACTCATAATAGGTCTTGCGCGCACCGGCCTTGGATTAATAAGCAGTATACTTGGCGAAGAGCACAGTATTACCGTTATAGACAAGTCTCACGAGGCTGTTGAATATGCAACCGAAAAATTCAACGTCTGCGGATATTGCGGTTCGGGAGCCTCAAGAACCGTTTTAAGAAAAGCGGGAATAGCCGACACTGACATCGTTATTGCAGCCACGGAAACAGACGAGATCAATCTTATGTGCAGTATGATGGCTAAGAGCCTAGGAGCAAAAAAGGTAGTTGCATTTGTAAGAAATCCCGATTTTGCCGAGGAAAGTGATTATATAAAAAATCAGTTCGGTATATCACACGTAGTAAATCCCGAATATGATACGGCGAGGGAAATATCAAGAATTATACGTTTTCCGATACCGTTAAAGCTTGATGCATTTTTTAGTTCAGACACAACCGTCTCTGAACTAACTATCGATGAAAAAATAACCGAAGCTGATATAAAGATAAGTGAGTTCAGAAAAAAATTCTCGGCAGACATTCTTATTTCCACAGTAAAAAGAGGAAAAGACGTTTTTGTTCCTAATGGGGATTTTGTTTTGAAGCTCGGTGACACAATAAATGTTGTGTCATCGCAAAATGAATTAAAAAAGCTCTGTGAATCTCTCGGCCTCATAAAAAAGCCGATAAAAAGCGTTATGATGGTCGGCTGCGGAACTATCGGCCTCTATCTTGCCAAAGAGCTTTGTGAACATAAAATAAGAGTTAAAATAATAGAATTCAACAAAAAGCGTTGCGAAGAGCTGCTCGTTGAACTTCCGAATGCCGAGATCGTATACGGTGACGGCGTTGAATCGGGACTGCTGACAGAAGAGGGAATTCAAAAATTCGATGCGTGTGTTGCACTCACAGGGGCAGACGAGACAAATCTTGTTATCTCCATGTTTGCTTGGTCGTGCGGTATACACCCTATCATTACAAAAATAGTTTCTCCATCATATGCCGAAATTCTAAAAGAGGTAGAAATAGACTATACCGTTTCTCCCGCGCTCTCCACCGCTCACAATTTATTGCGTTATGTAAGACACCATGAAAACCGTTCCGAGCATAGATCGGGTGACATAAACGCCGTAAATAGATCGGCTGATGGAAAAATAGAATTTGTGGAATTTATTGCCGACAGTAATTTTTCCAAAAAAGAAGTTCCATTTTCATCTCCTGATTTCAAATTAAAGCCAAATACGCTTATAGCTGCAATAATCAGAGAAGGGAACGTCATAATCCCCGACGGAAGATCAGTTATACGAGATAGCGACCGCGTGATAGCCGTTACTTTAAACAGTTCCGGATTTTGCAATCTTGAAGAGATATTAAAGTAAAAAAAGCAACCCAAGGGGTATCTTCCATAAAGCAGGTTTGCCTGCCGAAAAACAAAAGGAGTACGGACGATTGTTCGTACTCCTTTTCACACGCCTTGCTCCGCAAGGTATAGTGTGTTACACCTTATAGGTGTACTGTCGGGCGGTAATGAGCCTCCCTTGTGTAAAGGGAGGTGGCACGGCTTGCCGTGACGGAGGGATTGTAAAAGGTTAGATTGTTGTTCAAAACAATCCCTCAGCCACCTTCGGCGTCAGGGCAGATTGTCAAGCAAGTGCAACACCAAAAAACGCTTCAAAAGGTGAAAGCCAGCCCAAGCATTTTTTAGGTCTCAAGTTAATAGATAAAACAATATTTTGCAAGGTTTCATTATCCAAGGAATGGAAATTGTAGCCTTTGGGGAAGAAAAATCTTAAAATATCGTTAGTGTTTTCGTTGGTTCCACGTTGCCAAGGCTTATGCGGTTCCGCAAAA
>JAZODV010000193.1:0-15314 GCA_045597185.1 Eubacteriales bacterium
CTTCCAACAGTCACATTATTGTCAAATTTAACGCCGTTGTAATAAACATATTCGGATTGCTTGATATTATACAATCCGTCTTCTTCATATGAATCGGATCCTTCGTGATTGGAAGACTGTGAGAGCCAAGAAAATTCGGCATATCCCTCGTCTTCCTTTATTGTCCTACAAACCAATCCGTTTCCATAAACCCCTATTTTATATTTGTCCCCATTGGGAATGAAATTTCACTTCCAATGCGGTAAAACTATTTAGTTTTTGTGGGTACTTTTATGAATCAATCCGAAGATGTGTCTGAATTATTGGTGTCTTGATCTTTTAGTGTACTGTTGCCGAGCTTCTTTTGTGAACGTTTGTATGTAAACATCGTTATCAATGACGGTATAAGAGATAATGCGGTTATTATCATCGATAAAATAAACACACCTAAATGAATGTCTCTCAAGATGTAAGAGATAATCGTTGTCGAACCTATATACAACAGCAGATTTGGAAATATAACGCTTCTTGTAAGCCTATAAGAAAATATTCCGTAAATTACCATCGAAGCAGGAATCACAAATACAAAGTAGATCAACTCTATCAACAGCAATATTTCATTTTTTGTATCCAAAAACACTGCGTTTATAACAAAAAAAATACCGACGACAATACAGGGATATAAAAAAAGCAAAAAATATATAAACGGCTTTGTGATATATTTACTTGGCTTGCTTTTTGCGCGGGCTGTTTCTTCGCCCGAAATCCCGTCAGTTTCTTGAACTTCCTGTTCTTGCTTTTTTGTTTTGTTTATCCACAAAGATATAAATGAAGAAACAAGTGATATGATGCAGTATATCGCGGGAAGTAGCAGAATCATAAAAATATTTTCCTCGGTATCAAATATCCAACCGAATTCCTCTTTGCGTAATACACCGATAAACACGAACAAACAGCACAAAGCATTTGGTATTATGAGTTGCTTTAAAAGGTTGTATGAAAAAAAGCCGTATAAAGACATAGCAACAGGAATGAGCAAAATCAAATATACCAATTCACCTGCGGGTAAAAGAAACGAGAGTGAGAACCCTTCCACAGCCAGGATAGGTATCAGGCACAGCAAAATTTGAATTATCCATTTTTTCAATTTTTTCTTCGAATACATTCCGTTTCCTCCTTTTACAGATTCAAATATTCACACACCTTTTCTATAACGCATATTCATTGGACTATCTTTGAGTTCATTGTACCATATCTGTTAATTATTGTCAAGATTACTGTGACAAGACGGATACTCGGCTTTGAAAAATAAACTGTTTGTAAATTCTGATTTTTGCATATAAATCGCATTGACTCAAAGAGGTAGATTTTGTATAATATAAATACAAATAAATTCGGGGGGAGTTTATGAAAAAAATTGCATTTATACTTGCGCTTGTTATGATTTTTAGCTCGGCTTTGTGGGGGTGTGATAAGGCTGACGCTACGAAAAAAACAAGCGATGATGAAAAAAACGAAGAAATTTCAGAATCGGAAGAAGTCACGTCTCTTCTTTACAAGGATCTTTTGGATACATACATTCAACTCCAAACATATGGGAAGAATGGAGACATGTCTTTGCTTGAATCCAAGGATTACCCAAAGGTATCTCCCGAAATATTTTCAACGTTACAACATGTTGCGATAAATTCTTACGTTATGGGATATGCAAGAAAAGACCTCAACAAAGACGGCGTTCCCGAACTTATTTTACTTAATGTTGATTATGAAATTTTTGCTATTTTTACTGTTTCGGGCGGGAAGCTTATGACAGTTGATACGTTTTGGACTAACAATCATATTGGTGCTATAGATGCCGACGGAACCGTTTATAAAAGCGGATATTCAAAAGGCGAATCGGGTTATAAATCCGTAAAAACTCTCTCCGCGTCGGGCGAACTGACCGGCTTGTCATTTGGAAGTATTGACAGTGACGGTGAAATAAAATTTTATAAAACAGTTGCCGATGAGAATAGATATATAACCGAGAGGGAGTTCAACGAGCTTTGCGCAACGTATTCTCACATCTTTTCAAGTCCTCAAAATATTACAGCTAACGCAGGACTTATGATTGAGTTTATCGTAGATTATGATCCCAAATAAACTAACCCCAGTGAGTAAAAAACTCATTGGGGTTGTTTTGATATAAAAATGCTTGCATCATACTGGTTTTATTCAACACAATGTTAAATTACTATAATGAAATTGTGAAAACACCGTATTATACAATTTGACCCTAACAACGAGCGTCGCGGTTAATAATCAAGTTTCTGTAAATTCTGTTTTTTGCATATAAATCGTATTGACTTAAAGAGGCAAATTTTGTATAATAAAAATACAAATAAATTCTGGGGGAGTTTATGAAAAAATTTGCGTTTATACTTGCGCTTGTTATGATTTTGGGCTCGGCTTTCTGGGGGTGTGATAAGGCTGAAACCGATACAACAGGACAAGCAGGGGAGAGCTTGGGAAATACTGTTAGAACTGAAGATATTAATCAAGAAGATGTGATAACAACCGAAATAACAGGTTCTTCCTCAGCGAAGCTAAACACCGAGGAAGAAACAGAAGATAATTTTAAAAAATACGAATCCGTTCTGACACTTTATAAAATGCTCTTAATTGATAATGATCAAATAGATGTAGAATCTTTGGAGCAACAGTCTCACAAGGATTTTTTCTTGGACCTTTACAATCTTTCGGTTAATATTGATGCTCAAAAAGCCGGATATGCATTCAAAGATTTAAACAACGATAACATAGATGAATTAATTTTGTTGGATAAAGACGGGATTCTTTTTGCTGCTTTTACTTTGAAATTCGGAAAACCAATTGCCATTGATTATAATAACTTCCGTGGTGGTATTGATTCAAATTGGTACATATACAAGGAAAGTTTATCGAAAGGAAACTCTTGGGGGTTCAAAATTATTCAATTACTGGAAAACGGAGAATTGGATTGCATCGAGTTCGGTATTCACGATCCAGGGATTGATAGTATTGCGGCAACCGCCTTTTTATATCGAAATGGGAAAAAGGAGCTTATTGACGAAGAAACTGTCAAAGAGTTGTATGAACAGTATTCTCAACACATTTCCTATTTGACACCTACAGACTTAATAGCAAAATTAGACTTGGATTTTATAGCATGTTAAAATAATGAAAATACGATCATAATACTTCAAATAATTTGAGAAATATTAGATGCCGTCCACTGTTTCTAACAGTAGACGGCGTTTTTGTGTTACGAAAACCACGCGATAGTCTCGTAGTTCAACAGAGGTTAACCGATGAAAGGGAATCTTCCAAATATGGTACAATTGGTTCGACCCACGGTACCCATTTATGGATAGTAAGTAACAGTTGCATGGCTGACAGGCTAATCTAAAGCGCACTTGTACGCAGCCCAGTAGTGTTATTGAAATCCCCCTTACACAGAGGATATTTATTAGTAAAAAACTCGACTCAAATTATGAGCCGAGTTTTTCTTTTTTCTTCTCATTACTAAATACAAGCTGTGAAAATACGATGCCTGCGAATATCAGCGCGCATCCGATATATTGGGGTATTGACATATTAACACTAAAAAATATCAGATTCCCAATACAGCCGAATACCGCTTCTGTCGAGAGAATAATAGCCGCGCTCGTCGGGTCTGCGTGCTTTTGTCCGACGATTTGAAGCGTATATGCTACACCTACAGAGAGGACGCCACCGTAAAATATCGGAAGGAATGCTCCGCCGATAGCGGCAATGTTAAGTGAGGCTGTGTCAAATATACACGCTCCGACAAGGCTTATGATTCCGCAAAGGGAATACTGCGACACCGAATATGCAAAAAGATCGACCTTTGGGGCAATGTTGTCAATAAAAATTATCTGCGCCGACCAAAGCGGAACTGTTATAAAGAGAAGTGCATCGGTGAAGTGAAGCGGTTCGCCTCCGATCCCACAGAGCAGATAAAGCCCGATTACCGCCGAAACGGCGCCTATCCAAACCTGAACGCTTGTTTTTTTCTTAAAAACGAGCCATTGACAGATCGGAGTAGAGATAGTATAAAGACCGGTTATGAAGCCTGCCTTCATTGAATTTCCGTCGGGGTTAAATTCTATTGCAAATTGCTGAAGAACGACCGGAACAAATAGCAAAACACCGCCGATAAGGCCGTAAAGAAGTGAGCTTTTTAGCTTTTTCTTGTCCGATTGCCTGATGGAAAAGATGAATATCAACGGAGTCAGAACCGCGGCACCAAGCAAAAAACGCATTGCCGTATACGTAAATGTTCCGATGCTTTCGGTTCCGGCGACCTGTGCAACAAACGCAAATCCCCATATCATAGAGATAAAAAGGAGAAGCACAGATGAGAAAAATTTCTTTTTCATTTGTAATTTACGATGCGAATGAACATTTCAACAGCCTTTTCGTATTCAACGTTTGAGCTGTTATTTCCACAACCCGACGAGATGATAGGTTCGACACGAATACAGAGAAGTGTGTCCTCCGGCAGTTGTCCTACACTGTCTTTAAAGCTTTTGTAGAAATTGGTTTTAGATAGTGATATTGCGTCGTCAGAGTACGCGGATTCAGGCAAGTCGTCTCCTAAAACAGAGCTAAGCTTTGCGAAAACGCCGACATCCTTATACTGCTCGTAAATAGACGGGTCAATAAAATATATCACGTAGTTGCCCATTTGGAGATTGTTAGAAAAGCTATCCGAATTCGTCTTTGTGAGCTGAGCAAGAGAATTTTTCTGGTTTGTCAGAAGCGTTCCTTTTTCCTCTTCGCTTAACTCTTCTTTTGACTCCTTAAGATACTTTTCAACTTCTTTTTCGGCGTATGACTGTATCTGCTGCTCGCTGTATATCTCAAGAACGTTCATTGCAACGCCGTCTTTGCCGACGCTTTCGGGCATTATCGATGTAAGTGCGTTATTTATCTTTGATACAGAGCTGTCGTAAGAGCTGTATGGCCCGGCATAAAGAATTGTAACGTCGTGCTTCGGTCTTGTTATACATGAATAAACACATATAGCGAGAACGACAGCAACAAATATTGCCGCAACGACCTTCCATTTGTGATAATACCAAAAATTATCGAGCTTTTTACCGAATTCGCTTTTTGGTTGAACTTTGAATTCTTCGGGAATTTTACTGTTGTTATCCATAATATTACTGATCGAGAGGCTTCATTGTGGGGAAGAGAATTACTTCTCTTATCGTGTCGGAATTTGTAAGCATCATAACGACACGGTCAATACCGATACCCATACCGCCTGTAGGAGGCATTCCGTATTCCATAGCAGTGAGAAAATCCTCATCGAGCATTTCTGTTTCGTCGTCTCCCCGCTCTCTCTGCTCGACCTGCTTCATAAAGCGTTCTCTTTGGTCGATGGGATCGTTAAGCTCGGAGTATGCGTTACCCATTTCGCTGCTACAGATAAAGAACTCAAAACGCTCTGTAAGTCTCGGATCTTCGGGACTGCGTTTTGTGAGAGGCGATACCTCAACGGGATACATTGTGATAAAGGTGGGCTGTATAAGATGCTCCTCGACCTTCTGGTCAAAGCAGGCGTAAAGCGCGTTGCCCCAAGTCTTTTCAGCGGCATCTGCGAGTTCAACGCCCTTTGCCTTAGCGGCTGCAACTGCCTCTGCGTCATCGGTGATTGCACCAAAGTCGATACCGACATACTGCTTTACAGCCTCTACCATAGTAAGTCTCGGCCAACCGGGGGTGAGGTCAAGCTGCTGACCCTGCCACTCGATATTGTATGTTCCGAGAATTTCCTTTGCGGCACTTGATATAACTCCCTCGGCAATGTCCATCATATCGTGGAAATCTGCATAAGCCTGATAAAGCTCAACGCTTGTGAATTCGGGGTTGTGCTTCGGGTCCATACCTTCGTTCCTGAATATGCGTCCGATCTCGTATACTCTGTCCATACCGCCGACGATAAGACGCTTCAGGGGAAGCTCGGTGGCGATACGCATATACATATCGATATCAAGTGTATTGTGATGAGTTATAAATGGACGCGCCGACGCACCGCCCGCGATAGTGTTAAGTACGGGTGTTTCGACTTCGATGTATCCCATGTTGTCAAGATAATTGCGAAGATGCTTTATGAACTTCGAACGGATGACGAAATTGCGCTTTACCTCGGGGTTGACGATAAGGTCAACGTATCTCTGACGGTATCTGAGGTCGGTATCCTTGAAGCCATGGAATTTTTCAGGGAGGGGAAGGAGAGACTTCGAAAGAAGTGTTATCTCCTTCGCGTGAATAGATATTTCACCTGTTTTTGTGGTGAACACGTAGCCCGAAACTCCGACAATATCTCCGATATCGTACTTCTTGAAGTAACCGTACTGTTCTTCGCCGAGATCGTCACGTGTTACGTAGCATTGAATTCTGCCCTTTGCATCCATAACGTGCATGAAGCTTGCCTTGCCCATAATGCGCTTTGCCATGATTCTTCCGGCGATCTTTACGTTCTGTTCTTCACCTTCCGTATAAGATGCCTTAATATCTTCGCTGTAAGCGTTCTGATCGAAGGATGTAATGACGAAGGGATTTCTTCCTTCTTCCATAAGCACATTGAGCTTTTCGCGGCGTATCGCAAGCTCACTTGTGCTGTTTATCTGATTGTTCTGATTGTTTTCTGCCATTTTTTTGTTCCTTAATTAGTTGTTCTTTGTTCTTGTTACGTCGCGTACTTCAATGTGAATCGTACCTGCGGGGGTGTCAACCGCTACCTTTGCTCCTGCCTTTGCACGGGCATCAACAAGAGCCTTTCCGATGGGCGACTGATCGGAGATCTTGTAGTTTGCGGGGCTTGCTTCGTTTGAACCGACGATACTGTAGGTCAGCTCCTCGTCATCCTCGACGAAATAAAGCTTAACTGTAGAACCAACGCCTACGATCGAGCTGTCTATCTTGGATTCGTCAACGATCTCTGCATTATTGATAAGCTCCTCAAGCTCTTTGATACGGGCTTCATTTTTTGCTTGCGCGGTTCTTGCTTCATCGTATTCGGAGTTTTCCGAAAGGTCTCCGAAGGAACGTGCGGTGGAAAGGTCCTTCTTTATCTCTTCACGGAGTTCGTTTTTTCTGTGGTCAAGCTCATCCTTAAGAGCCTTAAATCCTTCTTGTGTGTAGAGTGTGGTCTTTTTGATTGCCATGATTGAATCTCCTATATATTAAGAATTTTTGTTTACTTTTTAGTTACTGCCGTTATTGCGGCTGAAAGTTGGTTGTCAATATGCTGATATTCGGGATACATGAGCTTATAGATGTTATACGCTTTTGCTTCTTCTGAAAGCTCAATGCTGTAACCGTCTGTGGGGGTTATTCCGACTCCGTGATAGTTTTCCATACCAAACGGAGAATAAAAGGTCGTCGTCATTTTGATAGCGCCGCATATAGTTCCGTCGGTGTAGTAAAGAGGATACGTGGTTTGAACACAGCCTTTTCCAAAAGTGTTTTCACCTACTATTGTAGCAAGGCCGTACGCCTTGAGCGTTCCCGTGAAAAGCTCTGCCGCGCTTGCTGTGTTACCGTTAGTCAGAACAGCTATCGGATATTTTCGATACATACCTATGTCACTTTCAGAAACGTTGCAGGAGTTATATCCGTTTTTGTCATCGTAGGATATTTTTGAGCAATAGGTGGTGTCTATCTTTCCGTTTGCACTTTCCTGAATGATTATAACGTCATCCTTATTAAGAAAATACGAAAGTATCGCGCGGATCGAGGCAAGATCTCCGCCCGGATTGTCTCTGACATCGTATATAAACGAATTGCAGCCTTTTTTTGTAAGCTCGGTCATTGCTTGCTTGAATTGATTTGGCGTCGTAAGGTCAAAGTTTGTAATTTTTATTATTCCAACGGTTGAGTTTTGGGAGGAAACCTCATACATAACCGATACCGATGTGTATTTCTTTCTCTCGACGCTGAATTCTATGATGTTTTCAAAGTTACCGTCGCGTACGACTCCGAATTTGCATATCGTTCCTTCTTCGCCCCTGAGCTTCTCAAGCGCCGCGTCATATCCGATCTCGGATGTCTTTTGCGCTTCGCTTCCACTCCCGATCTGCACTATAAGATCGCCCGGTTCAACACCGCTTTCGTCTGCGGGAGAGCCTTTTACGACCGAGACTATTTCAATACATGAAAGCTCTGCATTCTGCATTATCGTGATGCCGATACCTTGCGTTTTTCCCTGGTTAGTGTCGGATGCGGCGGCAAATTCTTCTGCGGTGAAAAATTCGGCGTATTTATCTCCGGTTTTTTCTCTGTACGCGCTTACTATAGCATCGGCAAGCTGCTCATCCGTAAGAGTATGGTCGTAATATGAATTTTTTTCGAGCATATCGGCAACCATTGAAGAGATGTAGTAATTACCTCCAAACTTGTTGCTGTCAGCTATATTTACAGAACATGCGGTCAGTGAACCCAAGATGATAACGATCACCGTAAGGCAAGAAATTATTTTTTTCATTTTAGTTTTACTCCGCTGTGTCTTGTGCGTTTTTGTATTCAATAATGCAATATAAGCGAAACTGGGAGCTCTTTTAGCCCGTTTCGCTTATATTATCGGTCTGTCTATCAGAATTTAGACGGCTTTGAATTGAGATATTTCTTGACCATAAGCGCAACCTTGAAGGTGATAGCGTGCTCAAATACACGAAGATCAAGTCCTGTAAGCTTACGTATCTTGTCAAGACGGTATACAAGTGTGTTTCTGTGTACGAAAAGCTTTCTCGATGTTTCCGAAACATTGAGGTTGTTCTCGAAGAAGCATTGAATGGTCATAAGAGTTTCTCTGTCGAGCGATTCAAGAGACCCCTTCTTGAAAACCTCTTGGAGGAACATTTCGCAAAGTGTTGTGGGGAGCTGGTAAATAAGTCTTCCAATGCCGAGATTCTCATAGCTGATTATGTTCTTTTCGGTCTCGAAAACCTTACCGACCTCGATCGCTACCTGTGCTTCTTTATACGCTCTTGCAAGGTCTTTTATATTATCGACTGTCGTTGATATACCGATGGCTACCTTTGTATAGAATTCTGCAGAAAGTGTGTCTGCGATGTTTGTTGCGATTTTTTCAATTTCTTTAGAGTCTGTTCCCGGCTTGATATCCTTAACGAGAACGATATCATGCTCGCCTACGCTGATAACGTAGTCCTTCGATTTGTCTGGAAACATATTCTGGAGCATCTCGAAGGGAAGCATTTCAGTCTTTCCGCTGAATTTGATAAGGAAGACTATGCGTATCTCCTCTGTGTTGAAGTGAAGCTCTTTGCTTTTAATGTATATGTCACTTGGAAGGATATTATCAAGAATGATATTTTTGATAAACGATCCCTTATCATATTTTTCATCGTAAAGATTCTTGATGTTCGAAAGGGAAATAGAGAGAAGCTTCGAGGTCTTCTCAGCGTTTTTATCCTCACCCTCAACGAATACTATGTATTCGGATTTTGATCCAACACCGATTGGACGGTAGGTATATCCGCCACCAACAACTATATCAGTTGTATAGGTAAGCTCGTCACGTATACCCTGACGGATCTCTCCAATCTTTATAAGCTCTGAACACGCAATAACAACCCCGTTTTCATCGATAACGCCTATTATGCGGTCCACAGCGTCCTTCATTTGATGAATTACTCCTTGAAACAGTCTGTTTGACATACTTTTCTATCCTTCTATCTATAAAATTTATTTATACTGACCTATATTGTACTACAGTTTTTGTGAAAAATCAATAGGGTTCTTGATAATTTTAACAAAAAAATACAATTTTTTTTGTAAATATTTAGTGACTAAATTAACCTAATTCAAATTCATAAACCAACGCAGCGAGAGCAAATGCGGCTGCTGTTTCGGTTCTGAGTATACGTTTTCCGAGTCCGATGGGGATCATCCCCTCCGATATTGCAAGGTCTGCTTCTTTTTTTGAAAAGCCCCCTTCGGGACCTATGACGATCGAAACGGTTATTTCTTTGTTTTCGTTCAGTGACTGCCTTTTTTCCTTAATGATTTTTCCGAGAGGAAGCGTGCCGTCACCCTCATAGCAGAAAAGCGGAAGCGTAGCTTTTGAAGCTTCTTCTATTGCATCTGAAAAACGGGCTGTGCCTTTGACCTGTGGCAGTAAGCCTCTTCCGCATTGCTTTGCCGCTTCGGACGCTATCCTGTTTCTTCGCTCGGATTTTTTTGCGTCAGATTTAGGGTCTGCCTTTACAATACAACGCTCTGATTCAAAAAGAAGGATCTCCGATACTCCGCACTCGACCGATTTTTGAATTATACTGTCGAGCTTATCTCCCTTGGGAAGCGCTTGATAAAGGGTTGCTTTAAAAGGCGGTTCTGTGTCGCATTGCTTTTGAGATACGATCCTCGCAACGACGTTTTCACCGAAGCTTTCAAGCACGCAGTCATATTCTGTTTTTGCCATATCGCATACGGTTATGTGCTCACCTACCGCCATTCTGAGTGATCTTGATATATGAAACGCATCGTCGCCCAAAATTGTGACGTTGCCGTTTTCTATCTGCGATGCTGTGACGAAAAATCTCGGCATATCCTAACCTGCTTTTTTGTGTATTTTTTTGCGTGGTGAAATAAATTATACTATAAAAAATAGAATTTGTCAAAGGTTTTTTTAGCATTTTGCCCTAAAACAAGTAAAAGTTTACAAAAAATCCGATTTTTTAGCAAAAGCCGCCTTAACGGCGGCTTTTAATCTTTTTGTTTTGCGTGTTTGCTTTTGTGTTTTGCCTGTTCTTTTGAGAAGAGAATTGGCGCGACTGACCTTTGCCGTGAGTGCTTTTTGATGCTTCGGGACGGACAAGACAGCTCGGAGCGTGTCCGATAAGATCCTCTCTGCCGCATTTCTTTAGTGCTTCACGAACAAGAGCCGCGTTTTCGGGACGCTTGAACTGAAGCAGGGCACGTTGAAGATGCTTTTCTTTCGGGTCGGTGGCAACGTATACCGATTTCATTGTAAGAGGGTCGAGCCCTGTGTAGTACATAACGGTTGATGCAGTACCCGGGGTGGGATAAAAGTCTTGTACCTGTTCCGGATTGCAGCCGTCTCGTTTAAGCATCAGAGCCAGCTCTACCGCACTGTTGAGGGTTGAGCCCGGATGGCTTGACATAAGATAGGGAACTATATACTGTTCTTTTCCTGCTTCCTCACATAGTCTGAAATATTTTTTGCGGAATTTTTCGTATATTTCAAAGCTTGGCTTTCCCATACAGTTAAGCACCGACGCAGAGCAATGCTCCGGCGCAACCTTAAGCTGACCCGATACGTTATCCTTTACGAGCTTTTTAAAGAAAGCGTCGTTCTTGTCAAGCATAAGGTAGTCAAAGCGTATGCCAGAACGGATAAATACCTTTTTTATTTTCGGAAGCTTCTCTACGGATTCTATGAGATTTATATAGTCGCTGTGATCAACCTTAAGATTAGGACACGGCTTTGGAGCAAGACAGTGCCTGTTTGTACATGTGCCGCTTTTTAGCTGCTTTTCACAAGCGGGACCTCTGAAGTTTGCAGTAGGACCGCCGACATCGTGTATATATCCCTTAAAATCAGGAAATTCGGTTATTTTCTTTGCTTCTTCTACAACACTTTCTATGCTTCGTGAGCGTACCGACCTGCCCTGATGGAATGTCAGTGCGCAAAAGTTACATTCACCGTAACATCCTCTGTTGTGTGTTATAGAGAATTTTACTTCGGAAAGACCGGGTACACCGCCGTCCTTTTCATAGATTGGATGGTACTGCCTTGTGAAGGGAAGAGCGTAAACATGGTCAAGCTCCTCGCGTTCAAGAGGAGGCATTGGCGGATTTGCGACAAGCACACGGTTTCCGTAGTGCTCGATTATTGCTTTTCCAGTGATCGCATCTTGGTTTTTATACTGTATGCCAAAGGCTTCGGCGTACTTTTTGCGGCTGTTTTTTAGCTCGCCCCAATCAAATTCGCTTGCGACCTCAAAATGAACCTTATCATCGGGCGACGCAAGATAACATGTGCCGCGTACATCACGTATGCTGTGTATCGGAACGCCCTTGTCGAGCAATTTTGCAATTCGGAGAAGTATGTTTTCTCCCATTCCGTAGGTTAGTATATCTGCGCGTGAATCGAGAAGTATAGAACGGCGCACCGTGTTGTCCCAATAATCGTAGTGTGCAAAACGGCGAAGTGACGCTTCAAGTCCTCCTATTATTATAGGAGAGTCTGGGAAGGCTTCGCGTATACGGTTGCAGTAAACTATTACGGCGCGGTCGGGTCTGCGACCTACAGCTCCGCCGGGAGTGTAATAGTCGTATGTCCTCTTCTTCTTTGCTACAGTATAGTGTGCTACCATTGAATCTATATTTCCCGAGCTTACGAGAAATCCGAGACGTGGCTTGCCGAACTCGGTGAACGGCTCGGCGGAACGCCAATCGGGCTGTGCAAGCACCGCAATTCTGAATCCTGCGTCCTCAAGCACACGGCAAATAACCGCCGCACCGAAGGATGGGTGGTCTACGTATGCGTCACCGGATACATATACGAAATCGGGTGCATCCCAACCGCGTTTTTCCATTTCTTCTTTTGTAAGAGGTGGGAACAGTGCTGACAATTTTTCTTTTTCCATAATTATAAAGATCTTTCTAAATTATATTCCATAAAGAAAACCGCCGCGGCGGTTTTCTTTAATTATTAATTGACATCGTCGAACACCTGTTCCGGAGGTGCTTCGAGAAGCTCAGGGTTTTCTACGTATTTCTTCATAAGCTTGAACGCCGAAGCATAGTAGAATCCGTCGCATATACGCTCGTCTGTAACGACCTTGATGTCTATAAGCTTACGTCGTGAAACGCTTCCATCGCTTTCGTATCCGACAACAGTTTTCTTCTTTCCGTACGATACGAAAACAGGAAGATTTCCAAAGTTGTAGATGTGGTGATATATAGGCTTTATTCCGAGCGAACCCATACTTGTTATTATCATTGAGCCGTGGAACGGGCTTATTTCGAGCAATGACAGTGGCAATTTGCCGTGATAGTCAAGCTTGTTTACAAGCCATACGAAAAATCTGAGAGCGAATCTGGGAATTTTCAGAAGCGCGCCGCTGAATGAGTCAAATCCCGTGTCTGCGTTCTCCCCGGTGCTCTCTTCAACTATCTTGTTGAATTTTGCGTATACCTCGTCGATGGTATCTGTCGGTTCAAAATGGACCTTGATGCAGGTGTCGGGAGAATCAATTGTCATGTTTTTCTTGATCGTCATAACTACGTCGATCGAGTAACGTGAGTATATCTCTTGACCGTTTATAAATCTGTTGATTCCGGGGCGCTGTGAAACAACACGCACGTACGATGCAAGCAGAACGTGAAGTATTCCGAATCCTGTCATACCAGATTTCGTTTTTTCTCTACAATAACGCTCAGCTTTTGTTATATCGAAACTGTCGGCATAGGTGTTTTGCGCGTCGTTGCGTTCGGGCATTATGTAAGCCATAAAACGGTTCATACCGGTTATTTCGTGAAGTCTGCGTCCGTCAATTCTGTCACCGCGAGAGCGCTTCCATCTTGAAGCTTTGAGCTTAAGATCGGCTTTTCTTGCTTGAAGCGTTGCTTTGGCAAGCTTTTTTCTTGTCTTCTTATCAAGCACAGCAGGTTCTGTGGGTGGAGTGACATGACTTATCTCGGGTTCGATCTCGCATCCGTGGGGAATTTTAATTTTTTTGTAATTTCCGATTTGCCCTGCATAAATTATGTCGTAGTCTTTTTTGTGTCTGGTCTTATCCGAAATGTTTGCCGCGCCGGGAGCTTTTCTGAGATCTGCGCTTTCTGCGGATCTTTTTGCGTTGAAATGATGCTTTCTGAATTTCAAAATGTTATACCGCCTTTCGGTGCAGTTTTTATCTGTATTCTACATTATATTATTATATAACATTTTTTGCGGAAAATCAATAGTGATTTTTACAAAGCAAAAAATCCTTTGTTTTGCCTATAAAAAATTCAAGGCTCTGACGGTCATAGGACGGTCAGAGCCGAATTGGGCGTTGAGTGGGTTAAGCTCAAGCCATTGCGTTGAGTTTCTTTGTGAGTTTGCTCTTCTTGTGAGCTGCGGTATTCTTGTGAAGAATGCCGTGCGCAACAGACTGGTCAACCTTTTTTACAGCTTCCTTGTAAACCTCGGTAGCGGCTGCTTTGTCTCCTGCGGAAACAGCTGCGTCGAACTTCTTGAGCTCAGTCTTGAGCTGAGAACGGAACATCTTGTTCTGAAGTGTCTTAGCTTCAATAACCTTGATGCGCTTCTTGGCGGATTTGATGTTTGCCAAAACTTTCACCTCCCGTGAATTTTCATTTTTAGATCGTTTGAAATTAACGTCTGCGCCCGACACCTGAGAGGGTGCGTCGTGCGTCTGTCCGTACGAAAACATATGATACCACATTTCTTTCCAAAAAGCAATAGGTTTTTGAAAAAATCTTCAGTATCTTTTACATATTTTTTGGTCGGCTCTGAATAATTAACATAATATTAATATAAAGTTTTTGTAATATTCATTATTTTTCTTGACAAATTTGACATGAAATGGTATAATTATAAACTGCAATATAATGCGAAATATGCCCTCAAAACAAGGGCGGTTTCTGAAGCAATTTAAAAAATTTACAAATTGTTGTCAAAACATTCGCAAGAAATTTACAAAAAGTGCGGCCATGATGATGCTGCCGTCGGGCGCATCAACTACATTGAATGGAGTGATAAAACAAATGGTCAACGTAAACGAGCAAAAGCTTGGTCAGAACACAAGAATGAGCTTTTCGCGTACCCGCAGAACCCCTCTGGAGCTTCCGAATCTTGTCGAGATCCAGACAAAATCCTTCAAATGGTTCCTCGAAGAAGGACTTATGGAGGTACTTCGCGACGTTTCCCCTATAACCGATTATTCCGGTAATCTTTCTATCGAGTTCCTTTCCTTTTCTCTCGATCAGAAGCCGAAATATCCGGTTGAAGAGTGCAAAGAGCGCGACGTAAACTATGCAGCACCTCTTAAAGTTAACGTCAGACTTACAAACAAGCTGACGGGAGAGGTCAAGCAGACCGATGTTTATATGGGAGAATTCCCGCTGATGACAGACACCGGTACGTTCGTTATCAACTGTGCTGAGCGTGTAATCGTATCGCAGATCATAAGATCTCCCGGTATGTACTATTCTTCCGATATAGATAAGACAGGTAAGCGCACGTATGCGGCGCAGGTCATTCCGTATCGCGGAGCATGGCTTGAGTACGA
>JAZODV010000194.1:0-4717 GCA_045597185.1 Eubacteriales bacterium
TATTCCCCACTGCTGCCTCCCGTAGGAGTCTGGACCGTATCTCAGTTCCAATGTGGCCGTTCAACCTCTCAGTCCGGCTACTGATCGTTGACTTGGTAGGCCGTTACCCTACCAACTATCTAATCAGACGCGAGGCCATCCCTGTGCGATAAATCTTTGACATATCTAACATGCGATAAATATGTGTCATGAGGTATTAGCGACTGTTTCCGGTCGTTATCCCTCTCGCAGGGGCAGGTTCCTCACGCGTTACTCACCCGTCCGCCACTAAGTTGTCTCAACGCTTCCCGAAGGATTAATTAAGACAACTCCGTTCGACTTGAATGTGTTAGGCACGCCGCCAGCGTTCATCCTGAGCCAGGATCAAACTCTCGAAATCTTGTATTCTATCTCTTCTAAAGAGTTAAAATCTTTTAATTCCGAGCATTGATTGCTCTTTACTGTTTCTTTGAGTATATTCTCAAGTTTTAGAATTAACGAGACTTCCGTACACGCTTCCTTTTTTCGTTCGCTTTGTACTTTCAATCTCTTGTTGTTCGATTTTCAATGACCGTTCGCTATCTCCTCAAGGCTTCCCTCTCGGCGACAGCTTGACTATTATACCACCTGCTCTCCCCTTTGTCAATACCTTTTTTAAAATTTTTTTAGATTTTTTCAAAAAAGTTTTTTGAGTTTGGGAACTTTCTCAAGGTGGATTTTAATATTACCACAAGATTCCTTTTTTGTCAACAGTTTTTTTAACTTTTTTGTATTTTTTTGATAATACACTTGACAACCCTGATATTATTGTGTATAATTATCTCAACTTAAGAGTAGAGGTGCACATCGCAATCAGTACGAGGCTTGCAAAAGGCTGCTAACCGTTGATCCTCTGAAAGGTGCGAGGTGCCGAAGTTTTACGGGTTGCGCCGAAAGCTGGGCGGATATATTAATATGATATCCGACTGTCGCATTTTTGCGGAGTGCTTCTCTTCGAGCATTTTAAATATCTCCATATTTATTATGTATCTTTGAGCGGCGTTTCGTAGGATCGCTGCTTTTTTGTTTTATACGGAAAATTATTCGGAGGATATATTATAATGAAAACAAACACACCTATTTTCAAAGGTATTGCCACCGCTCTTGTCACCCCTATGACGTCTACCGGAGTTGACTATGACTCTTTTGGCAGACTTATCGATTGGCAGATTGAAGAAGGCATCGACGCTCTCGTTATAGCCGGAACTACCGGGGAGGGCTCTACTCTTTCTGACGAAGAACACCGCGACGTCGTTGAGTTTTCTGTAAAACGTGCCGCAGGACGTGTTCCGATAATCGCAGGTACAGGTTCTAACGATACAGCATACGCAATAGAACTGACAAAGCACTGCTGTGATGCAGGTGCCGATGCTATGCTCGTCGTTACTCCATACTACAACAAGGCAACACAAAAGGGTCTTATTCAGAGCTTTAATGCTATTGCCGACGCAAGTACAAAACCTATCATATTATATAATGTACCTTCACGTACTGGTTGTAATATTGAGCCTGCTACATACGCTGAGCTTTCAAAACACGAAAACATTGTTGCAGTCAAGGAAGCATCCGGAAATATCAGCAAGATCATTGAAACTGTTGCTCTTGCCGGCGATAAGCTTGACATATACTCAGGAAACGATGACCAGATAGTTCCCGTTATGTCTATGGGTGGTATTGGATGTATTTCGGTCCTTTCAAATCTTCTTCCCCGCGAAACGCGCGAGATATGCACAAGATTCTTTAACGGAGATATCAAGGGTGCCGCCGCGCTTCAGTGCAAGTACCTTGACCTTATAAACGCTCTCTTCTGCGAGGTAAATCCTATCCCTGCAAAAGCAGCTATGAACGCTATGGGATTCTGTTCAAACGATATCCGTCTGCCTCTTACTGAAATGGAAGACGCTCACAGAACCGTACTCATTCAGCGCATGAGAGAGGTCGGTATCAACGTATGAAAATAATCGTAAACGGTGCCGCAGGACGCATGGGCGCAGAGCTTCTCCGCATGATAGAAAACGGATCAAGAGGTGCAGAGCTTGCTGCAGCGGTTGACCGCACGGGCGGTGAGGGTATCCTCACCTCACTTGAAGCTTTTGACGGAAACGCCGACGTTATAATCGACTTTTCTCACCATTCCGCGGTCTCTTCCCTTTTGAAATATGCTCGCACCCGACGCACGCCCGTTGTAGTTTGTACCACAGGTCACACCTGCGACGAGATAGAGGAAATACGCGAGGCATCAAAATACATTCCTGTATTTCATTCAGGCAATATGTCGGTCGGCATAGCCGTGCTTATAAAGCTCGCGGCGCAGGCCGCAGCAGCTTTTCCCGAAGCCGACATTGAGATCATTGAAACACATCACAACAGAAAGCTCGACGCTCCCAGTGGAACCGCGCTCATGTTAGCCGACGGTATAAGAAACGTAAGACCCGATGCGTACAACAACTGCGGACGTTCGGGCAACAAAAAGCGTGAACCGCGCGAAATCGGTATTTCCGCAGTTCGCAGAGGAAATATTGTCGGTATTCACGAAGTCCTTATTTCCACCGACACGCAGACACTCTCGCTCAAGCATGAGGCACACAGCCGTTCCCTTTTTGCGGAAGGGGCTCTTGCCGCGGCTGATTATCTGTATAAGTGTCCAACAGGACTTTACAATATGGACGATATGCTTAAATCGGTCAACGAAAGCATCTCAAAATGACCGTTTTTATCACAGTTATTATTGCTCTTGCGCTGACAGAACTCACAGAATGTGTCGTAGTTTTGATCTGGGAAAACGATAGCAAAACCTTAAAATCGGTCTTGTTTTGCAACCTCATAACAAACCCCACAGTCAATCTTATTATGCTCGGTATCCGACATTTTACCAAAAGCCTTGTTGTATATTTTGGTATACTTGGGTTTTTTGAGCTTCTGACGATATATGTCGAAGGTGTTATTCTCTCAAGAATGACCGACTATGACACAAAAAAATCTTTCAAGTTCAGTCTTGTGCTTAATCTTGTATCTTTTCTTTTTGGACTTTCACTTATGTTCATGTCATAACAACCTAAGCTATGTATTTTCACAATAATCAAGGACCGCGGCAGAGCCGCGGTCCTCTTTTTTTGATGAATGCTCTTAGCCGTTGCAGCCGCAGCACCAGAGAAGAAGAATAATGATAATTATCCAGATGATGTTATCGTCATTGAAAAGATTGCAAAGACAGTTCATGGTGTATCCTCCTTTTTCAGATAAACGGTAGCGCGTCGCGTTTTCCGTTCTCAATACCATACTATGACCAATCTCGAAAGGATGTGACAGCTATCCGCAAAATTCGTCATGTAAAGTCAAGGGGTATGTGCGAATTTTTTTAAAAAATTTTTCACGCATTGCAAAACAGTGTTTTTATCTTATCCTGGTATAGATCCTCAGACGAGCGATATCCGAACATTTTTCGAGGATAATTATTGATCCATTTTTCGAGATATGCGACGTCTGAAGGTGTAAGATTCTCAAAGCTCGTTCCTTTTGGATAATGCCGGCGTATCAATTTATTTTGATTTTCATTTGATCCACGTTCATAGCTGCTATACGGATGACAGTAATATACCGACGTTCTTTTACTCTTTCCTCTGCACGAACGCTCGATACCGAGACAGTCAGAAAACTCTGCGCCGTTATCTACAGTTATAGACAAAAACGTTTTTCTAAATTTTACGACGCCCATTTTACGTTCCAAAGAATCCAACGCTTTAACAACACTATCAGCAGTCTTATTCGGCATAAGACGAACGATCTCTCTCCGGGTAAGACGTTCCGTGAGAACAAGCAACGTGCTTTTTGTTTTCTTTTTTCCTTCGACGCAATCCATCTCCCAATGGCCAAAAGAGATCCGTTCAGCCACCTCATCCGGACGCTTCTCTATGCTGGTGCCTTTCGGAGCTTTAGCTTGACGAACCTTCTTGTATCCTTTTTTCTGATTACGTTTCACCGGGAGATCCTTATTTGTTATCGTAAGAAACACGCCTTGATCTATGTAACGATAAAGTGTAGTCTTGGATACAGACGTTTTAAAAGTAATACCCCGGTGGCGGATCTCTCCGAGAGCTGCTTCGGGAGAATACTTTTCACCGCCGATCATAGCTTCAATGAAATTTGCAAAATCGTAATCATTTCCTATTTTGAGCTCTGCGCCTTTAGCTCGAAGGTTCCGCTGCTTCTTTTCCTCTGATATATCCGGGCTGTATCTGATCTCGGTCGTGTAATCCGAATTCAGATGCTCATACTGGCCTCTTTTGAGCTCACGGTATATTGTACTTATATGCACGTGCAGCTGTTCCGCGATTTTTCTTGGAGATAAGCCGACTTTACGCCAGGCTTCTATCCGCAGACGATCATTCCAGGATAATGTTTTGTAATGTCTCATAACCGAATTCCTCTTTTTTTGCTAATAAAAAACGACAGATACCGTCTGCCGTTTTTTTGTTTATGTTTTATTTATCAAAGTTAATTTCGCCTTTTTTAATATTATTCTTATTCAACTTTCGACGTAGCTTAAGCTCAGGATTATCCATATCACTTTCAAAGGTACAAATAATTGTGAGTCCCTTTTTTTTATATATATCAAGCTTATATTTTTTTGTTTTACCATATCCGGGATTTTCTTTTTCATCATAACCCCAATGCTCAATATAAGCATCATAATCGTTTA
>JAZODV010000195.1:0-17415 GCA_045597185.1 Eubacteriales bacterium
GAACGATGTAAAACACAATATATAGGCATTCCGTTTTCATATTTATATGGGATTGCAAGTATTTGAAATGGTGCTCTCATAACAATCTCCTTTATCACAAACTACAAATTAACATCAAACAATTTCCATGCTCCTATTATATCACAAAAACCGCAGAAAATCAATCTGCGGTTTCTGCTTTTTCTGTCGGTAGGTAAAACTGTCCTTTAGGGTGCAACCCTATCTGTACGGTCTTTTTCTTTATTAAAGCTTAAATTAGCCAAGCTTTGCCTGATTGATCTTGATGCCGGGGCCCATCGTGGATGCGATTACGCAGCTCTTGATGTACTGTCCCTTTGCTGCCGCAGGCTTTGCCTTGATAACTGCGCCTACGAGTGTATTGAAGTTCTCCTCAAGCTTTGCAGGACCAAACGATGCCTTGCCGATCGGGCAGTGGATAATATTGGTCTTGTCAAGACGGTATTCGATCTTACCTTCCTTGGCTTCCTTAACTGCACGAGCTACGTCGGGAGTTACGGTTCCTGCCTTCGGGTTAGGCATAAGTCCCTTCGGTCCGAGTACACGGCCGAGACGTCCGAGTACGGGCATCATGTCGGGGCTTGCGATTACTACGTCAAAATCAAACCAGTTTTCCTTCTGGATCTTCTCTGCATACTCGGCTCCGCCTGCGTATTCTGCGCCTGCGTCGAGTGCTTCCTGTACCTTATCGCCCTTCGCGAATACAAGTACACGTACCTTCTTACCTGTTCCGTTGGGAAGTACTACTGCGCCTCTGACCTGCTGGTCTGCGTGACGCGAGTCAACTCCGAGACGGATGTGGATCTCGATGGTCTCATCGAATTTTGCCTTGGATGTCTGGCATACGAGCTCAAGAGCCTCTGTGGTGTCATAGAGCTTTCCCTTTTCAAGAAGCTTTGTGCTGTCCTGATATTTCTTTCCCTTTGTCATCTCTTACACCTCCTCAGTCTTCTACCGTTACGCCCATGCTGCGTGCGGTTCCGGCAATCATGCTCATCGCTGCCTCAAGAGATGCTGCGTTAAGGTCGGGCATCTTTGTCTCGGCGATCTTCTTAACCTGCTCTTTGGTTATCTTTGCAACCTTGGTCTTGTTCGGAACTGCAGATGCGGTCTCGATGCCGGCTGCCTTCTTGATAAGAACTGCTGCAGGGGGGGTCTTTGTGATGAACGAGAAGGATCTGTCTGCATATACTGTGATAACTACAGGAATGATAAGTCCGATATCGTTCTTGGTTCTTTCGTTAAATTCCTTTGTAAATACAGGAATCGCAACACCGTACTGACCAAGTGCCGGTCCTACGGGAGGCTGCGGAGTCGCCTTACCGGCGGGAAGCTGAAGCTTAATGTAGCCTAATACTTTCTTTGCCATTTTATTTTACTCCTCAAATTGTGGTTTACACGGAAGAATTGTGAATGTATTTTTCTTCCTCCCACATTATTTGCGGCTCTTGCCGCGTTGTTTTATGCTGTTGTGTCGGGCTTGACCTTCGATGCGTCAAGCTCTACAGGCATGTCTCTGCGTCCGCGCTTTACAAGCACTGTCACAGTCTTCATATCGTCGGATATGCTCTGGATCGTTCCCGAATAGCCCTCGAACAGTCCTTCGCTTATAATTACGTTGTCTCCGACACTTACTGCCGCTTTGACCTTTCTCTCCTCGATGTTCAACGCTTCGACTTCTGCCTCTGTAAGAGGGGTCGGACGTGAACCGGGTCCGACAAATCCCGTAACTCCGCGGATATTTCTTACCGCGTGCCAGCTCTCGTCGGTCATGGTCATTTTTATAAGAACGTAGCCGGGGAAGATCTTCGTCTCATTTATCTTGTCTTCCTCGCCGTCACCGCCGGGCTCGACGGTCGTTTCGACCGGGATCCTGATATCATATATCAGATGCTCAAGTCCGCGGTTCTCAATAATCTTTTCAAGGTTTACCTTGACTTTGTTTTCGTATCCCGAGTAGGTGTGCGCCACATACCATCTTGGGCCTACGTTCATTTCATTGATATCACTCATTTGAACAGTTCCGTTATTGCGTTAAGTCCCTGAATAAATCCAACGTCGAGCAGACCTATCACGATCGCTATAGCAACTGCGATAATCGCAACGACTACAGAGCCTCTTACGGTCTGGCTCCAGCTGTACCACGAGACCTTCTTGCATTCGCTCTTAAGGCCGCGGAAGAACTTAAGTGTTTTCTCACGTCTCTTGGGAACGACAAAGAAGAAGATAACGGCAGCTATAATGAGAACGAGCGCGATCGCAACGGGAATAATGTTCGAAAGCTTAAACCAACTGTTGCCTGCTGTCTCTGTCGCTTCAGCTGCAAAAGCTGGAACGGCAAACGTAACGAGCGAAAGGGCTATCAGCGATATCATAGCTATTACTCTGCTGAGTTTCATCTTTCCACCCTCCATTACTTGGATTCCTTGTGCGCAGTGTGCTTACGGCAATGCTTGCAGTATTTCTGAAGCTCAATTCTGTCAGGGTCGTTCTTCTTGTTTTTCTTTGTGTCATAGTTTCTCTGCTTGCACTCGCTGCAAACGAGAGTTACCTTGACTCTTGCGTCATTGGCCATTTTCTATCGGCACCTCCTTAATAAATTTGCCCGAACGCATAGTCGGGCATTCGTACCTCCCTCAGCGACGGCCTGTACCTTCGTTTTGGCGCAAACGACAGCACAACAAAAAAGCCCTGTTCGCAGAGGTAGAGTCATTATATCACTCTTTTATCTCTGTGTCAAGGCTTTTTTGAAAAAATCTGCCATTTATTTTTTTGTCTTTTCACAATTATTATATAATGCGAATAAATTGGTTTGATTTATTCGAGATAAATGGGGATTTATCGGTGAGTTGCGTTTTTTATGCGGGGTTTAACCCCACACCCATTCTATAAATCAAAAGTTGAAGCAACCGTTATCTGCTCTTCTTCGTTGCAAGAGAAACTATGGTGTCACAAAGCGTATCGTAATCGATACCGTCGGCTTTGGCTTCTTGGGGCATAAGGCTCATGGGTGTCATGCCCGGAAGAGCGTTGGCTTCAAGGCAGACGAATTTATTTCTCGTTTTGTCAAGTATCATATCAACTCGCGCGTAGCAATCCATACGAAGCGCGTTAAATACCGCTACGGCAAGCTCACCCGCCGCTTTTGCCTCGTCTTCTGTCAGCTCTGCGGGGCATATTTCGGTCGTCATTCCGCTTTGATATTTGTTCTTGTAGTCGTAAAACCCCTCTTTGGGGATTATCTCTATCGCAGGAAGAGCTTTTCCTCCGAGAACGCCCACCGAAAATTCACGCCCCGCGACAAAGCCTTCGACGATAACTCTATCCTCATGTACACCGGCCGCAGCCAGCGCGGTCTCCAACTCACTTACCGTATTCACTATAGAAACCCCCACGCTTGAACCCGCAGAGCAGGGCTTTACGACACATGGAAAGCCGGTTCTTTTTGCGACCTCTTCGGCATTCAGTTCCGACGCAATTCCTGTCACGCCGAAGGGTACTTCTATTCCTTCTCCCGCGAGTATTTTCTTGGAAATATCCTTATCCATAGAAAGAAGACAGCCTATGTAGCCGGAGCCAGTATAGGTCACCGCCATATTGTCAAGCGTTGCCTGAAGCTGTCCGTTCTCTCCCATACCCCCGTGAAGCGCGAGAAAAACAACGTCAGCCGCGCGGCAAAGCTCAAGTATTCCCTCACCTATCAGCTCGTTTTGTCCGCTGTTTTCAGCTTTCAGTGCTTCAAGGTCGGGTTCGGTCTCGGTTATCGTCGGCACAGGCGGCTCTTTATCGGTAAAAAGACCGTCTATAGATACCGATCTATCTTTTATTCCAACGTACACATCGGCGAATGCCACCTTATGTCCTTTTCTTATGAGCGCCGCCGAGATAAGCGTTCCCGAGCAGAGCGAAACGTTACGTTCAGGGGAGTATCCCCCGGCAAGTACTGCAATTTTCAAAATAGCACCTCTGTTTATTTTCGTTTTGTAAGAGTAATATTTCTGTCGTGACCCGCAAGGTCAAATCCGATCTTTGAGTCAAATCCGTTTTTTTCGGCTATTCCGATAAGATCTCCCGACTGACCGCTTCCGATCTCGTACAGTATAAAGCCGTCATCCCTTAAAAAATCTCCGAAATTTTCTGTTACCGCCCGATAGAACACAAGTCCGTCCTCACCGCCGTCAAGCGCAATGTCAGGCTCAAAGGAAAGCTCGGGAGCAAGTCCCGTAATATCTTTTTTCGGTATATACGGCGGATTTGACAGTATAGCGTCAAATTTTCGATCTCCGCATATCCTTTGTGCCGCGCCGCCATCAAGAATATCGGCTGTAATAAAATCCACTCTGTCAGATACACTATAGCGTTCTGCGTTTTTTACCGCATAGCGCAAAGCCTCAGATGAGATATCGACGGCGACAGCCTTGAGGTCAGGTCGTCTTACAAGTATCGATACCGTGATGCAACCCGAGCCGGTACAAAGATCAAGAAAGGCTGCACCCTTCGGTAATTTTTCCACGGCGTCAAGCACCAGCTGCTCAGTCTCGGGTCTCGGTATAAGACATCCGGGGCCTACAAAATACGTTTCGGTGCAGAACTGCCATTCGCCGAAAATATACTGAAGCGGGTATCTTCTCTCTCGGCATTTGACGGCAGCGATAAGTCCCGTCTCGTTAAAATCTTTGTCGCGGCAAAACGGAAGCATCTCGCGCGCCACGCCGCAAAAATGCGAAATGAGAAGCCCCGCTTCGCGTCTGTACTCTTCTATTCCCGCGGCTTTCAGCCGATTGCAAATATCAAGATAGGTCAAAATATCCTCCGATGCTCCGTTTCAGCGAAGCAAAATCTAACTTTAGCGTGTATATTATAGCAGAATATTGCAGATATGAAAAGATATTTTTAAAAAAAGAAAAAAATTTGTTCAGGGATATTGATTTTTCCAAAAAATATGTTATACTAAATATGACAGCATTAAGGTTGACCTTATTATGAAATCAAACTCGAGATGTGCCAAGCGAGACACATCAATTCTAATTTATACGGAGGTACTACGATGGAAGAAAAGAAAACAAACTGGGGCGTAATTATCGGCGTCGTTGTTGCCACTATCGCAGTTCTTGCGGTCGGCGCGATTTTCGCAATCAAGCTTCTTAAGAAGAAGAAAGCTTGCTGCTGCGAGGATGAGCTTTGCGACGAGGACATCTGCGTTCTTGACGAAGAGCTTGAGATCGAGGCTGAATAATTCGACTTAAAGACGTGCAGTCGCTTCGGTGGCTGTACGTCTTTTTTATTCTGATTCTATCCAAATAACATCTACCGTCATATCTTTACATGCTATGCGCCTTGGCAGTCCGACGCGTGTCAGCCAAACGGTATAAGTCTCACTTCCATTTATGACAGAAAGCCGCGTGACGCACTCGCCGTCAAGCTCTTCAGTCTCGGCGGATGCAACACTTCCGTATGTTGAGAAGAGCTCGGTCGCAGAAAGCAAAGCGTCACCGTCAAGTTCGGTAAGCTTAAATTCTCCGAGAGTTACCTGCGTTTTTCCATCCTTTCGCACTACAGAAAGTCCTGCCATACCTTTGGGCGACAAAAAGACAAGGCTTGCATCTCTTTCTTTCCCCTCTTCGAGCGGCATAAGCTCCATTTTTGCGCGAAGTCGAGTACCATTCATGGAAATAACTATCTCGGCGTTTATTTTCCCGTTCTCGTATGAAAGCGGGTCGCTTTTTTTTATACAGGAAGGTAAATAAACGAGAAAAAGCATCAGTATCGCTGTCAATGCCGCAATTTTTTTCATATACTCTCCTAGGGATAAATAAAATCACGATAAAATATATGCGATACGCTTGAAGAAATAGAATTATTGTGATATAATTAGTATAATTATACCGAGAAAGGGGTCGGCAATGGAAAGCATTAAGCTATATTCTGCAATTTCAAGCACTAACGGTCTGCCACCGACAAAAGCGGTCATCGACCGTGAAGCGCTTGCAAAAAACTTTAGTATCTTAAATAAAAAAATAACTCAATGCTCTCCCAAGACCGAAATCATCTCGGTGGTTAAGGCAGACGCATACGGCCATTCCTGCGAGCTTTGCGCTCCAACACTTGCCGCCGCGGGTTGCCGACGCTTTGCAGTTTCGTCTATCGGCGAAGCATCTGCTCTCCGTCATATTCTTGACGGTCACGGATATAATGACGCCGAAATACTCATTCTCGGCTATACTCCAACGGATAACGTAGCGCTTCTTTTAGGAAACCGTATAACGCAATGTGTTTTTTCGCTCGACTACGCAAAAGAGCTGTCGAACGCGCTTGACGGCAGAATAAAAATACATATAAAGCTCGACACAGGCATGAACCGTCTCGGAATAAGAGCAGAAAGCGATGCCGATATACAGTCGGCGGTCTCCGAGATAAAGCAGATAGCTCTCCTCAAAAATCTTGAAATCGAAGGAATGTTCACTCATTTTCCGCGCTCCGATGAAGCGACCGACGAAGGCGACGCATTTACGCGTGAGCAGTATAGGCTCTTCTCTGCCGTACGCTCCGAGCTTCAAAAAAGCGGTATGGAAATTCCCTTCTGTCATGTCTGTAACAGCGCGGGGGCTGTACGCTTCCCAGAATTTGCGCTCGACGGCGTACGTGTCGGCATTCTGCTCTACGGCGGCGGTGAAAGCTTTTCGGAGCTTCCCCTGTCTCCCGTTATGAGTTTTGAGACCGAGGTCTCGCACGTACACACGCTAAAGAAGGGCGAGGCTGTAGGCTATGGTGGTGCTTTTGTCGCCGACCGCGATATGAAGCTTATCACTATGCCTGTCGGATACGCTGACGGCTTCGTTCGCGATTTTAAAGGCTCTTTCGTTACACTCATCACGAAAAACGGCTCGTACCGTGTCCCTCTCGTCGGAAGGATATGTATGGACCAATGTATGGCTGATGTCACGGGAATTGATACAGAGCGAGGCGACAAGGTAGTGCTTTTCGGCAGCTCGCGAGGCGACCTTACCACTCTCGCAAAGCATGCAAACACCATAGATTACGAGGTTCTCTGTCTTGTTTCGGCGAGAGTTCCGAGAATAGAAAAAACTGCACTTTTATAAAATTAGGAAGGATGTGAGGGCTGTGAAAAAAAGAATATTGTGGCTTTTGCTTTTTTGTCTTTCGTTATGTCTTCTGCTCATATCCTGCGGAAAAAACGATATAGCACCCGGTACTGCCGAGGTCACGGTTAAGGAAAACGGCAAAAAGATGACCGTCACAGTCGCGCCCGAGCCCGAATACCTTGAGAAATATGACGACTCACGTATATATCTTTTCTCGCTTGAGCCGGGACGTGACCTGTCTGACATAATAAACGGCAACGCCGATCCTATCGACGACAAGCGCGCAAAAAATACAGTCAAATTTAAGCTCGACACGGTCGACGACGACGGACAGAGCCGTTTGTATTACGGCTTTATTGCCGCATTCTTCGACAGCGCGGTAAATAAATTCGTGCCCGCCGCAGAAACAGTGACCTATCTTTCAAATCCCGAGGTGCTTTCGCAAAACGACACCGACTACACCGAGCAAGCCTCGATAAAGGGTATAAACGCAAAATATGACGGCGATGCCGTCGCACTTGACGTCTCGCACGTCATAATAGATATTCCTATAGACAAATACGCACGCACCGGAGCAAGTGAAAACAACCTGCGCTTTGAAAGAAACGGCAGACGGCGTTATATTCTCAAATCTTCCCTCTCGGAGCTTGACGCGCGCGTCAAGGATTACACCGACAGAGGTGTTACCGTATATTTCCGTATCACTCTTGGATCCTCCTATTCCGAGCTTCCCGAAAAGCTACGCTTCCTTGCGTTTGAGGATACCGTTTCGGGTGCTGAGCATTATCCTATAAATACGGCAGACCAACGCTGCGCGGAATACGTCGCCGACTTTCTCGATTTTCTTGCGGAACGCTATACCGACAAGGAAGGCACGTACGGTCTTGTCTCGGCGTTTATAGCAGGACATGCTCTCAACACACCCGGTGACGGTGCAGGCTCTGCTTCCTACGAGACCTACTTTGAGGCTTGTACAGTACTTGTACGCACAATGTATACGGCGATGGCGACGCACTACGAAAACGGTCGCGTATTTCTCACGATAGACAGAAATTATACCGTTTCGGGATATGGTGCGTGTGATGTCAGTGCAAAAAAATTCCTCTCGGATTTTAATAAACATGCAAAGCTATCGGGCAACTATCCGTGGGGCGTTGCGCTTTCTACCCTCGCAGAATCAAGCGACAGCGACCGTATCTGGTATGACAACGCGGGCGGCGGCAAATATATTACCCCCGTAAATCTCACGGCGCTCACAGGTACGTTCCTCTCGTCAGAGGAATACCGCTACGGCGGTGAACTTCGTCATATCATAATAAGCGACTTCTCGGTCGAGCTTACGAACAGCGACGTATCCGAGCAAAACCAAGCGGCGTCGATCGCTTACGCCTACTATAAAGCTGTCGAAACGCAAAAGATAGACGCGTTCTTCTATTCGGCACAGGTAGATAAGGGCGGTATCAAAAACGGTCTGCGAGAGGCAAACGACGAGGAAATACCGACTGAAGCCCGTCCCGCGTACACTCTCTATTCTCTTATAGACAGCGATGCAGCGCTTGACCCGTATATCGGCTCGGCTATGAAAAAGGACAGCGACTGGAGCAAGCTATACAGTGAAAATTCTGCCGCCGCGGAGGTCAAAAAGCACAGTACGGGTGACGTCTCGATGCATAAATTTTCGGAAAACACCGACCCTACGGATTCCTATAATTTTAATACTCTCTTCGACTTCTCATCTGACGGTGAGCACGGCTTTACCGTTTTCGGCAAAGACTCTTTTATAGATAAAAAAGACGAAAACGCCCTTTCGGTGACACTTGGAAATCCCGACATGTCATCGGTAGGTCACACTGTCTTAACAGGAATCAAAAAGTCTAAAATATCTAACGACAGCCTGCTTGTCACTATGACGCTTAGCGGCGGCAAGACTGACAGCTACACCCTTACTCTCACACTCATACAAAGAAACGACAAAAAGGGTGACGCCGTTTATGAAAGCTCGGTATCAGGTCTATCGGGTTCTTCTCCCCTGCTTCTCGACTTCGACGTTTCGGAATTTCGCCGTGAGCTTTCGTCGGGCAAGCTTGAGCTTCGCATCTCGGCGTATTGCGAGGATAGCGTCGACCCTTCCTGCGAGCTTCGTGTAACACAGGTACTCGTCGGTAAGGCAAAAAGCAATACCCTCCTTATCATTCTTCTCACTATTCTTGCCGTAACAGCTATAGCCGTTATCGTTATGCTGTCTGTCGTATGGTTCAAACGTAGCTATAAGATAGAGCGTACGCCGAAAAAAGATACTAAAAAGCCGAAAAAGCCCAACAAAGAAGAAAAAAGCGATGAGTAATTTTACGTCGGCTATTGACGGGCGCGGCGTATGTGTGTTATAATTACAAGGATCAGTTTATCTTAAAGTATCCGGAAAGGACGCTTTTCTTACAAGAAAAGCAGAAATTTTTATGTCAAAGCTTTATATACCCTCGGGCTACAAGTCCGAGCTGAATATTCACCAAACGCAAAGCGCCATCAAAAAGGTCAAGGACTTTTTTGAGCGCGATCTTTCAATACAGCTCAACCTCACGCGTGTCTCGGCTCCGCTTTTCGTTACAAAGAACAGTGGACTCAACGATACTCTCAACGGATGGGAACGTCCCGTCACCTTCGATCTCCGCGTAGGAGGCTCCGAATGTGAGATAGTTCATTCTCTCGCAAAATGGAAGCGCGACGCCTTAAAGCGTTACGGATATCTTCCGGGCGAGGGCCTTTATACCGATATGTCGGCTATAAGACGCGACGAGGAGCCCGACAACATCCACTCTATATACGTTGACCAGTGGGATTGGGAGCGTGTTATAACGAAAGAGGAAAGATGCCGCGAGCGTCTTGAGCTTTTCGTCAAGCGTATCTACCGCGCGCTCCGTCATACAGAAAATTATATCACTAACGACTATAATTTTATAGGTCATCTTCTCCCCGAGTCGATAACCTTTATTACCGCGCAGGAGCTTGAAGACAAATATCCGAGCCTTACGCCTAAGGAAAGAGAGCATGCCGCCGCAAAAGAATTCGGCGCGGTGTTCATTATGCAGATAGGCGATAAGCTCCGTTCGGGTAGTCCTCACGACGGACGTGCGCCCGACTACGACGATTGGACGCTCAACGGCGACATTATCGTTTATTATCCCCTGCTCGATATAGGTCTTGAGCTGTCGTCAATGGGAATACGCGTTGACGAAGCCGCGCTTCTCCGTCAGCTCAAAGCAAGCGGTTGCGAGGAAAGGGTCTCACTTCCTTTCCACAAGGCGTTGCTTGACGGAGAGCTTCCCTATACGGTTGGCGGCGGTATCGGTCAGTCGAGAATGTGTATGTTCTTCCTCAGAAAAGCGCACATCGGCGAGGTACAGTCGTCGGTATGGCCAAAGGAAACGATAAGGCAATGCGCCGACGCGGGAATAGAGCTGCTTTAATTCAAAAAATTTAAATTGGGTGTTGACAATTTAAATTTATTGTGCTATTATATAACACATAAACCGATGAGGAAGAGTAAGTAGATTTTATGTCACCTCCAAAGAGAGCCGCAGGCGGTGTGATTGCGGTGTGCGTACGTATTATTGAATGGACTTCCGAGGGCGAGCAGAAAGATTTTTTACTTCGAGTATGTGAGACGGCAGACTTCCGTTACAAAGTTCGGCATATATTTAGTATGCGTAAGTGGGCGCGAAAGCGTCAAGCAGGGTGGCACCGCAAGAGTTTTTTGAAATATCGCTCTTGTCCCGGCATTATTTATGCGGGACAGGAGCATTTTTTGTCGCCTGCCCCAAAATGAGAGGAGTCATAATTATGTCAGAAAAGAACATTCCCTACAAAATTTATTTAAGTGAGGACGAGATACCGAAAAAATGGTATAACCTTCGCGCCGATATGAAAAAGAAGCCGGCGCCCCTCGTAAATCCCAAAACAATGAAGCCTATAACGCTCGATGAGCTGTCCGAAGTATTCTGCCGCGAGCTTGCCGCGCAGGAGCTTGACGACACGACACCCTACATAGATATTCCCGAGGAGCTTGTAAGCTTTTATAAAATGTACCGTCCCGCGCCGCTTGTCAGAGCATACTGCCTTGAAAAGCAACTCGAAACTCCCGCTAAGATATACTATAAATTTGAGGGAAACAACACAAGCGGAAGCCATAAGCTCAATTCCGCAATAGCTCAGGCATACTACGCCAAAAAGCAGGGACTCAAGGGTGTTACCACAGAGACAGGCGCAGGTCAGTGGGGTACGGCACTCTCTATGGGTTGCTCTTACTTCGGTCTTGACTGTCAGGTCTTTATGGTAAAATGCAGCTACGAGCAAAAGCCATTCAGACGTGAGGTGATGCGTACCTACGGCGCTCACGTCACACCGTCTCCGTCTACCACGACCGAGGTCGGAAAGAAAATACTTGAGGTGCATCCCGGAACTAACGGCTCACTTGGTTGCGCGATCTCCGAAGCTGTTGAAACTGCCGCAAAATCAGGCGGAGATTACCGCTACGTTCTCGGAAGCGTATTGACGCAGGTAATGATACACCAGTCGGTCATAGGCCTTGAAGCCAAAGCCGCACTCGACAAATACGGTGAAAAGCCAGACATAATCATCGGATGCGCGGGCGGTGGCTCAAATCTCGGCGGACTTATAGCTCCGTTTATGGGTGAAAAGCTCAGAGGCGAAGCTGATTATCGCTTTATCGCAGTCGAGCCTATGTCCTGCCCTACACTCACCCGCGGTAAATATGTTTACGACTACTGTGACACAGGACGCATCTGCCCTATGGCAAAGATGTATACGCTCGGCTGTGATTTTATTCCTTCTGCCAGCCACGCGGGAGGTCTTAGGTATCACGGTATGAGCTCCGTTTTGTCCGAGCTTTACGATGAAGGACTTATGGAGGCCGTTGCTGTTGAACAGACCGCAGTCTTCGCCGCCGCCGAGCAGTTTGCGAGAGTTGAGGGGATCCTTCCCGCGCCCGAATCGTCGCACGCCATAAAGGTCGCGATAGACGAGGCACTTAAATGCAAGGAAACCGGCGAGGAAAAGACTATACTCTTCGGTCTTACGGGTACGGGATATTTCGATATGATGTCATACGAAAAATTCCACGACGGAAAGATGTCAGACTACCGTCCGACCGACGAAGAGCTTGAAGCCGCCTTCGCAAAATTCCCGAAGCAGCCCGAAATATAATTTTTAAAATAAAAAGAATGAAACGCAGCCATGCTGCGTTTCATTCTTTTTCCCAAGGAAGCTTCGTGTCACATATAATTCCGTCAAGCTCATCCTTTTCACATACGGTGAACAGCTTTTTTATACCTATTTTCGATGAATCGCAAAGAAAATATTTCTTCTTTGACCGTTCAAGCATAACACGGCGAAGCGATGTCTCTTCCTCTGACGCATCGGTTATTTCCCCATCCTTGCTTATTCCCTGACTAGAAAAGAAAAATATATCTGCATATACTCCGCGCACGTACTCCTCGGCGAGAGGTCCTGTGAAGGCGTGATTTTTTCGGTTATAAAAGCCTCCCGTAGAGTAAAGCCTTGCGTCAAGGTTCTCAGCCTCTTCAAAAAGTCGCTGGTTGTTGGTTATTACCGTCAGATCGCATTTGTTTCCAAGATGCTTTATAATTCTTCTTGCGGTTGACGACGCGTCAAGAAAAATCGTAGCTCCGTCAAAAATCAGCTCGGCAGCGCGCTTCGCTATAATATTCTTGCTTGCAGCGTTATCAGTATCCCTGACATTGATCGGCACGACTCCGTTCTGTACACCCGTAAAGGTTACGCCTCCCCATATCCGCCTGACAAGTCCATCACGCTCAAGAGCCTCAATGTCGCGTCTCACAGACGCCTCGCTTGCATATACCTTTTCGGCAAGCTCCTTTACTGTAGCGGTCTCCTCTGTTTTGAGATATTCAAGAATATTACGACGGCGTTCATACTGTATCATGTTTCTGTTCCTCTTTTTTAAAAATGAAAAAGTTTGCAAGAATTTGACCTTTAATTTGATAAATTATCAATATTTTCTTTCGCTATTGACATAAAAGCTGCCTTGTTATATAATATGAGCGTTGAAAAAGCAAAAACACTTGATCAAACTTTTTATCATTGTATCACACTCTTTTGCATTTTTCAAGTATTATCAATTTTTTTCAGATTTTTTCACATTACAAAGGAGAAAAGTTATGGCAATCGTTACAATCATCGGTGCGGGAATGATGGGCTCTGCTCTCGCATTTCCCGCAAGAGAAAATGGGCATGAGGTTCGTCTTGTCGGTACACATCTTGACCGTGAGATAATAGAAGCATCGATCAAAACAGACCGTCACCCCAAGTTCACAAAAGATTTTCCCGCAGGACTCAAATATTATCAGATCGAAGACGTCAAAGCAGCTATAGAAGGCTCTGATATGATAATCGGCGGTGTCAGCAGCTTCGGCGTTGATTGGTTTGCCGACGTTATACTCCCCATAATTCCCGAGGATATCCCCGTCATTACGGTTACAAAAGGTCTTATGGACACCGAGGACGGAAAGCTTCTCTGCTACCCCGACGTTTGGCAGAAAAAGCTCGACGAGCTTGGAAAAAAGACCTCTCTCAACGCAATAGGCGGTCCCTGCACCAGCTATGAACTGGTCGCGCACGATCAGACCGAGGTAGCATTCTGCGGCAAGGATATAGAGATCCTTCGCAAGCTCAAGGCTATTATGGAAACAGACTACTATCACATAAGCCTTTCTACAGACGTTATCGGTATTGAAAGCGCCGTCGCTCTCAAGAATGGTTACGCTCTCGGAATCGCGCTCACTGTCGGACTCAACCAGAAGGCTTTTGGAATTGACAGCGAGCTTCACTTTAACTCGCAGGCTGCGGTTTTCGGTCAGGCTGTAAAGGAAATGTCCCGTCTGCTTGATTATCAGGGTGCCGGCACTCTTGAAAACCTCGCGGTTGGAGCCGGTGACCTCTACGTTACCGTTTACGGCGGACGCACACGTCTTGTCGGTATCCTTCTCGGACGCGGTCTCAACATCGACGAGGCAAAGGAAGAGCTTAACGGTGTTACACTTGAGTCTCTCGTTGTCGCCGTACGTGTTGCACGCGCAATAAAGAACAGAGCCGCCGCAGGCGTTCTCGACGCAAAGGACTTCCCGCTTCTTATGCACGTTGATCAGATACTCACTGAAAAAATGCCCGTCAATATTCCGTGGGATGATTTCACGTTTGAGTACATCAAATAAATTGATATTTTGAACCTTAAAAATACGTAATACCGTCGCGCTCCTCACGGAGCACGACGGTATTTTTATTTGGCAAGGCTGTAAATGCAGGATGATCAAAGCCGTGATTTTTCAATTGTTACATTGCAATTTCCTACCTTGCCGTTTAGTTCATTTTACTGTTTTCGTCTTATTTTGCGGAAACCACCCAATTAGTTCCGTCATTAACAGCCTCATATCCGTCAGCGACCCAAGCTGTCGGATCAAAGCCGAAGGTTCCTCCTGTAATAATAACGTCACCCGTTCCGAGAATACCCGCAGTATAGCCTGAGCGTGTGGAGGCAGGACCGAAGGTTCCGCCCTTTACATAAACTGTCGTACCTGCGCCCGCATAAATGTAAGCACGCTTTTGATTAAGAGTCTTGCTGAATGAGAATTCTCCGCCCTCAATAGTGATCACGGTTCCTGCTCCTGCTGCATAGAAGATATAACGTCCGGACGTGCTTGCCGAATTTACCGCAACGCTTCCGCTGCTAAAAACGACCTCAGCACCGCCGACTGCACCGATACCGCCACCGCCGGAGGTAAGATTAACATTTTCAAATGTTGTTTTAGCATCTTCTCCATTAGTAATACCGGCATAATCATCCGGGGTTCCCGCTTTCATATCGACATCTGTCAAAGTACCCGTTCCATAGTTCTCAAAGCCTGCCGCCTCGACCTCTATCGTACCGTTCTGGATAGCTACCTCACCGCCCTGATTTATGACGGATCCGTTTATACTGTTTTCATTAATATCAATAAAGACCTCTGTATCCTCTGCTACGGTGAGAGAGGAATCGGGAGTTATCGATCCGTCGAGAACAACGTTACCGCCTGCGGCGATCGCTGCGTTAAGAGCTGAGGGATCAGATACGTTTACCTGATATTTTTCTGTGCCGTTGCCCTGAACTGCCTCTACCTTGAAGTAGATGTCAGCCTCCTTCTCTTGATAAACATTGTTTACCTCGGCAGGAAGCTCGACCGATACTTTAACCGTCTTTGTTTCGCCTTCCTCCGTATTTGCAACAGGAGCCCACGGTGTCCAATCGGAAGCTCCGTTTTTGATCACGGTATCATCAGCCTTGGCAACAAGAACATTCTTAAGCTCGCCCTCTATATACCAAGATAATCTGTATTTAATAGCTACGTTGCTGTAATTTGTTATTTCGATCGGAAACTCGACCTTGTCACCGGGGGTGACCTTGTCGAGCGTGAGCTTGTTTTTTGCTTCATCGTATTCGGCCGTTCCGCCGTTTGCAAATGTTGTGCCGGACATATCTACGTCCATAGAAGAGAGCTGCAGTTTTCCGACTTTTGCGATAACCTTCACTTCACCTGCAGTGACAGCGATATTTACGCCGCTTTCGCTTGTAAACAGCGCGAAGGTCGAACCTGCGATAAGACTTAGGCAAAGAGCTATCGTCAATACCGAGGTAAGTAAAACTTTCTTTTTCATTGTTTTCTTTTCACCTTTCTCAAAAGTTTTTTCGGGCTTATCTTTGAACAGTCCGCAGCCTAGGCCCCGAAACCGCGAGCTGTATTATAACAAAACCGCATTGAGAGGAACGTCACGGCTTTACGTTCGGTTGAGCCTATAGCTGCCGACCCTTTATACAGCTATTAGTCACTGTGCGATCAGCGACGATTTAACCTGAAACAGGTTAAAGTATTTCAAAAAAAATAGGTTCATCAACCGCCTCAATTTGTTTCGCATAATTTTATCAAAGGATTGTGAACGTTTTCGAAACGAATATATATATGTACACATATATATTGTGTCCAAGCCGTGAATTTTTACAAAGTATCAAGCTAAAGCGATAAATTCATATTGTACAAAAACAGTAAGTGAATCTGTTTCCGATCTCAAAAGCTAAAATACGCCCAAGGACTCAACGCAGCTCTATTCTCCTTCGGCGAGTTGTATTGCTTTGCTGTTATATTCGCTTCGTAGTTTATCGAGCGTATCACTAAACACTAAAAAACGCTCTTCTCAATACTATTAGCGGTGTACATAAAAAGGAACCGATACGGAAATAAATCCATATCGGTTCTTTTTTACCGTACCTTAGTACCCGATGCTAACTTTTTATCAGTCGTTTACGTAAGGCAGAAGTGCAACCTGTCTTGCACGCTTGATAGCAGTGTTGACCTCACGCTGATGCTTTGCGCATGCGCCCGAGATTCTTCTGGGAAGAATTTTTCCTCTCTCAGATATGAATTTGCGAAGACGCTGTACGTCCTTGTAATCAATGTTCTCGATCTTCTCCGCGCAGAAAATACATACTTTTTTTCTCTTGCGGTTGGGACGGAAGCTACGTGCGTTATCAGATGTTCTATCCATTTTCTTTTTCTCCTAATTCTTATTTTAGAAAGGCAGATCGTCGTCGGTTTTGATCTCTTCAAAATTCGGTGCGGCGGTCGCCGGTGTGGAATATGCCGGTGCGCTGTTATATGCATCGGGCGTATAGGGCTGTGCGTTCTGTCCCGCGCTTTCGCTGCGGCTGTCAACAAAGTTGATCTCGTCCGCTATTATGTCGGTCGCGTAACGCTTAACACCCTGCTGGTCTGTCCATGTGCGGTTCTGTATAGTTCCTACCACAAAAATTGACGAACCCTTCTTGAAATAACGTGTTACATGCTCGGCAAGTGCGCGCCATGCCGTTACGTTAAAGAAATCTGCAGACGGCTGCTGATTGTCGTTCGAACGGTATCTGCGGTTTACAGCTATCGAGAATGTCGCAATGGGTGTGCCGTTCTGTGTCTGCTTGAGCTCGGGGTCTGCTGTCAGACGTCCGCCAAGCATTACCTTGTTAAAATTGAAGTTTGCCACAGATGTTTCCTCCCTTAATTATATTGGGAACGGAATTATTCTGCGTCCGTAGCTGTTTCTTCGGCAACAGGTGCTTCAGGTGCGGCCTCGGCAACAGGTGCTGCTTCTTCCTCTTCCTTAAAGCTTACTTCCTCGGCAATAACCGGCTGCTCGTGCTTAACAGCTTCGTAGTCGA
>JAZODV010000196.1:0-3245 GCA_045597185.1 Eubacteriales bacterium
GTAAACGGTAAGCGCGTAAAGAACGATCAGTACGACGAGCTTATGCCTCTCTGGACAGACTATAAGCACCGCGTATTTGAGTGCGAGTACGATATTCTTCCTTATCTTAAGAAGAAGGGCGGAGAAAACGTTTTCACTGCAAGAGTATCAAACGGTTGGTATTCTTCGAGAATCTCATTTAAATATTACGGAATGCACGATCCGTCTCTTTGCGCGGAGATAGAGGTCACATATAAGGACGGAACGACTGAGCTTATCGCGTCGGGAGAGGACTGGAGCACCGCAATAGCAGGTCCTGTTTTGACTGCGGATATCTGGGACGGCGAGTACTTTGACGCAAGAATTCCCGATCCGTGTATCAAAACGGATAGCATCGAGTGGAAGAACGCTGAGATATTCACTGAATATACTTGCGAGGTAGTGCCTTTTGAGGGTGAGTTCGTAAGAGTGAACGAATATCTTGCACCTAAGAGTGCTGTTGTATGGAGAAAAACAAAGAATAACGGAACAGACTTCGGTGAGATCATCGCACAGAAGAAGGTCGTCGGAGACAACTGCGAGAAGATGAAGCTCCTTGCAGGTCAGCACCTTATGCTCGATTTCGGTCAGAATATGGTCGGACGTCCCTCGATCGCGATCGAAGCTAACGACGGAACAAAGATCTCCTGCCTCTTTGCCGAAATGCTCAACGATTCAGGTGACAGCACAAGAGGGAACGACGGTCCTAAGGGAAGCATATATATGAAGAATTACCGTTCTGCTCTTGCGAGGATGAATTATATTGCCGCGTCGCCCAATACGAGAAAGGCGCTCAATATTTTTAAGCCGCTTCATACTTTCTACGGCTTCAGATATATTGAGATTACAGCAGACAGAGATATAAATATAGAATGTATCACGGGTGAGGTTGTAGGGTCTTCGCTTAACGGTCTTGGCACGTTTACTTGCTCCGATGCAGAGGTCAATAAGCTCTATTCCAACGTTGAATGGGGTATGAAGGGCAACTATCTCTCAGCTCCCACAGACTGTCCCCAGAGAGACGAGCGTTTTGGCTGGACGGGTGACACACAGATATTCTGCGGCGCGGCGTCCTATATTGCCGATACATATTCCTTCCTTCGCCGTTGGCTCGGCGACGCGAGAGATTCTCAGAAGGGATTTGAAGGTGCGTATTGCGACGTTATTCCGAGAGTGTTTGAGGCCGAAAGAAACGGAGGAAACGCCGCTTGGGCTGATGCGGGACTTATCGTAACGTACAAGCTTTACGAAATGTACGGTAACGTTGAGATCATAGAAGAAAATTATGACGCGATGGAGTACTATATGCAGTATCTTGAGCGCTTTGGCCTTGAAGGCCCTAAGCCGAAATACGGTGACTGGCTCAACTACGACGTAACTCCCAAGGAGTATCTCTCTGTATGCTACTACGCATATGACGCGTCGCTTATGGTAAAATTCTCGCAGATACTCGGCAAGGCAGACAGAGAGGCATATTACAAAGAGCTTCTCGGACGCATAATTGCTCACTATTTCGAGAAATATGTAACAGACGGCGAGATAAACGTAAAGACACAGACGGGATATCTGCTTCCCCTTGCATTCGATATGATCGAGGGCGAGCTTTACGAAAAGACCGTAAAACAGCTTGAGCAGAAGATCATAGACAATGACTACACTCTTTCGACAGGCTTCGTAGGTACAGGAATACTCAACCAGACGCTTGCAAAGGTAGGACTTGATAAGCTTGCATATTCGCTTCTGCTCCAGACAAAAGACCCGTCGTGGTTATATTCGGTAAGACAGGGCGCGACAACTATTTGGGAGCGTTGGAATTCCTATACCAAGGAAAAAGGATTTGGAAACGTAGGAATGAACTCGTTCAATCACTACGCATACGGCGCAGTTGCAGAGTGGATGTACGCATCCGTTGCAGGAATCAAGCCCGATCCCGAAGCATTCGGATTTGACGGCAGATGCATTCTCGCTCCGACTCCCGACACAAGAAGCGACGACGAGATCCCCGCAGGTCAGAAGAGGATCACAATGGCAGAGGCGACTTATAAGGGAATTGTCAGCCGTTGGGAATACGAGAACGGAAGATTTGTATGGAAGTGCGTGATACCGGACGGAAGCGCAACCGTAAAATTCCCGCTTCTTTACGGACAGAAGACCGTTGAGATTAACGATCTTACCTTCACAGCCAAGCAGCTTGGCGGAAAAATTGAAGGCGATCGCATGATTTTTGAGCTTTCCGCAGGTACATATATCGTAAAATAAATAAAATTAACGAAAAACTCTTGACAAATCGCAAATAAGAGGTTATAATATCAAATGTTGCATTTTTTGATATGGGGAAATTGCGCCCAAATAGCAAAAAGGAGGTCTCCATGAAGCTTGATTTAAGACCAATGCTGCGGGGAGAGGTATCCCGATTGCCGGTCAATTTCACATTCAAATATGACGATATCGACTTTATAACCGTCATCGGTGACGCAAGAGTCAACGGAGAGATAGTCGATACCGCGGGATACATGCGAATGAAGCTTACCCTTTCGTTTGATTACGAGGGTGAGTGTGCAAGATGTCTTGCGCCTGTAAAGGATTGCTTTGAAACCGTGTTTGAACGTACGGTCGTCAATGAAAAAACGCTCACAAAGGAACAGATCGAGGATGACATCGACGAATATGCCGTAATTTATGATGGATATCTTGATGTTGACGAGCAGCTTATGGAAGCTATGCTCTTCGATTTTCCAACAAAACTTCTCTGTAGGGAGGACTGCCCGGGATTGTGTCAGTACTGCGGAAAGCCGCTGACAGACGGTACATGCGATTGCAAAGCCGAGGCGCCCGATCCGAGATGGGCAGTATTAAAGAATTTTTTTGCCGATAATGGCGAAGAAAATAAAGAGTAAATTAAAATTTATAGATAATATCAGGAGGAAACGGAAATGGCAGTACCGAAGAAAAAAGTATCCAGCGCTCGTCGCGATAAGAGACGCACAGCAAAAGAAAGACTTGATCTTCCCGGCATGGTAGCATGCCCCAAGTGCGGAGAGATGGTTCTTTCTCATCGCGTTTGCAAAAATTGCGGAACCTATGACGGAAAAGAAGTCATCAAGGTAAATGACGAGTCCAAGAAATAAGCTTTAACTTAAAACAAATACACCCATTGGTTTTTTACCAATGGGTGTATTTGTTTTTGTTTAATTTACAGTTTCTCTTTCAAGTGTAAACATATTCGT
>JAZODV010000197.1:0-2190 GCA_045597185.1 Eubacteriales bacterium
GCTGATAATCTTATCAAAAAACTGGAAACTTACATCGTAAACTAACATAAAAATTTTGGAATATTCGAAAAAAGCACGGCTCTTTATGCGCCGTGCTTCTTTTGTTTCAAATAAAAAAAATTTTCCCTTGGTTATTACTAAAAATAATGGTTCGCGGCAACAATAATTGTTGAGAATCAACTTTTGCGTTAAGGGTAGATTATTAGTGTGAGGACACGGAACTCGCAAAAATGACAAAGGGATGCAAAAATGAAAAAAATTATAAAAACAACAAAAAAGGCTGGTAAAGGCCTGCTCGCGGCGGCGCTTTCGCTCGTGATGCTGCTTGGTGTATACAATATTATTATACCCGACAGCATCGACCTTATGAGCGGTGAAGCACTTCCGGTCTACTTGGGCACAACGGCAGAAGCAAACGGCGCGTCAGAGGTTTATTCCGGAATCGATACGGCATCGACCGCTTATACGGCGGAATATCGGTTTCTCGGTGTGTTGCCGATAAAGAGTGTAAACGTAAACGTCGAAAAACGAACGATGCTTTACGTCGGTGGAATACCCTTCGGCGTAAGATTTTCAACAGACGGAGTAATGGTGGTAGGATATGGCTCGGAGCGTGAGAAAATAGCCAATCCCGGATACTCGGCAGGAATAAAGCCGGCTGACGTGATAAAAAAGATAGACGGAAAAATTATAAACGACATAGGAGGACTTAGCGACGCGCTTGACTTGTGCGGAGGAAAAGCAATAACTCTCACCTGCGAGAGAGCAGGGAAGGAATATACAACAAAACTGACACCGTATAAGTCGGGCGAGGACGGAAAATATAAAACAGGACTTCTTGTAAGAGACAGTGGCGCGGGTATCGGAACCGTGACATATGTAGAACCCGAAACGGGATTTTTCGGCGGACTTGGGCACGGGATATGTGACGGAGAGACGGGAGCTATCGTGCCGATGAAACGCGGAACAGTAAGTGACGTTACGGTAAACGGAGCGATAAAAGGAATGCCCGGCTCACCCGGGGAGCTAAAAGGCAGCTTTAAGGCAAATAAGACAGGCGCACTGCTTAACAATACTTCGCTTGGCGTATTCGGTATGTTTTCAAAAATTCCCGAAAATCACGGTGAGCTGTTACCAATTGCCGGAAAGAGCGAGGTAAAAGACGGTGATGCGCATATAATTTGCACACTTGACGAAAGCGGACCGCAAAAATACAGTATAAAAATAAGCGAGATAAACAAAGACGCAAACGGAAGCAAATGCTTTACGGTCAAGATAACCGACAGAAAGCTTATCGAAAAGACGGGTGGAATAGTGCAGGGAATGTCAGGCTCGCCTATCATCCAGGACGGCAAGCTCGTCGGCGCGGTGACACACGTTCTCATCAACGATCCAACCACGGGGTACGGCATTTTCATCGAAAATATGTTAAATGCCGCAAATATTTCTATGGAAAAGGCGTCGTAGAACGAAAATTGAACAAAATGTTGTCCTTATTGTAACACGCTCATATTTGGTGTTATTTTAAGGACAACAATTATTTTGGGAAAAATGTTGTCCTTATTATAACACACTCGTTGCGGTATCATGCAAGGGATGGATGTGGACAAATTCACAAATTTATGATATAATTATTTCAGAAATATTCCAAAACCAATTAACCGATATACTCTCGCTGACACTATATGAGTGAAAGCTTTCAAAACACAGGAGAACAACTATGACCGACAAAAGAGCATCAGAATTGCTGTCTGAAAATCTTACAGCAATCTACGGATATGCTTTTTCAAAACTCTATGATAAAGATAAAGTGGACGATCTTGCATCCGAAATCGTATATGAGATCATCGTTTCGGCTAGTAACTTGCAAAACGAAGAAGCCTTTTGGGGCTTTGCTTGGAAGATCGCTGAAAACACGTTCCGTCGCTTTATCCGTAAGAGTCAGTTTGCCGCAGGGAACGTAGAACTAACAGAAGAAAACATAGGTGTGTACGACCTCTCTCCGGAGCAGGAATACATAGAAAAAGAAACCGCAAGTGAGGAAATATATCTGCTTCGCCGCGAGCTTTCTCTTTTAAAGAAAACACACCGTGAGGTCTGCGTTGCTTATTACGTCGATAACAAAAGTTGTTCTCAAATCGCAAAAGAGCAAAACATCAGCATGGAAATGGTAAAATACCATTTGTTTAA
>JAZODV010000198.1:0-2194 GCA_045597185.1 Eubacteriales bacterium
CGGCTTCCACATGCATGTTCGCAACGGTATGAAGACAGAGTACATGGGCGAGAAGTTCATGGATCTCGTTGCGTCCTGTGTAAACAAGGCAAAGCGTGACAATATGCTTGCCTGGCTTTACGACGAGGACCGTTGGCCCTCCGGATTTGCGGGCGGACTTGTCACTAAGGACAAAAAGTACAGAAGACGTACATTCCTTATGACTGTTAATCCTTTCAATGACGAGACGGAGGACGGAGAATATATAACATATACCGTTAACGGTCAAATAAAACGCAAAGCATATAAGGACAGCACAGTTCTTCTTGCGCGCTTTGATGTTGTTCTTAATGCTGACGGAACACTTAAGTCATATAAAACTATTTCGGACGGAGAGGAAGCGCAGGGCACGGTTTGGTATGCATATCTGTTTACCATGCTCGAAAGGACTATGTTCAATCTCCAAAGCTACGTAAACACACTCGATAAGAAGTCTATCGAGCGCTTTATTGAGGTCACACACGAGGTATATAAAAAGAAGATCGGTCACGAATTCGGTAAGGTCGTTCCCGCTATCTTTACGGACGAGCCCGGACACGGTCAGAAGCAAAAGCTTAAATTCGCGACAAGCCGTGACGACATAAATCTTCCGTGGACCGATGACCTTGACGATACCTTCAAGGAAACCTACGGTTATACGATACTTGATAAGGTTCCGGAGCTCATTTGGGAGCTTCCAAACGGCAAGGTCTCGGTAGCACGATATCACTATCATGACCATATTACCGAAAGATTCGCAAACGCCTATGCCGATACTATCGGAATTTGGTGTGAAAAGAATGGGTTATCTCTTACAGGTCATATGCTGCGTGAGCCCTTTCTTCGCTCCCAAACCGCTGATATAGGTGAAGTCATGCGTCACTACCGTCATTTCGGTATCCCCGGCATTGATATGCTTCTTTTCCGTCACGAATACATGACCGTAAAGCAGGCACAGTCGGCAGTCAACCAGTACGGACGAGAAGGATTGCTTGACGAGCTTTACGGTGTTACCTCTTGGGACTTCGATTTCAGAGGTTACAAGCTTTACGGTGACTGGCAGACGGCTCTTGGCGTAAGCATCCGTGTTCCTCATCTTTCCTTGGTCTCAATGGAAGGCGAAGCAAAGCGTGATTGCCCTCCGTCTATCAACTATCAGTCCCCTTGGTATAAAGAATATTCCTATATTGAAGACCACTTTGCGCGTGTAAATACCGCAATGACGAGAGGTAAACCCGTAGTTAAGGTCGGTGTTATCCATCCTATCGAAAGCTACTGGCTACATTGGGGACCCGAGGAACAAACAGAGTTGCAAAGAAATGCACTTGAAAAAACTTTTGGAGAAATGACGGAATGGCTCATTTTCGGAAGCATTGACTTTGACTTTATAAGTGAATCTCTCCTTCCCGAGCTTTGCGAAAAGGCTTCTGCACCGCTCAAGGTCGGAAAAATGGAATATGACGCGATCGTGGTTCCCGGATGTGAAACACTCCGTTCCACAACGCTCGAAAGACTTGAAGCGTTCAAGCGTGCCGGAGGTAAGCTAATATTCATGGGCGATGCTCCAAAATACGTTGACGCAGTACCGTCCGATGCTCCGACAAGGCTATGCGATGAATCAGAGAAAATAGCTATTAGCAGAAGTGATCTTTTAGATGCTCTTAAGAGCAACAGAACAGTTGAGATCCGTTCGAATAACGGCGCTCTCAGTGACGATTACTTATACCGCATGAAAGAGGAAGAGGATGGAAAGCGTTGGCTCTTCGTCGCTCGCGGTAAAGACCCGACTAACAAGGATATCTCAAGCGTATATGCAAGAAATATAAAGATATTCGGCAAGTATGCGGTAACACTTTACGACACTATTGACGGTGAGGTAAAGCCGATAGCATACAAGCACGACGCCGACGGCAACACGGTCATTTCCGTTCGCCTTTATCAGGAAGAAAGCCTACTCCTGCTTCTCACACCCACGGATGAAGCACCTGTAGCTCTACCCTCAGCACCCAAGACCAAATCAAGAGCGATAAAAACGCCGTGTTTCGTCCCATTCAAGCTTGACGAGCCCAACGCAATGATACTCGACATGGCAGAGTGGGCTGTTGACGATGAGGAATTCAATCCGCTTGAAGAGATACTCCGGATTGATACAACGGTCAGAGCGCGTTACGGTTGG
>JAZODV010000199.1:0-2749 GCA_045597185.1 Eubacteriales bacterium
ATAAAAACCGCCGAGATACTCTGTGTCGGAACGGAGCTTTTGCTCGGTGATATAATAAACACGAACGCGGCGTACCTTTCGCGCGAGCTTGCTTGCCTTGGCATTGCGGTCTATCATGAATCCGTTGTCGGAGACAATCCCGAAAGACTGAAAAGCACACTGAAAACGGCGCTCGAGCGCGCAGATCTCGTGCTTATCACGGGAGGTCTCGGACCGACGTGCGACGACCTGACCCGTGAAACTGCGGCAGAGCTCTTCGGGCGTGAGCTGATATTCCACCCCGAGATTGCCGAAGAGATACGCGATTATTTCACACATTCGGGAAGAATTATGCCCGACAACAATCTGCGTCAGGCTATGGTTCCCGACGGTGCCGACGTGCTTTACAACGCTTGCGGTACGGCTCCCGGGCTCTGGCTTGAGGATGAGGGCGGTCACGTTGCGGCTATGATGCCCGGTGTTCCGCGTGAGATGGTCGATATGTTCGAAAAGCAGATAAAGCCGAGACTTAAAGAAAGACGAAACACCACGATCGTCAGCCGTAACGTTCATATTTTCGGTATGGGTGAGTCTGCTGTCGAGTCGGTGCTTAAAAATATGATGGCAGAGGACGTAAATCCCACTGTTGCTCCATACGCAAAGGAAGGCGAGGTGCGCGTCAGAGTTACTGCGAGAGCCGAAACCGAGGACGAGGCCTATGCTCTTTGCGACGCGACCGTTGAAAAGATAAAAGCTACCGAGGTCGGTAAATTTATATACGGTATCGACGTCGGTTCAGTTGAAAACGCGCTGGTTCTGGCGCTCAGAAAAAGCGGAAAGACCGTTTCGTTTGCCGAATCCTGCACCGGCGGTATGATCGCAAAGCGCGTGGTCGATATTGCGGGCTGCTCTGACGTTTTTGTCGGAGGCGCGGTCACTTACGCCAACGAAGCAAAAATAAAAATGATCGGTGTTTCTCCAAAAACGCTTGAAAAGCACGGCGCTGTTTCAGAGGAGACTGCTATGGAAATGGCAAGAGGAATACGCCTCGCGCTCGGAACAGACCTCGGTGTATCCGTAACGGGTATTGCCGGACCCGGTGGCGGAACTCCCGAAAAGCCGGTCGGTACTGTGTTTGTCGGCGTTTCCACCGTGCGTGGAGAAACCGTCAAAAAGCTTGCACTGTCGGCACACCGTGACAGAGATTTTCTACGTTCCGTTTCGGCGACAAATGCGCTTCACTTCGCGCTTATGTCGGTCGAGAACAAATAATTTTGTATTTAATTTTTTGATTAAATAAATTTTTAATGAGAGAGGTATCAGAAATGCTTTATCCCAGAAACAAAGACAAAGAGCTTTCTCTTGAGCTCTTTAAGAACCCTACCTGCGAATATCGCGCCACCCCATTCTGGTCGTGGAACTGCGAGCTTGAGGAAGAGGAGCTTCTCTGGCAGATAGACACTCTGCGCGAGATGGGCTTCGGTGGCTTCCACATACATGTTCGTAACGGTATGAAGACAGAGTACATGGGCGAAAAGTTCATGGATCTCGTTGAGTCCTGCGTAAACAAGGCAAAGCGTGACAAGATGCTTGCCTGGCTCTACGACGAGGACCGTTGGCCCTCCGGCTTTGCGGGCGGACTTGTAACAAAGGACAAGAAGCTAAGAAAGCGTATACTCCTTATGACCGTTAATCCCTTTAACGGCGAGAGCGAGAACGGAAAATATATCACATATACCGTCAACGGTCAGGAAAAGCGCAAAGCATACAAGGACAGCACGGTCCTTCTTGCTCGCTTTGACATCGTTCTTAATACAGACGGAAGCCTTAAGTCTTATAAGACACTCGCAGACGGTGAGACTGCAGAGGGTACTGTTTGGTATGCATATCTTTTCACAGCACTCAGCACACCGAGATTTAATCTCCAAAGCTATGTAAACACACTTGATAAAAAGGCTATCGAGCGCTTTATCGAGACAACTCACGAGGTTTATAAGAAGAAGGTCGGTCACGAATTCGGCAAAACCATTCCCGCCATCTTCACAGACGAGCCTCAGCATGACCAGAAGAGAACTCTCAAGTTCGCGACAAGCCGTGACGACGTAACCCTTCCTTGGTCGGATGACCTTGACGAAACCTTTAAGGCAGCCTACGGTGACACACTTATTGACAAGATTCCCGAACTTTTCTGGGAGCTTCCCGACGGTAAGATCTCCGTAACCCGTTATCACTATCACGACCACGTTACCGAAAGATTCGCATCGGCATTTGCGGATACTCTCGGAAATTGGTGCGAGGAAAACGGAATTGCTCTTACAGGTCACCTTATGCGTGAGCCCTCGCTCAATTCCCAGACAGGCATGATAGGCGAAGCAATGCGCAGCTACCGCGGATTTACCATTCCCGGTATCGATATTCTTTGCTCGCTTCACGAATACACGACCGCAAAGCAAGCACAGTCGGCAACCAACCAGTACGGACGCGAGGGTATGCTTGACGAGCTTTACGGCGTTACCTCCTGGGACTTCGACTTCAGAGGTCACAAGCTCGACGGTGACTGGCAGGCAGCTCTCGGCGTAACCGTACGTGTACCTCACCTTGCATGGGTATCGATGGAAGGCGAAGCAAAGCGCGACTATCCCGCCGCTATCAGCTATCAGTCTCCTTGGTATAAGGAATATTCATACGTAGAAGACCACTTCGCACGTGTAAATACTGCTCTTACGAGAGGTAAGCCCGTAGTTAAGGTCGGTGTTATCCATCCTATCGA
>JAZODV010000200.1:0-4776 GCA_045597185.1 Eubacteriales bacterium
TGCAGTGAAAACGTTTTCTCCGCCCTTCTTCTTAAGATAAGGAAGAATATCGTACTCGCACTCAAATACGCGGTGCTTATAGTCTGTCCAGAGAGGCATAAGCTCGTCGTACTGATCGTTCTTTACGCGCTTACCGTTTACATATGCCTCGAAAATACCGAGAGCCGTGATTCTGAGCACTGCAGACTTTACGTTTGACGCTGTATCAAATTTCTTCATAAATGTCTGAAGTCCTTCTTTGGGCATAAGGTCAATGTCTCTGTTGTTGTAGATTCTGTCCTTTGTCCAAGGGTTTGACCACTCAGCCTGTCCGCTGCCGGGTACTCTTATAAACTTTGCTGTTTTCATTGTGTTGTCCCCCAGAATGAAAATATATAATTTTTTAAAAATTATTTTACTAAAACCAATTTTCGCCGACGCTTATATCAACGTCAAGAGGTACTGCAAGCTTTACCGCGTTTTCCATTTCAAATCGCAGTATCTCCTCTGCCCTGTCCGCGCAGTCCTTTGATGCCTCGATCAAAAGCTCATCGTGTACCTGAAGCAGAAGTCTTGCGTCAAGTCCTTCCTCTTTCAGCTTTTTCGACACATTTATCATCGCGATCTTTATGATGTCCGCCGCGCTTCCCTGTATCGGGCTGTTCATTGCGACTCGCTCACCGAAATTCTGAAGATTTTTGTTCTTTCCCGTAAGCTCGGGAATATATCTTCGACGACCCATCATAGTGGTAACGTATCCGTCCCGTCTTGCCTCGGACTTTACTCTTTCAAGATACTCCGCGATCTTCGGATACCCCGCAATATAGCTTTCTATATACTGCTTTGCCTGTTTTATCGGTATATGCAGATCGTTTGAAAGTCTGAAATCTCCCATACCGTAAAGTATACCGAAATTGACCGCCTTTGCGCGCTTTCTCATCTCTGGAGTTACAGATTCAGGCGAAACTCCGAAAACCGTAGCCGCCGTTGATGTGTGTATATCGATTCCGTCACGGAAGGCGGATATCATAGTTTCATCACCCGAGATATGCGCGAGAATTCTGAGCTCTATCTGTGAATAGTCGGCATCTATCAGCACGTAATTTTCGTTTTTGGGTATAAAATACCGTCTGAATTCTCGTCCGAGCTCTGTTTTTATCGGTATATTCTGCAGATTAGGCTCGGTTGACGAAAGTCTGCCTGTTGCCGTTCCCGTCTGCTTGAAATTTGTGTGTATGCGTCCTTCTCCGTCGGCTTCCCTTAGAAGTCCTTCGGCATAGGTCGAACGTAGCTTTGCTACCTGACGGTAGTCAAGTATATCGTTGACGATCTCACTGTACGGACGTAGCTTTTCAAGTGTTTCCGCGTTTGTCGAATATCCTGTTTTTGTCTTTTTGCCCGACGGAAGTCCAAGTCTTTCAAAAAGCACCTCACCTAGCTGCTTCGGTGAATTTATATTGAATTCTCCGCCTGCGGCGTAATATATGCGGTCCGCAAGCTCCGATTCAAGCTCCTTAAGTCTTTCGCCGTATGCGGCGATTCCCTCTCTGTCGATCTTAAAGCCGTACAGCTCCATATCGGCAAGGACTGCGGCGGTCGGCATTTCTATATCCAAAACAAGTCCTTCTTCTCCACCCTGCTTTATCTTTTCGGCAATTTCGGGATATACAGAATAAATATACTGAACGTCTGTGATACTTTCCGAAAATGCAGTACCGAGATAGCGAAGCACCAGCTTAGATATGTCGTAATCCGATTCTCCCGGGCTTAAAACGTATGCGCCGAGCATTGTATCGTACGCGGCATTTCTGTAGTGTATGCCGTCAAGCTCAAGTCTCTTGTAAAGCTCCTTTGAGTCGTGACAGACACATACGCAGTGCTCAAGAATATCTTTTATTGCGTTCTTATCATTTATAGCGTAAACCGCTTCGCCGTCACAAACAGACATTTCTCCGTCTTTATACGAAACAGCAACGGTTTTTCCGTCGGTTATGTTGCAATTATCCTTTACAGGAAACGCCTCGTACGAGCTTGTCTCCTCTCCGCCCTCAAGTGAAAATTTCTTTATAAACAACGACAGCTCAAGCTTTGTAAACAGTTTATACGCCGCATCTCGGTCAAGCTCACGTCGGCATATGGCTTCGCACGAAACGTCTACAGGCACGTCTGTAAATATTTTTGCCAGCTGTCGTGACATAAACGCAGACTCTCTGCCCGCTCCAAGCTTTGCGTTCACTCCTGCGGACAGTTCCTTTGAAGGTATCGCTTCATACAGCGCGTCAAGAGAGCCAAACCGAGCAATAAGCTTAGTTGCGGTCTTCTCGCCTATACCGGCAACGCCCGGAATATTATCCGACGAGTCACCCATAAGTGCCTTTACGTCAACGAACTGCTCGGGCTGAACTCCGTATTTTTCAAGGAACGCGGCTCTGTCGTACGTTATCGGCTCGTTGTTCGTTGCAAGAAGTATTTTTGTTTTATCGCTTATAAGCTGGAGCGAATCTCGGTCTCCCGTAAGAATATATGTCTCCGTGTCAGCGTCAGCCTTTGCCGCAAGAGTACCGAGAATATCGTCAGCCTCATATCCTTCAAGTTCAAAAAGATTGAATCCGAGTATTTTCGCGGCCTCCTTGGCATACGGAAACTGCTCGGCAAGCTCTTCGGGCATTGCATGTCTGCCCGCCTTATACTCCGAGTACATTTTATGTCTGAACGTAGGTGCTTTGAGGTCAAACGCGATAGCGCAAAGATCCGGCTCAACGGCTTCGAGATTTTTATTTAGAATATTTATAAAGCCAAACACCGCATTAGTGGGTATTCCCTCCGACGTTGACAGCGGCTTGACTCCGTAAAACGCACGGTTGAGTATACTGTTTCCGTCAACGACCAAAAGCTTTTTCATTCGTCGCTCTCCTTGTTCTCGGTTTTTACTTCGGTGTTTTCATTTTTTTTCGTCTTTTTTATATATTTGAACGAAACGATAACGACTGCCGTTATAAACGCCGCCGATACGGCTATGACAAGTATTACCTTCCAGATTATAGGTCTGTACTGAACCGTTTTATCCGAAAACGTATTAACCGTTATTATCTCAAGCTCTCCCGTATCCTCATTTTCAAGCATTATTATCTGCTGAACGCGGTAACAGTCGCTTCCCATATCCTTTCTAAGCGTTCCGTTGTTCAAATGTATTTTGTATTTAAGCTCATAGGTACAGTGCAACAACTCATCTGCATTCTCTTCCTCGGAATACATCGTTATAACGACGTCGTACACCTGTTGCATGGTGAATTCCGACTTCTTTCCAATCTCAAGATACTCTGCATCCGTATATATTACTCCGTCAGCCTCAACTTTCTTTTTTCCCTCTGCGATAAGATAACTGTCGGAAAAACAGTCGTTGTATGCGTTATGGTCTCCCTGCTGTGCGGCTGTTATGAGATCTGTCAGCAGCTTTACGGCTTTACCGTGTTCACCGTACTCTTCGGGTTCAAGCTCTATACCGACACCTGTCTGCGCGTTGTGAAACTTTACAATAGGACCTATATCAAGCTGATTTTTATACCAATCATCTTCCATAATATCATAGTAAAAATCCGTAATGGGAGCGAATTCATACCATTCCTTTTCGGGTTCGACCGTCTCTGTGAACCAACCCGTGTTTATAAGTATCATAACACCGAAAAGAAACACACTGATAATAACGGTCGCGATCGTCGCCGTTAGTATTTTCCTTTTCATCGTACGGGTTTGGCGCTTTTTATCCTCAAGCTCCAAAATCAATTTTTCTCTATCCATATACATTACCCCTTGGCTCTACGCTTTTTAACAGGTTCTATTTTATCATATATTTCTCGTGTTTACAAGCGTTCGTGCAGAATATTTTTTGAATTTTTTTAATAATATTATTGTTTAAAGTGTTGTCTAAATCAAAATTTTGTGGTATAATGTAGAATTGATAAAATATTTTTACGTTAGGAATCTTGAATTATGAAATATTTAGTGCTTATACCCGACGGAATGGCAGACGAAAAGCTTTCTGACCTCGGAAATATGACCCCAATGGAAAAGGCTGACAAACCAACGACAGACAGACTCGCAAAGGTATCGTATATCGGTACAGTGTCAAATGTGCCCGAAGGAATGGTCCCCGAAAGTGATACTGCAAATCTTGCAATACTTTCCTATGACCCTAAGATATATTCCAAGGGTCGCTCACCTCTTGAAGCGGTGAGCATGGGAATTGAGATGAAGCCCGACGAGACCGCATACCGTTGCAACGTCGTGACTCTTTCTGAAGAAGAAAATTATGACGCCAGAACGATGATAGACCACAGCGCGGACGAGATCTCTACCGCCGAAGCTGATCTTCTTATAAAAGCTCTCGATGAAAAGCTTGGAAACGAGGACAGAAAATTCTATACAGGTGTCAGCTACCGCCACTGCATCCTCTGGAAGGGCGGCTGCGACACATACAATTTTATGCGTCCCCACGACATTTTAGGACAGTGCATCAAGGAATATCTCCCCTCGGGCGAGGACGGAAGGGTGTTTTACGACCTGATGCGCGCAAGCTGGGACATCCTTGACCGCCACCCCGTAAACGAGGCGCGCCGCGCCCGCGGTCTCCGTCCCGCAAACTCTATCTGGCTCTGGAGCCCCGGCAAAAAGCCCGCTCTCCCCAATTTCTACGAAAAGTGGGGCATCAGAGGCGCGGTTATCTCCGCGGTTGACCTTATCAAGGGCATCGGTCAAGTCGGATCGTAGCCATGTCGTTCTGTGAGCCAAGGAGTTGTG